>JBKHHU010000137.1:0-9627 GCA_046539045.1 Phycisphaerae bacterium
AGGTCACGGCAGAGAAGCGCTGGATCGACGATTCTCGTGACCCGATCGGAAGGCTGCAACAGGCTCGGCAAACGCTACTACAAGAAGTACGATTTCTTCGACGAAGGTGCCCAGCCGTTCGTGAGCGGCAACCGCATCTTCATCCGCAGCTACAGCAACGTCTACTGCTCGGCGATCCGAAAGTGCAGATGAAGCTTTCCTCGGCGCACAAGTAGAACAAGGAGCCATCATGTCCACAGCAGCCCGACTGCACCGAATCCTGGCCCTCGCCATGCTTGTCATGGTAGCGACCGCATCCGCCTCGGCAGGGGGGAAAACTACCGGCGGTGGGGAATCCAGCCCAGCGAAACCCGCCTATTCCGGCGGGTATCGCGGGGTGGGCCGGGACGGCGTCTACCCGGCGGAGAACCTTCTGGACAAGTGGCCGGAAGAGGGGCCGAAGCTGCTGTGGACCTACAACGGGCTCGGCTCCGGCTGGTCGAGCGTGACGATTCACGATGGTAGAGCGTATGTGCTCGGCGGGACGAACCCGGGCAGGCTGTTCTGTTTCGATATCGACAGCGGGAAGCTCATCTACAAGGCTGCATACGGTCCGGACCGTACCGAAGGCCGCTTCGCCGGAACGCGCAGCACGCTGGAGATCGCCGGAGACAAGGCCGTCTTCGCCAGCGGCGACGGCGTAATCCACTGCCGAAAGGTATCCGACGGCTCGAAAATCTGGGCGGTCGACACGGTCAAGGACTTCGGGAACAAAATCCCCGGCCATGGGTACAACATCACGCCGCTGATCTACAAGGACAAGGTCATCAGCGCCATCCGCCGTGGGAAGCACACGCACGTGGCGCTGGACCTGGAAACCGGGAAGGTAGTTTGGGCCAGTGAGCCGAGCACGCTGGCCATCGGCGACAGCTCTCCGGTGCTGGTCCCGCACGAGAAGAAGCCCCTCATCGTGGACAACCTCTGGCACGCATTCGTCGCCATCGATCCGGAAAACGGGAAGATCGTCTGGAAGCGGAAAGACGGCAGGACCGGCACGATGATGACTCCGATCTACTCCGACGGCTACGTTTTCGCGGACATGGGCCGGCACCGCGCGGTGCTGCTGGAGCGCGTGGACGCCGGGGGTTCCGATGAGAAAGAGCCGTTCCGCGAGGTCTGGAAGCTGGATCACGGTCTGGACGACATCAGCCAGGCGCTGATCCTGGACGGGCGGGTGTACTACATGGGTCGACTCCGCAAGGAGATCGAGGTCACCGTCGAGAAAAAGGGCAAGACGCAGAAGCGCAAAAAGACTGTTCGCCCCATGTTCCTGTTTGCCCGCGACCTGAGAACCGGCAAGCTGATCCACCAGGAAAAGGTCCGCGCCAGCGGCTCCCTGGCCGCGGCTGACGGTATGATCTACCTGGTCACCGGTGGGGAGATGGGCTGGAAGAGCAAAGAGGGCATCGTGGCCCGGCTCCACCTGATCAAGCCGACCAAAGACGGGTTCGAGCAGGTCAGCGCGTTCAATCCGGTCCGGGACAAGAAGGAAGCGTGGATCAACCCCGCCATCGGCCAGGGGCGGCTGTTCTTCCGACAGGGCAACCGGATCAGTTGCTACGATCTGCGGCCGGAAAGCTACAAGGAAAGTACAAAGGACGAATGACGAAGTAGAGAGTACAAAAGGCAAATAGAAAGCACCAAACCACGCGATCGGACCCGGTTTGTGAGCGGCGGTTTTTGTGATTTGAGATGTGCGGTTTGGTCCTTGTTTGAGTTTTGGTTTTTGTCGTCTGAGATTTCGCTGAAAGGGTTTCTGTGGACAAGATCAAGGTCGCCATCATCGGATGTGGGAACATGGCCGGCGGGCATGCCCGTCGGCTGAAGTCGCGGGATGACGTGCAGATTGTCGCTCTGTGCGATACCAGCCCTGAGAGCATCGAGCGCCTGGTGCAGCGGCGGCTGGACGGGTACGAGCCGGCTCCGCAGCGGTTTACCAACACCGTCGAGATGTATCGCGAGGTGGAGTTGGACGCGGTGGTCATCGTCACACCGCACACGTTGCACTACGACCAGGCATGCGAGGCGCTGGGTCGCGGCTGTCATGTGCTGCTGGAAAAGCCGATGGTCACTCAGGCGTCTCAGGCGAGGGATCTGGTTGCCCGCGTCGAGCAGAGCGGGAAGGTGCTGAGCGTCTGCTACAACACGTCGTACACGCGGCCTTTCGAATACCTGCGGGAGGCGGTTGCCGACGGGCGGTTCGGGCAGTTGCAGATGGTCAGCGGGTATCTTGCCCAGAACTGGAAGGCGTTGACCGAGGGCAGCTGGCGGCACGAGCCGGAGCTGTCCGGTGGGGGGCAGGCGTATGACAGCGGTGCCCATCTTCTCAACAGCCTGTGCTGGACGTTGCAGACGCCGGTCGAGCAGGTGTTTGCTCTGCTGGACCGTTCCGGCACGCCGGTGGACATCAACACGGTGCTGACGGCCCGGTTCGCCAACGGCGTTTTAGCCAATATCGCCATCGGGGGCGACAGCGAGCCGGACGGCAGCCACATGGCCTTCATTTTCCGCCGCGGGCGCGTGGAGGTCGACGGTTGGCGAGGCGAGTGGATCCGGGCCTGCGACAAGGACGGACAGATCGCCGACCTGCCCGAGCCGGAAGGCGAGGCCGATCCGGACGCAAACTTCATCGACGCGATTCGGGGCCAAACCCAGCCTCGGGTTACGGCAGCCGACGGTCTGGTCCAGGCCGAGCTGATGGAAGCGTTGTACCGCTCGGCGGAGTCCGGACAGGCCGTTGACTGCAAACGGGAATGACGAAGTACAAAGTGCAAAGTACAAAGTACAAAGGACGAATGGTGGCGCATCGCCGTGAGCCCGCGACGCCAAGTCGCGCGGTTGATGCAGTTCATTGGGCGCGGGTCCGCAAGACAACCCCGTGGGCGTTGACGGCATCACCACCGTACTGCCGTCCGGGGCTCACATCGGCTGGCGGGGAGGCAGGTCGGGGGCGATTTCTACGGGATCATTTGCGCTGTCTGCAAAAGGGGTTTCGCAATTCAGGTCAAAATTGCGTGAAAACCGAACGAAACAACCGACCGGTTGCGGGTTTAAGAACTACCGGAATAACCGAATCCCAATCCCCCGGTCGTAGCAATGCATGAAAGGGCGAATCTGATGAACGTTGGAAAATGGTGTGTAGTTTTTGTGGTGCTGCTGACGCTGAGCGTCATTCTGGCTGCGCCGGCGATGGCTCAGAACGCCTCGCCGGGCGGCGGGCTTACGGAGGAGTCGTTCGGCCAGAAGATCCAGGCTTTCTGGGACGAACTGCAGAAGGGCGGGATCACGATGATCTTCCTCGGTCTGCTCAGCCTGATCGGCCTGACGTTCATCATCGAGCGGTTCGTCTGCCTGCGAAGCGGGTCGATCGCCCCTGGTGGCATGGCCATCCGCGCCAATCAGCTTTACCAGAAGGGCCAGATGGGCGAGCTGAGCAACCTGCTCAAGAGCGACCGCAGCACGCTCAGCCGCATCATCGGCTTCGTGCTGGACAACCGGCAAGCCCCGCTGGCGGATGTATCCATGGCGGCAGGCGACATCGGCGCCCGCGAGATCCGTCGTCACTATCAGCGTATCATGCCGCTGGCGATCGTCGCGACCGTCTCTCCGCTGCTGGGTCTGCTGGGCACCGTCGTGGGCATGATCGAGGCGTTCGACGTGGTCGCGATGGCAGGGACCATGAACGACGCGGGACTGCTGGCCGACTCCATCGCCAAGGCGCTGGTCACCACGGCAGCGGGCCTGGTCGTGTCCATCCCGTCGCTGATCGCCTACCACTACTTCAAGAGCCGCACCAACGGGCTGGCCATCCGTCTGGAAGAGGAAGCCTCCATGCTGATCAACCGCTGGATGCTGCCCCAGGAAGCCCGTCAGGAGGCGTAATTCATGAGACTGCGACTGCAACAAGACGAAGAAGAAGTCGCCGTACAGATGGCGCCGCTGATTGACTGCGTCTTCCTGCTGCTGGTGTTCTTCCTGGTCGCTTCCACACTGCGTCAGGCGCACAAGGAAATCCCGCTGACGCTCCCGGAAAGCGGCTCTGCCGTGAAGGCGAAGGTCGAGCCGGACACGATCGTCATCAGCATCGATAGCAACGGCGAGTTCTGGTACAACGGCGACAAGGTCTACAAGGAAGTTCTCGTCCGGCGTTTGCGGGCCGAAGGCGACCGGATCAACCCACCGCGCGTCCGCATTGACGCTCATCGTGGCGTGACCACGCAGGTGCTGGCCTGGGTGCTGGATGAATGCCAGTTTTCGAACCTGAAAGAAGTTGGAATCCGTACCCGCAACTAGCCGCCTCGATGAGTCCGCAAGGAGAACGACATGATTCCCAAACTGGGGATGAAAGCATATATCGGCGTCGGGCTGGGCCTGTTCGGGCAGATCGCCGCGGCACTTGGATTGCTGCTGCACTTCGCGCCGGGCTTTGAACTGCCCGGATGGCTGGGCCTGCCTGTGCTGGTTGCGCTGGCCGTGGTCGCGACTGTGGTACTGGTCTTCGGCTGCTTCATGTACATGGCCGCCAAGGGTTACACGGCGTTGCTGGGCCTGCTGGGTGTGTTCAGCATTGTCGGCGTGATCGGGCTGCTGTTCTTCCCGGACCGGAACCGGGACATGGAACAGCGGGACCGGCTGGCGTTCTGGGTCGCTTCGGCGGCATTGCACGTGGTCATCATCGTCGGGGTGCTGATCCCGTTCCACGAGCAGTTGTTCTCCGCCGGCACGACAAGCGAACCCGACCCGCCTACTGTGGCGGAACTGCGGGACATGCAGCGGCGCATCCTCGAAAGTCGGGCCGATCGCCTGGAACGGCAGCTGGCTGAGCTGGTCGAGGTCGCTTCGGACATCCAGAAGGAGCGGGACGGGAAAGTCATGCAGATGATGGAGGCCCGCGGGATGCAGAACCCGCCGGAAACCCTTTCCGGAGATGTGACCGACAAAACCCGCGCCGCGTTGGCCGGCGATGAGAAAGACGTGCTGGAGCATTATAGAGGCGCCATCGATGCCGAGAAGATCCTCGCCAACGCCATCAGACAGGCCCGCGCGGCGGGGCTGGCCTCTTTCGAGAAAGACCTCACGCCCAAACAGGCGCTGGATACCTACGAGCCGGACGCGCCGAACCGTCCGGCGGCAAACGAGGGCGTGCTGTTCAATCCGGTAAAGTCGATGGACGACTACGAGAAGTTCCAAAACCAGATGTCCGCCATCGAGGCAGAGACCGGTGCGATCATATCCCACACCAAAATGCAGCTGGAGAAGCTCCGCGGGACGCTGTCGGTAGACTCGACCGAATCCGCCATCGACGCTTCCGGCGGAGGCGCTTACTTCACCGGTGGGAGCGGAGGTTCCGTCGAAGACGGGCCGTCCATCGGTCCGCCGCTGCTGATGCACGAGTATTTCCCCTCCGACGAGCACGGCGGGGGCAATATCCGGGCCATGCCCGGCAGGAAGATCCTCAAGGGCAACTATCCGTACGAGGACTGGTTCTATATCGACACGTGGTACATCGTCGGCCCGTTCCCCAACGAAGGCCGTCGCAACCTGCACCACAAATTCCGCCCGGAACACAACACCGACGATATCGATCTCAACGAGCAGTTCGCCGGTGGCAAGGGCGGCAGGACGCTGGAGTGGATCTGGTGGCAAAGCAGCCATATAAAGAACGTGCCCCCGCACTGGACGGTGGATAAATACGCGATTTATTACGCCTTCACAGAGATCTACATCGAGGAGAACCCCTCCGGCAAACCGGAAGAGGAATACTGGGTCGCCATCGGCAGCGACGATCACTGCCGGCTCTGGGTCAACGGAGAGAAGGTATTCGAGTCCAAAACCACGCCCAAGCGCTGGTTAAGCAATGAAGCCTTCCGGCCGGTGATGCTGAAGGAAGGCTACAACTCGATCATGATGCGTGTGGAGAACGCCGGGGGGACCATGGGATTCTCGCTGATGGTGAGCCTCCGGAACAAAGGCGGAAGTGCCGCGGAGTAGTTTCGAGACGTTACAAGCCGCCGAAACCGCCAAATTGAGTAGAAAAAAGGCTGGTGTGTCATGCGACACACCAGCCTTTTTTGGCGGCCGTCGAGTAGTTCGTGCCAATTCAAGTAATTCGTGGACAAAACCGTTGCCGCCGGAATAATTTTTTGCAGTACGTAACCGACTCCCGCGCGTTGTAGTCTTATAATCGGCTGGCTCGCGGGACGTCCGCGTCCGTTGCCGAAGCGTCATGTCAACACTCGATAGTGCCGTGGAGGCATCAAGGTGAGCAAGAAGTACCTCCTGATCGCATATGGAATATTGGTTTTCGCCCTGAGCCCCTTTGCTGCAGAACGTGCCGCAGCGCAGGGCAGCGGTTCGACCGTGGACGCCGCGGGCAAGCAGTTGCTGGCTGCCGGCGGGCTGATGCGCGTCGGGCGGTACAAGGATGCTGCCTCGGAATACCTCAAGTTCCTGGATAAATACCCAAAACACGAGGAAGTCACCTCCGCTCAATACGGTCTGGCGGTCTGCCGGTACCGGCTCGGCGAGTACGACAAAGCCGCCTCCCGCCTGCAGCAGGTTCTCAAAGACGGCGATTTCAACCTCGCCGACGAAGCCCGCGCCGTGCTCGGCCATTGCCTGATGCAACAGAAGGACTACGACGCGGCGGTCAAAGCGTTCGATACGCTCATCGAGAAACACCCCAAGAGCAAGCATGCCGGCTCGGCCCGGCTGAGCAAGGCCCAGGCACTCTACCTGCAGGGCAAGATGTCCGAGGCGGAGAAGGCGTGCAAACAGCTGCTCCAGGCCGATGGAAAGAGTCCGCATGCCCCGACCGCATGGTATCTGCTGGGCATCACGCAGTACCGCCAGAGCGAATATGACGATGCAGCAAAGAGCCTGCAGAAGGTCCTTGAAACCCCCAACTCGCCCTACGAGGTCAACGCCCGGATGGTGCTGGGCCAGTGCCTGATCGAGCAGGGCAGCTACAAGCCCGCTGCCGAGCAGTTCGAGAAGCTGGTGCAACTCGCCCCGCCGGCCCGGCTGGCTGAAGCCCGATACAACCTGGGCGCCGCCCAGATTAAACTCGGCAAACACGACGAAGCGATCAAGCACCTCTCCGCGGCCATCGGTAAGGAAGGCAAGAGCTCCGTCGCTGCCCCCGCGCGGTTGCAGTTGGGCATCGCGCAGATGCTCTCGGGCAAAATCGACGACGCCCGAAAGACGCTCTCCAAGGTCGCCAGGGAAGACAAGAAGCGACGCCTGAACGCCCGGTACTACCTGGCCCGTTGCGATATGGCCGGGAAGAAATACGGCGAGGCCCAGAAGACGCTCGACGAGCTGGCCGGGCACAACCCGGCCCCGGAGAACCTTCGCAGCGTGATGTTCGACCGGGCCGTCTGCAGCCTGAAACTCAGGGACTTCGACGCGGCGGCAACGCATTTCGGGCAGTTTGCCCAGAAGTTCCCCACCAGCCCCCGCGCCGACGAAGCGACCTACCAGCAGGCCTTCTGCCTCCACAAAGCCGGACAGTTCGCCCAGAGCAAAGCCGTCTGCGAGAAGCTCATCGGCGATGAAAACAATGCGTTCGCCGGCGACGCCCGGGAACTGAACGCCGAGAACCTGTTCCTGCTCAAGGAATACAAGCCCTCGCTGGAAACCTATAGGAAGCTCGCCGAGTCCGCGAAGGACAACAAGGACCTGAAGCGGACCGCCCTGCTCCGCGCCGGCCAATGCCGGCTGCTGACCAACCAAGACAAGCAGGCCGTTGAAACGCTGGAAAAGCTCCTCGGAGACAAGGATCTCGATGCCGCGAAGAAGACGCCCGAGGCGCTGTTCTTCCTCGGTACGGCGCGGTTCAGCGTCGGCAGCTATGACACATCCGCCTCCGCCCTGGATGCCTACCTCAAGACCGATCACAAGCAGTACACCGATGAAGCTGCCGCCCGGCAGGCTATCGCGCTGCTGCGGGCGGGGAAGACCGACGACGCCTCAAAGCTCTTCGCCTCGCTGCTCAAACTCGACGCGACACCGTGGGTCCAGCGGGCTCTGCTCGAATACGCCCAGATGCTCACCGCCAAAGGCAAGCCCGAACCGGCGACCCAGCCGTTGGACAAGATCCTCTCGGCCGACCCGGAAGCGGACATCGCCGCACCCGCTCGATACCTCCGCGCCTGGTGCGAGATGGACCGCGAAGACTTTGCCGATGCCGCCGACCGCTTCGCCACGTTCCTGAACAAGCACCCCAAACACAAACGCGCCGCCGATGCGATGTTCTATCGCGGCCTGTGCCTGTTCCGGGCCGGTCAGACGAAGGATGCCGAGAACGTGCTGCAGAGCTTCGCCAAACAGTTCGAGAAATCCGCCCGCGCCGCCCGCGCCCAGCATCTGCGTGCCCAGTGCCTGACGAAGATGGACAAGCACGAGGATGCCCGGAAGCTGCTGGCCAACCTGGCCGGCGATGACGGCACCGCCAAACCGGAGATCCTCTACGACCTGGCCTGGGCCCAGCGGGAAACCGGCAAGAAGGACGAAGCGAAGAAAACTTACGCGACGCTCATCAAGAAATTCCCGGACTCCGATGCGGCAGTACCCGCTGCCGCGGAACTCGGCGGGCTGTTGTACAAGGCAGAGAAGTATGAAGAGGCCCGCGACCTGCTGAAGAAGGTCGTCGGGAATGAGAAAGCCTCCGCCGACGTCCGGGCCGTGTCCGCCTACCACTTGGGCAACAGCCTGCTGAAACTCAACAAGCCGACCGAGGCGGCCCCGGTGTTCGTTGCCATGGCCGAGAAGTTCCCGAAGCACGAGGTCACCAACTCCGCCCTCATGCTGGCCGGCAAGTGCTTCGGGATGACCGGCAAGCACGATCTGGCCGTCCGCCAGTTCCGCAAGCTGCTGGACCGCAAGCCGACCGAAGAGCAGACCGTCGTGGCCATGCTCGAGCTGGGCAAAAGCTACAACGGCAAGGGCGACTACAAGGAAGCCCACAAGGTCTACAGCGACTTCCTGAAGAAGTACCCCAAGAGCAAGTTCGCCAACCAGGCTCGCTACGGAGCCGGCTGGGCACTGCAGAACATGGGCAAGTACGACGACGCCCGCAAGCTCTATGAGTACCTCGTCGAGCACGACGACTCGCCCATCGGCGCACAGGCGCAGTTCCAGACCGGCGAATGCTACATGGCCGAGAAACGCTACGAAAAGGCGATCCCCGAGTTTCTGAAGGTGGACATCGTCTTCCCGTACAAGGAGTGGTCTGCCAAGGCCCTGTACGAAGCCGGCATGTGTGCCGAGGCGCTGAACAAAACCGCCGAGGCCAAAGAGCACTACGCTTCCTGCGTCAAACAGTACCCGAAGCAGAAGGTGACCGAACTGGCCAAGAAGCGGCTGGAAGCCCTTCAGTGATGACGGAGTACAAAGTGCAAAGTGCAAATGACAAAATACAAACTACAAAATACAAACAAGCTCCAAACTGCAAATGACAAGTTCCAAAGCAGCCTCCCGGGCGCGGCAGTTTGATATTTGAAGTGTCGCTGTTTGGTCCTTGTTTGAGATTTGGAACTAAAAACACAAACTGCAAAAAGCAAATGACAAACAAGCTCCAAAGCACAA
>JBKHHU010000138.1:0-9578 GCA_046539045.1 Phycisphaerae bacterium
ACTTCCTTCGCCCATTCCGGGGCCCAGTCGGGTGTTTCCGACCGCTGGCGGATCAGCCAGTCCGGAATCCTGCCGAACGGATAGCCCGCGTCCGGAACGAATAGACCGATCTCGCCCTGCGAGCGTTCCATGTCGATGTCTTTTCCGGTGACGCTCTGGATCGTCTTTCCGTCCCGCTTGACAGTGGCGTATGTCACGCCGTCTTCGTCGTCGATCCCGCCGCCGAAGGCAATCTCGTCGCTCCCGACGCGGACGCCCCCGTCGATGGACTCGATCTTCACCTTATCGCCGAACCGGTGCAGGACGGTGACGAACTCGACCTTCTCACCGGTGACCTGGATGTCGGGGGAGTTGGTCGTCTGCCCACCGGCTTTGCTGTGCGACCACGGGAACGTGCCGAACTTGAACTCCTTCGGCGAGGCGACGAACAGCTTCAGGTTGCCCATGTCCACCGACTGTCCGTTCCGCTTGATGCTCTTGCCGAGCGTGTGCACCATGTAGTGGGCCGTCAGCTTCGGGCCGGCGTACTGGTCCCGCAGGACGAAGTAATCTTCCCCGCCCTGACCCTTGACCAGCACCACCGTCCGGCGGTACTTGAGCGGGTTGTCGTCAAACCGCTGCTGCGGATGGTCGGCGTGCCAGGCTTCCGGCGGGTGCTTCTTGACTTCACGGATCCGCTCGGATTCCACCTGCCCGATGGCCACGTCCGCCTGGTCGCCGGTCTTGAGGGCGATCACCCGCTCGTACCCGTCCATGTTGGCATAATCGAACTTGTCCGAGCTGAACCACACGCGGTTGTGCATGTGCTCCTGGCCGGCTCGCGGAGCGTAACTGACATGATGATCCACCGCGATCGGCTTGGCGTCCATGCACAGATGGAACGACAGCTGGTCGCCATGGTAATGTCCGCGGTTCGGGCCGGACTTGAACGCCATGTACGTTTCTTTGCCGGTTCCGCAGTTGTTTCGCAGGATCACGCCGAACCCGGGCAGTTCCTCGGTGGTCCACTTCTTCGGGTTGCCGAACCTGTATCCCTCGGCACTCTTCGGGCCGCTTTTGCCCGGGTGGGTATCGCCACCGGGGTGGAAGACGCGCCCGCCCCCTCCTCGCGGCTGGGAGAGCTTATAGAGGAACTGCTGGGCGGCTTTGTAGCGGGGCCAGTCGGTCGGGTCGAACCCATAGTACTTCTTGCAGATCGGGGCCATCGCCTTGTACTGGTGAATCGCGTGGGACAGATAGCCCGGGCATTCCTGGCCTGCTCCGCCGGGGAGCGTCACCGAGTGGTAGAGGTCCTCGCGGAGTTTCTGCTCGACCTGCTTTGCGATTTCCTTGAACCGAGGATGGTTGCGAAGGTTCGTGCCCTCGCCGATCGGACGCTTGATGAAATCCGTAAAGAAGTTCGGGTTCTCCGGGCTGGTGTAGTTCCAGTACGACCCGTACATGTCCGGATCGAGCATGACCTGCACGTGCGTGAGGGTGGACAGGTTACCGCTGCCCTTGCCCGCACTGCGCATGGCATTGCGGCTCATGCTCCGCCAGAAGCCGGTCGGGTTGATCCCGCTGGAATAGAAGAACTCGCCGCGGAACTTGCCGAGTTTCTTCCCGTCGAAACCGGGCCAGGTGAGGATGTAATCCTGGTTGAGTTTGTCCAGCGGCTGCATGGCGTAGCGCTGGACGTATCCGGCGCGGTTCCCGCCGTGTTTTCCGCCGTCGAAGGTCTCCTTCGGGCCGATGGTCAGCAACCAGTAGCGGCGGCCCTTCCACGTGCTGCAGCGCAGGCCGGCGTAATCTGCCGAGGGCTTGGCCTTGACCTCAATGGCGTTCTGGTGCGGCCAGAGCCACTCGCCCACGCGGCAGACAATAGCCCCGGCAGCCTGCTTGTCGTCATGTGCGGCGAAGAACCAGCCGTCCTTATAGTGCTGGTTCCACCGGGGGATCAGCCACAGCAGCGTATTGCCGATCCGCGGGTCGCTGGTCTCATAGCGTTTCTCTATCGCTTCGCGGTCCCAACCCAGCGGCGTGAGGTCCGTCGGCCAGACGGCGCGGTTGGTGGCCTTCCCGGCCCCACCGCCGTAGATCTCGACCATCGCCTTCTTCCCGGCCCAACCGTTTGCGACGTCAAACTCCCAGAAGTCCTTGGGCAGCATTTCGTGCTCTTCTTCGATCCGCACGTGATGGTGCCCCGGGGCCAGTCGCACGTCCACGATCGCGTAGGCCGGCACGTCACCTTCGAACCCGGCCTTTCCGTCGAATTCGTATTTCAGGCGGATCTTTCCGAACAGCGTCCCGTCGCCGACAATTTCGGCAGAGAACTTCTTGAGCGGGTATTTGTGCTGGAAGAAGCCCTTGCCGATCCACTTCCCGCCGGGCAGGCGGACCGCGGTGATCGGGCTGGGGGCCTTCTTGCCCTCTGCCGCCGCGGGCACCTTGACAGCCACCAGGCCGTTGTCCATGACGTACCGGTCGCCGTCCTTTGTCACCTTCACGTTCAGCTTGAAGGCGGTGGTCGGCTTGCGCTTCTCGATGGTCATGTTCATCCTGGTCGTCGCCGGCATGTCGACCAGAACCCACGCGACGCGCTTGCCGTCGATGACTTCGACCTGGTGCGGGACCTCTTCCCCGTCGTGAACGATGGCGATATCCCCGTCCGGGACCTTCGCATCAAGGCGGACGAGTTCGTTCTTGTATTCTCGTCCGGTCGGGTTGAGCACGGTAGCTTTCTCCGCCAGAGCCTGTGTGAGGACAACTGCCGACAGCACGGCTGCGATCGCGATGCGTTTCATATAGGACACCTCATGTTATAGATAGCAGATACAGGTGAAACACCCCCGACGGGTCAAGGTTATGGTAGCGGCAGGACAATACCCGCGTCCACCGAAAATGGCGGCGGTTCGCCCCCTGCCGGCCGCGGTACCAACTGGATATGCTGCGGGTCGGGGCTTGATTCGCCCGGGCAACTCGCTAGTCTCTTCTGGACACGTATCCTCTAGCCCAAAGGAGCCTTTCATGCCGAAGTATGGTCCGATCAACCCGAAGTTTCCCGTGCTGTGGCACGGTGGTGATTACAATCCGGACCAGTGGCCGGAAAAAACGGTGGCCGAGGACATCCGCCTTGCGAACCTTGCCGGGGTAAACGTGATGAGTCTCGGGATTTTCAGCTGGTCACAGTTGGAACCCGCCCCCGGCCAGTACAACTGGGGCTGGATGGACGACGTGATGGACCGCCTGTATGAAGGCGGGCTGCGTGTCGCCTTGGCCACACCATCGGCAGCCCATCCGCGCTGGCTGACCGACCAGCACCCGGAAATCCAGAAGGTGCAGGCCGACGGACGGCGAACGCTGCATGGCGGTCGCCAGCGCTTCTGCCCGACCAGCCCGGTCTACCGCGAGCACGTCACGCGCATCAACCGCGCTTTGGCTGAGCGATACAAGGACCACCCCGCGGTGGTTCTCTGGCACATCTCCAATGAATACGGCGGCTGTCAGTGCTACTGCGATCTGTGCGCCGCGGAGTTCCGAAAGTTTCTGCAAAACCGTTACGGCGACCTGGACACGCTCAACGAGCAGTGGTGGACGGCGTTCTGGTCTCAGCGGTTCACCGAGTGGGACCAGATCAACGCACCGATCGATCTAACCGCCACGCACTGCATTCAGGGCTTGCGGCTGGACTGGAAGCGCTTCGTCACCCAGCAGGTGGTCGACTTCTTCCGGAACGAGATCGCTGCCGTTCGAGCGGTGACGCCGGATATCCCGGTCACCCACAACATCATGGGCTGGTACCCGGGCATGGATTACGAGAAGTTCGCCGATGTGATGGACGTGATCAGCTGGGACAGCTATCCGGACGTCGGAGGCGACCCTGCCGACACCGCCCGCGTCCACGCCTACATGCGGGGCATCAAGAACAACAACCCGTGGATCCTCATGGAGCAGACCCCCAGCAGCACCAACTGGAAGGAGTACCACACGCTCCAGCCGCCGGGACACCAGAACCTGATGGCCTGGCAGGCGATCGGTCACGGGTCCGATGCGTCGATGTATTTCCAGTACCGTCGCGGCCGCGGGGCACACGAGAAGTTCCACGGGGCCGTTATCGCGCATGTGGGCAACGAGGATACCCGCGTGTTCAAGGAGGTCTCCAAGCTCGGGGCAGACATGGCCGCCGTCAGCGAGGACGTCGTCGGCACGCGCGTGGCCCCGGCGAAGGTCGGGATACTCTGGTGTCAGGAGAACCGCTGGGCGCTGGAAGGTTCCTGCGGCCCGGGCAAGGACAAGCGCCTGATGGAGACCGCAGCCAAGCATTACCGGGCCATCTGGAAGCAGAAGATCCCGATCGACGTGGTCCGCATGGACGACGACTGGAGCCAGTACGACCTGCTGATCGCTCCGGAGATGTACATGATCAAGAGCGGCCGGTTCCCGAAAAACGGCACACCGGAGCAGATGAAAACCCGCATCGACGAGGCAGAGAAAATCGCCGAATTCGTCAAGGGCGGCGGGACGTTCGTGGCGACATTCCTGACCGGGCTGGTCAACGAGAACGACTACGCATACCAGGGCTATCCGGGCGGGGCGCTGCGGGAGACTTTGGGCATCTGGAGCGAGGAGATCGACAACCGACCGGAAGGTCAGTTCCCCAACCGCGTGGTACTCAACGACACGCTGGACCTGCCCCAAAACGAGTACGCCTGCGACATCTTCTTCGACCAGATCACCGCCGAATCCGCGGAGGTACTGGGCACCTACGGCGACAACTGGTATGCGGGCAAACCGTGCCTGACCCGCAACCGCTACGGCGACGGCGAGGCGTGGTACGTGGCGGCGGATTTCGAAGAAGCGTTCCTGGCCGACCTGTACAAGACGATCTGCAAGCAGAGGAGCATCGCCCCGCTGGCGGACGGCCCGGAAGAGGTGGAAGTGCTCCAGCGTCAGAACGACCAGCGGACGCTGCTGTTCCTGCTGAACCACAGCGCCGAGACCCAAAGCGTCGACCTGCTGGGCAAGAGCGGCAGTGACCTGCTGACCGGCGACGAGATCGACGGCTCTGCCGAGCTCGACGCCTACGGCGTGCGGATCGTGAAGATCAAATAGCAGGCAGGAACCACGGAGTTCACTGAGGACACAGAGGGTTCTGGATGTGCCGCGGCGGACGGTTCTGACCGATGGCTTCTGAATCACGAAGAACTCGAAGATCACTAAGGCTTGGGGGCTTCGTGATTAGAAGACAAAACGCCAAAACGCGTCGAAAAAAAGGGAGACGATAGATGTCTGACAAAGAGCGGCCGAATGTTCTGCTGTTGATGTGCGATCAGTTGCGGCATGATTTTGTCGGCTATGCCGGAGCGGCGTTTGCCGATACGCCGAACCTGGATCGCCTTGCCACACGTGGGACGGCCTTTACGCAGTGCTACTCGAATTCGCCGGTCTGCACGCCGGCCCGGATCGGCCTGGCGACGGGGCAGATGCCCCACCGCCTCGGCCGGCCGGGCAACAACACGTATCTGCCCTTCAGCGCCCGCACGTACTATCAGCAGATGCGGGAGGCGGGCTATTACGTCGGCTGCAGCGGCAAGCTGGACATCGCCAAGCCGGACCTGTACTGCGGCAACGGCGCCCTGCCCCGCAATTACGCCTGGGGCTTCACGCACCCCCACGAGGTCATGGGCGGGATGGACCTGACCCAGCGGGACGACCCGGGGTGTCCGTACTCCCGATGGCTGGATGAAAACGGCCTGTGGGAGACGTTCCACAACGACTACCGCACCCGCAAGGGCGATGACTGGCTGGACAAGCAGTTCCGCGATTCACGCCTGCCGACCGAAGCCCACGAGGACGTGTACATCGGGCGCAAAGCATGCGAGATCATCGAGAGTTTCCCCGACGACAACCCGTGGCACATGTTCGTCAGCTTCGTCGGCCCGCACGACCCGCAGGACCCACCGACGGAGTACGCCGAGCAGTTCCGCGACGCCGACGTGCCCGAACCGATCCCCTTCCGCGAAGAAGGCAAACCGCGAACGCTGGTGAAAAAGGCGACGTTTTTCGACTACGACGAAGCTTCCCCGCGGAGAACGAGGCAGCAGTACCTGTCGATGATCAAGTGCATCGACGACCAGATCGGGCGGATTCTCGATACCGTCGAAGCCCGCGGCGAGATGGACAAGACCGTCATCCTGTTCACCAGCGATCACGGCGACCACCTGTTCGACTACAACCTGCACGGCAAGCACACCGGGTATGAGTCGAGCTGGCACATCCCGCTGCTGGCGGCGGGTCCCGGCGTGCAGGAAGGTGCGACCTGCGACGCGCTGGTGGAATTGATCGACATCCCGAACACGATCTGCGACCTGGCCAGGATCGACCGGATGCAGAACGTCGACTCGATGAGCTTCGGCCCCGTCGCCCGCGGTGAGAATGCCGACCACCGGGAAGACGTGGTGATGATGCTGGAGAACACCTCCGCGATCTTCGATGGCAGGTACAAGTTCATCAACACGATCAACGACCGCAACGAACTGTACGACCTGCAGGAAGACCCGCAGGAGCTGAACAATATCATCGACGAGAACTCGAAGCAGGCCGGCGAGATGAGCAAGCGACTGAAATGGCGCCTCATGACCGGCGGTTGTCAGCGGTAGCTTTACGGTAGAAAAACCACGGAGGGCACAGAGGTTCTTTGGGTGTGTGTGCCTTCGGACGGTTTGACTGCTGATGTAGTAGTCACGAAGAGCTCGAAGATCACTAAGGCCACCAAGGTTTACTCTCTGTTTCTTTGAGGTCTTCGTGGCCCTGGAAAGCTTCGTGATGAAAAAGCCCGGCGGTCGCCGTGCCGAAGACCAATGACCGTAAACTTGAGACTGGAAATATGCGCAGTATTCTCATCCGTTCCGAACCGGGTCGGCGAGAGGCGCTGACCAGCGCGATCGACATCATGCCGACATTCATGGAACTGTTCGGCGCCGAACTGCCCGAGAACGTCCGCGGCAAGAGCCTGCTGCACCTGCTCAGCGCCGACGGGCATCACCACGACGCCGTGATGTACGGCTACCACCGCCAGGACATCAACATTACCGACGGCGGCTACACCTACACCCGCCAGCCGCTCCCGCAGGTGCCCTGCTACCAGTACACATCCACGCTGAGCAGCCCCTACAAAAACCGCGACCTCGTGCAGGGCTGCGACGTGAGTGTGTTCCTCCCGACCACACGACATCCCCGTGTACCGGATTGAACTGCCGAACCGAATGAGTCACGGCTGGGAGGATCGACCGCAGGCGGTGTTGCACGACATCCAGGCCGACCCGTGGCAGGAGAACCCGCTGCAGGACGCCGGGATCGGGGAGCGGATGGAGGATCTGCTGATCGAGACCATGCGCCACCACGACGCTCCGGCCTGCAATTACCCCCGCGTCGGCATGAAAGCGCCCGACGACGCCCCGGGCGATGAGGTGATCCGGTAATTCAACTGCGCGTTGGTTGGCGACTTGCAAGCCCCCACCGGCAAAGCGAGCTTCGAATGCTGCTCAGACCCAATCCCGACGGACACTCTTGAGCATTTTGGCGACGCTGTCCTCGTGCTTCCAGGAGGTGAAGCGCCACCAGTCTTCCATGTCTTCGGGCGGTTTGATCTCCTTGAGGATCTGCCGGTCGGATTGATCGGACTCGACGCGACGCCGACATTCGGTCCTCAACCAGTGGATGTAGTCCACGTACCGGCGCAGCACGTTGTTGTCCAGCAGCGGGCCGTGCCCTGCCACCACCACGTCGGCTCCATAATCGATCAGCCGCTCGTATGTGCTGACCAGCAGGCTGAACTCCTCGGTCCGCATGTTCCGCGTCAACGGGATCAGGCCCCATCCGAACAGGTCGCCCATGAACAGCACCTTCGATTCCGGAATCCACACCACGCAGTCTTCGGTGGTATGACAGCCGGGGAAGGGGATCATCTTCGCGCTGCGTTGCGGGCCTTCGATCGTCAGCCCGTCTTGGGGGATGTCTTTCAGGTGGGCGTTGATCACCTCCGCCCCGCGGTCGTGGAACACGTCGTTCAGGGCGATGTGGTCGTAATGGGTATGTGTGTTCAGCAGGTATTTCAGCGGCTTGTCGCCGGCAGTGTCCTGCATCGCCTGGATGACGTCGTCTTCCTTCTCCTTGTGCTCCAGGGCGTCGACGATCAGCAGACCGTCGCCCATGTCGACCCAGCCGATGTTGTCGATCTCCTGGCGAACCCAGACCCCATCGGCAACTTCCAGTACTTTCGGTGTCTCAACGTCCATGTGTTCCTCGTTCTTGTTGGTGCTCAGGCAATAGCCGGTTGTTTCCGGTTTCGCCGTCCCGACCAGCAGGGATAGCTGAAAGACAGTCGGAACGCGAAAACAACCACCCGGGCGAAAAACTCTCATTCCGCATCACCCATCGCTTGTCCCTGCCGCGAAACGGCGCACAGAAGTATAGCGGACTTTTGACCGCCTGCCAGATCGCTATACTGTTCACATCCTCAGAACCGGAAGCAAGGAAACCCGATCCCATGGACAAATACGACGAACTGCAGAATCGCATCTGTAGCGGCTGGAACCACTGGAACACGCGCAGCCTCCTCTCGCACGTTCACCTGCCTGAGGCTTTCGCGGTGAACCTGGGCATCCTCAGCTACGCCAAGCCCGGATACATGAAGGAGGCCCTGCTGGGCCGCGAAGACGTGGTGCCCGGCGCCAAGGCCTACGACGGCAGCTACAGCGATCTGACGGTGACGTACTGTCAGACGACGATGCGCGTGCAGACCGCCACCGACGGCGAGGAACTGGTGATCCTCGTCGAGCCGGAGAAGACCGCCCATAAGCCGGCGCTGCTGACGATCGAATCCGGGGTCCTCTGGAATCGTCCGGGAACACTGACGCGCGACGGAGAGACGCTGACCGGGCACTTCGACAGCGGCGACATCGTCGTCCACACGACAGGCCGGTGCTTGGAGGAACCGAACGTCGCCGCCCAGACGCCCTACCTGGCGATCCCGCTGACCGCGTCCGTCGGGATCAGCACCGGCTCGCAGCGGTCGCTGGAGGAAATCCGCACGATCATCGCCGACCAGCGTACCCGGCTCGAGGAATCGCAACGGAAATACGCCCACAAGAGCGAGACCCACCGGGCCGCCCAGGCGTGCCTTGCATGGAACCTGATTTTCGACCCGACCTACGACCGGGCGGTCATGCCCGTCTGTCGCATCTGGAATCTCTCCCGCGGCGGGTACGTGCTGTTCTGCTGGGATACGTTTTTCGCCGCGTGGCTGGCGGCGATGGACAGCAAGGACCTCGCCTACGCCAACTGCGTCGAAGTCCTTCGCGAGAAAACGCCCGACGGGTTCGTGGCCAACAACACCCAGGCGTCCGGCCGCAAGAGCTTCGACCGATCCCAGCCGCCGGTGGGAAGCATCACCGTGCTTGAACTGTTCAAACGCTACGGCGATCGATGGTTCGTGGAAGAGACTTTCGAGGACCTGCTGGGGTGGAACCGCTGGTGGACCTGTCGCGACTATAACGGGTACCTCTGCTGGGGCTCCACGCCGTTCGAACCGGTCACCG
>JBKHHU010000139.1:0-9519 GCA_046539045.1 Phycisphaerae bacterium
GCGACCCCGTTTGCGTATTCGGTGGCGGTTGACGACCCGCCGCTGTTGTTTGCGCGGACGTTTGCCGATCGCCTGGCCCGGCTCAATATCCGCGCGAAGGGCAAAATCGGCCTCTGTAGCGTCAGCGACATTGACTGGGACAAGGCAGAGCAAATCGCCGTCACCCGGACGCCGATCAGCAAGGCCCTGCAACGGGCCAACAAGGACAGCCTCAACATGGCCGCCGAGAGCTTGATGCTGCGGAGCGGCAATGGCGAATGGCCTGTTACGGCGAAGCTCATGGAGAAGACGCTCGTCAAGGGTTTCGGTCTCGATCCGCAAGAGCTCACCGTACGGGACGGTAGCGGGCTTTCTCGCGACAACCGGGTGACGCCCTCGGCCATGGTCAAGGTGTTGAGCAAGATGCTCGGCCGGAAGGGCGGCAAGCTGCTGCTGGAATCGTTGTCGGTTGCGGGGAAAGACGGCACGCTCCGCAAGCGGATGAACTGGATCTGCAGGAACAGGGTCCGAGCGAAGACCGGTTACATCTCGAAGGTGTCGTGCCTGAGCGGGTACGTGACGGATGAGAAGGGCAGGCCGGTGTATGCCTTCTCCATCCTCGTCAACGACATCAAGCCGGGCAAAGCGTGGAAAGCCAAACGCCTGCAGGACGATATCTGCAGGGAACTGGTGCGGTCGCTGTCGGATGAATGATCTGTTTCGGCCGCAATGCCGCAAACTGTGTGGTCCGAGACCGGCCCACCATCTCCCGATGTAACGAATTGACGATTCGACGAGTTGTTACCACTCTCCCAGTTCGCCGACGATCTCTTCGACCAGGTCCTTGATCGTCGCGATCCCTATGTGTCGCCCGTCGGAATTGGAGACCACAGCCATCACCTTGTGGTCACGCTGCATCACGTAGAGTGCGTCGGTCACGTTCATCCGGTCGCTGAGAACCAGCGGACTCAGCGCCATTTCCCGCGGGGTCTGCTGCTGGGCGGATGTCAGGAAATCGTAAAGATTCAGGATGCCGACCGCCTTGCCCCCGCCGTTGATCAGCGGCACGCGCGAGTAGTCGTGTTGGCGGGCCAGTTCGCGCACCTGCTCTGCGTCCAGATCGGCTGGGGCGGTTACCGCGCCGGCGATCGGATGCATCGCGTCATGAAGCGTCACGTCGCGGATTCGCATTACTCGGTCGACCATTCGCGTCTGGAACAGGCTCAGCACGCCGCTGGCCTGTCCCTCTGCCATGATCGCGGTCATATGCTCGTCGCCCAGCTCCCCGCCCTTCTTCTTCGGCTGGGGCACGAGCTTCACCATCACCTGGGAAAACGTCCGGACCAGCGGCGCCAACCCGCAGGCATTGAACACAACGCTGGAAGCGCGAATACCCCAGCTCAGCCGGTAGCAAAGGCGTTCGGCGAGCACCTGGAACACATTTTTGGGGATCGACTCGCTGAGGATGAACATGATCGGTGTGGCGGTGGCGATGGTGTAGATCTCCGCAGAGCGTCCCGCCCCGGAAGCGATGTACATGGCGCTGATCGCGAAGGTAACCAGGTAGTTGAACATGTTCGTGCCGATCAGCAGCACCACCAGCAGGTTGGACGGGTTGTCGAGCATTTTCTGGAGCCGCCGGGCCGAACGGTCGCCCCGGTCGGCCCGCACGTCCAGGCGGATCTTGTTCAGCGTGTAGATGCCCATTTCCATTCCGGCATACATCGCGACCATCAACACGCTGAGCACCGCCACCAGCGACCAGCCGACATACAACGTCCAATCTGTCGTTGCTGCAATCACGGCTGGGCCTCCACCAGTTCAATCCGGACCTTGTCGATTCGCCGTCTCCGCACCGACAGCACGATGAAGCGGAGGTTGTGATACCCGACCGTGTCGCCGACCTTGGGCATCCGCCCCAGCAGGAACATGACGAACCCGCCGATCGTGCTGATCCGCTCATCGGTCAGATCTCTTCCGAACGCTTCGCTCCATTCGCGGATCGAAAGCCCACCGTCGACAAGGTATTCGGTGCGGCTTAGCTTCTGGACGGCGGGGCCTCTCTCGATCTCCCCGGACTCACTGATCTCGCCGACGATCTCCTCGACGATGTCTTCCAGCGTGATCAGGCCGGCGATCCCGCCGTATTCGTCGACCACCATGGCGATCTGCTTGCGGGCCACGCGGAACTGCATCAGCACCTTGTCCAGGGCGGCTGACTCGGGCACGAAGGAGACTTTGCGGATGACGGACTTCAGATCGGCATTCGGGTTCAGCAGCACGCTGCGTGCGTGAATGATCCCCAGGAGATTGTCGATATCATCGTCGTAGACCGGGAGTTTGCGGAGGTGTGTCTGCGAGAACAGTTCCAGCAGCTTCTCCCGCGGCTGGTTGATGTCGAAACCGACGACCTCCACCCGGGGAATCATGATCTCCTCGACGCGGACCTGCGAGAGCTCCACGATCTCCTGGAGCATCGCGTTGACGTCGTGGTCGATCAGTCCCCGCTTGGCTGAGATATCCAGCAGGGCGGCCAGCTCGTCGGCGTTGATATCCTTTTCTCCGGCTCGGCGCGGAGCGATGATGGTCGTGGACGGTGCGATGATGCCTTTCTCGAGCACCCACAGCAGCGGGCGGAGTATGCGCATCAGGAACGCGATCACCGGTGCGGCCAGTACCGACCACCGCTCACCGATGCTCGTGGCCAGCACCTTCGGGGTCACTTCCCCCAAAAGGATCAGCACCAGCAGCGGAACGAGCGACGCGACGAGCACCGCCCAGCCGGCGAGACCTTCATCCTCCAGCTGAAAAATGATTGCCGCTGCCTCGGCACTGTAGGCGACGTTCACGATCAGATTGCCCATCAGGATGGTGGACAGCACCCGCTGAGGCTGACTCATCAGCCTTCCCACCAGCCGCCCCTTGGCCCCGGTAGCGGTCAACCGATACAGCTGCCCGCGGCTCAACTGGAACAGGGCCGTTTCGGTCCCGCTGAAAAAAGCGCTCAGCATCAGCAGGATGACCATGGTGACAAGGGCCCAGAGGTTACTGACAAGAAACTCGCCCCACATCATCCACGTCCCCCGATCAGACCGGGCTGTACCTGCGCCCGCCCAGCCGGCACCGGCCGTCTACAGAAGGGCTCCTCGGCGGAAGCGTCGCTCGAGGATTGGCCTCCGGGTTCGTCGGATTGTGCGCTTTCCTGATTCATTGACAGCCGCGGATTATAGAACTTGTGCCCGCCAGAGCAACAGGCATTTCCTTCGCTCCCGGTGGGGCTACATCCACCGCTGCGGGAGGTACATTACGTTGTCATGGCCGGGAATGATCACCTCGGCCAGCTCCAGCACGTCCGAGAGTGAATCCATCGCCTGTTCCCGGTCGAGGCAGCCTTGCCAAATCTGTCCGGCCTGGACGTGGTCGCGGGTGACCGCAGCATCTCCGGCGATCACGATCGTCTGCGTCGCCGGCGTCAGAAGCAACCCGCAATGCCCCGGAGTGGGGCCGGCCAATGGATAGACGCTCACCTGTTCGGAGAACTTGTCCGGTGCCGGGCGAAACCGCTGCAGCAGCTGCAGATCCTTCTCGATGTCCGCCTTGGAGTCGGCGTCCAGCCGCTCTGCCGAGCCGAGAACCTGCTGCATCTGCATGGTGTACGTATCGATCTCATCTCCGAACGCCCACCAGTTGACATGGTCAAGTTCGGGCAGTGCCCGGCGATGCGTCGGCCGGAGCGTGGTGCAGAACACGTCGGTCACGTCGGCAAACGTTCCGCCTGTCCGTTCGTTGTATCGAGCTTCCAGAATGGCCCCCGGAAGCGAGGGGTCGACCAGGATCTTCCGGTCTCCGTCAGTCAACAGCGTGGTGGTGGCGTGAGCGGTCCGGATGGGCTTGGATTCGCCCCACAGGCGGTGATGCGAAAGGGTGCCGATCGATATTACGCTGTAATCAACTGCCATAGTCTCTCTCCTGATCCAGAGAATACTACCGGCGAGGGCCTCTGTCACGGAATTCCGGATCAGCGGAGCGAGCGTACCTTGATTCCCGTCGATTTCAACTCCACCGCGATGTACCCGTCGTCGGACGTGCACCGAAACACCCGGTCGGCGGCAAGGTGATCGTAAAACTCCTGTGCGTCGGCGGGGTCGGACGGGGAGGCTACAGGCCGCCGGCCGCAACTGGCGACCACGACCCCGGCTCCAACCGCCCGCACGAACGCGGGCAGGGAGGGTTCCCAACTGCCGTGGTGGGGCAATACCAGCACGTCGGCCCGGAGACGCTCCGGATGCTCCAGAAGCGCTTCCTGGGCCCGCCGACCGATGTCGCCGGCAACGAGGATGGATCTGCCGTTGCACCGGATCTTGAGCACGAGCGACGCGTCGTTGTGCGAGAGATCTGCCGGGGCATCCGCGGCGGGCCAAAGGACCTCGGCCGTCGTGCCGGCGTCCAGTCGGATGCTCTGTCCGGCATGGAGGGTCCGGATTCCGGCTCCCGCCTTGCGGCAGGAGGAGATCAGCCGTTGCGGGGGCGAATCTGCCTCGGTATTGAGGAACTGGTGGGTGGTGTAGATGGTCTCCGGCGTGGAATCGCTCAACAGCGACGGCACGGCGTTGTAATGGTCGGTGTTGGCGTGGGAGAGGACGATCGATTCAGGTTCGGGCAGTCGCGTGTGGACCAGAAACGGCTGAAGCGCGAACTCATAGGCATTGACTCCGGAGCGCGTTCCGGCGTCGATCAGATGCGTCTTGCCCGCCGGGGTCTCCAGCAGCAGGCATTGCCCGGGCCCGACCGACAGCAGGTGCATGTTCAGGTCCGTGGGGGCCTGGGCCCTCCGTTGGGTCCAGAGGGAGGCGGCGACCAGCGCGACCACCGCCATCGCCGCCAACCAGCGGTATCGCCTGCGGCTGCGGAGCAGGAGGATAGCGACCAGGGCCGCGTAATACAGCCAGATCCACCACAGCGGGACCGGGCGGAGCGGAACCGACAGCCCGGGCAACCAGTGCAGCGCGTCGATCCCTGAGGCGAACCGGTCAGCCATCCATGCCGCTCCATCGCCCATGTGCCGGGCGAGGTTCGGCATCGGCCAGGCCAGCGCCAGCGAAAGGTACCCGGGTATCAGCGTCAAAGCCACCAACGGCAGCAGGAGCATGCTGAGCAGCGCCCCGTATGGGCTGAAAATGCCGAAGTGATACGCGATCAGCGGCAGCGAGACCAGGTAGGCGTTGACGCCCGCCACGGCAGAGCCGATCAGCAGGTCGCGCCCGCGGTAGTGAACCCACCGGCCGAACCGCTGATCCGATCGGAAGACCACCAGCCCCCGGTGCCGCGTGGTCCAGCCGAACAGGAGCACCCTCATCGGCCGATGCAACAGCAGCAGACCCAGCACGATGGCAAAGCTCAGCTGGAACCCCGCCTGCCAGAGCTGCCGCGGATCGACCAGCACCAGGAGGATCATCGCCCCGGCAAGAACGTTCAGGGCAGCGTACCGCCGGCGGGCGATTACCGCGACGCAGAGCGCCCCAGCCATCAGCGCCGAGCGCAACAGCGGCGGACGCGGTTCGGCGATCAGCACGTAGAGCGTCAGAATCCCCAGCACCAGCAGCGCCGACCGCCTGGGCGGCAGCATGCAGACGCGACAGATCCCGTAGATGAACCCGAGGAAGATGCCCAGGTGCAGCCCCGAGATGCTCATGTAGTGAGCCGTGCCGGACTGCATCATGGTCTCGTTCAGGCGCCGCAGCGCCGGGTGACGTTCGCCGGTGATCAGCGCGTTGAGCAGCCGCCCGCTACGCCGGTCGCCCATGTCCGCTACATGCTGACGGCTTAGGCTGCGCAGGTGCCAGTAGCTGCGCTGGACAAGGCCCTGGTCTGTCCCGTCGAGTATGGTCACCCCGTCGGCGGCAGGGACGCTGAACCAGGCGTAGATCCCGTTGTTGGCGGCGATAGCGGCGGGGTCCGGGCTCCCGGGGTTGTCCGGTGGGGAGTACCTGCCGGTCCAGCCGATCAGTTCCACCTGCATTCCGGCTCGCAGGTCCGGACGCGGTTCTTTGATCGTCGTCCGCAAGAGCCCCTCCACAGGGTCCCAGCCGCTCCGGGTGCGAATGGCTGAGGTCTGCAGCAGAAAACACGTTCGCGGGGGGCGTTGGTAGCCCGGAGTGCGGTCCGGGTCGTCCTCGGCGGTGGTCGGCCAGCTGACAATCTTTCCCCGGACTCTCGCCAGCGACGCACTCTGCTCGATGTACCCGGCGACGTGGTTGGCGGCGGAGCCGTGGCAGGCGAAATGCACGTACACGGCCGTGAAGCAGAGCACGCTCATGCCCGCCGACAGGGCGGCAAGCGAGTGGAGTCGTCCGCTCTTGAGTGCTGCGGCACCGAAGAGAAGCCCCGCACAGCCGAGGAACAGCAGCAGGCTCCACGGGAGCAGGCCATACCGTCCCAGCAGCGTGCCGGTCAGGACGCACAGGGCAATCGGCACGAGCGGAGCGCGGACGACGGTCAGCCGTCTGGACGTGCTCAATGTAGGCTCCTGCCGCATGCTTCCCCGGCCTTTCATGCTATGGGCTCATTTTCGTATCTCTTGTACGGCAAGAACCCTACATCGGCAAGCAAAAGGTGCGGCGAAAGCCGGCTGGGATGGCGGGACGATCATCCGTGTGTCGACGGGGAGGATTGGCGTAGGACCCGCTTAGCAGCGTGGTGGGCGTCGGCCCACCACGCCCAGCGGGCAATGCCGCTGCATTTGGCGCCGGCGGGTCTCCCGCTACAGGTCGCGGCTGATCGCCTGGGCGATGCGTTTGAGCTGGGGCATCAGTTCGCCGAGCTTCTGCGGCGTGATCGACTGGGCCCCGTCGCTCATCGCGCGTTCGGGATCCGGATGGACTTCGAGGATCAGCCCGTCGGCCCCGGCTGCCACCGCCGCACGGCACATCGACGGCACGAGATGCGCATGACCCGTGCCGTGACTCGGGTCCACAATCACCGGCAGGTGCGTCCGCTCGTTCAGTTCCGGCACTGCCGCCAGCGGGAGCGTGTTGCGGACGTAATCCTCGTAGGTGCGGATACCGCGTTCGCAGAGCAGCACGTTGGGGTTGCCGGCGTTGATGATGTATTCCGCCGCCAGTAGCCATTCGTTGATCTGGCTGGACAGGCCGCGTTTGAGCAGGACCGGTTTCTGCGTTTTGCCCATCGCTTCCAGCAGCGGGTAGTGCTGCATGTTGCGGGCGCCGATCTGCAGCACGTCGGCGTACTCGATGCAGGCGTCGACCTGCTCGATCCCGATCACTTCGGTCACCACCGCCAGGCCCGTCGCGTCGCGGGCTTCAGCCAGCAACTTCAGGCCTTCCTCGCGGAGGCCCTGGAAACTGTACGGACTCGTCCGCGGTTTATAGGCGCCGCCGCGCAGGCCCACGCATCCGGCGGATTTGACCGCTTCGGCCGTGCGGAGGATCTGGTCGCGATCTTCCACGGCACAAGGCCCGGCGATGATTCCGACCTTCCAGCCGCCCATGGGGAAGGCCTCGGGACCTATCTTGATCTGCGATTTGCTCTTCTTGACCTCGGTCGAGGCCATCTTGTACGGGGCGAGGATCGGGACGATCTTCTCGACCATGGGCGCGTTCTCGATGGCTCCTTTGTCCACCGACCGCTTGTCGCCGATGCAGGCGACCACGGTGCGGTCCGTGCCGCGAATGACATGGTCCTTCAGGCCGTACTCGCGGATAAGATCAACGACGTGCTGGACATGGGGTTCGGTGGATCCGGGTTTCATTACGACAATCATGGGTCACGCTCCTGCGCAGTTGGTTCGTTTGGGTGGAAACGAGTACGGGGTGCCCACCTGCGGCGGGCCCATCGACGGCGGGTACTAATATCGCCAGTCGCTGAGATAAGGCAGGCGGGAAGAACGGGGATGCAGAAGCGCAAAGACACCGGGCGATGCCGTCTGCCGCGAAGGCTTCTGGCTCGCCCTGATCTTCTCCTGGATGTAAGCGTCCCGATGCATGCGTTCTCGCATTGAATGGATGACAGACTCTATGTAAGCATAGGTCGGCTGACTTGACAAGGCAATCCGGCGCGACTTTTCTTTGAAGATTCGGCGAATATGCCTAGCTTGTCGGCTCGATCTTTTCGATCCCGCACATGTACGGTTTGAGAGCGTCGGGTACGGTAATGGACCCGTCGGCGTTCTGGTACATCTCCATGACCGGGATCAGCACGCGCGGGCTGGCGATGACGGTGTTGTTCAGCGTGTGGCAGAACTGCACCTTCCCATCCTCGTCGCGGTATCGCAGGTTCAGCCGCCGGGCCTGGAACTCATAGAACCGGCTGGCGGAGTGGGTTTCGCCGTAGGCCTCGCGGCTCGGCATCCAGGTTTCGATGTCGTACTTCTGCACCTGCCCCATGCCCAGATCGCCGGTGCAGACGTTCACCACCCGGTAGGGCAGCTGGAGGGCCTGCAGCACGTCCTCGGCGTTGGCGAGAATCTCCTTGTGGAACTGCTTGGATTGCTCCACGTCGTTCTCGCAGACGATGACCTGCTCTACCTTGTCGAAGAAGTGCACGCGGTAGAGCCCGCGGGTGTCCTTGCCGGCTGCCCCGGCTTCGCGGCGGAAGCAGGTGCTCATCGCGACGTATTTCTTCGGCAGGTCCGCCTCGGACATGATCTCTTCGGAATGCAGGGCGGTGACGGAGACCTCTGCCGTGCCGACCAGCGCCTGGTTGTCCCGCTCGCAAAGGTATGCCTGATCCCGCCCGACGGGGAAGTAGCCGGTGCCTTCCATCACTTCCTCGTTGACGATCACCGGTACGGTCAGCAGTTCGTAGCCCTTCTTGACCATCTGGTCGACGGCAAGACGGAGGATGGCCTGGTGCAGCAGAGCGCCCGCGCCTTTCAGGAAGTAGTTCCTGCTGCCGGCGAGCTTCACACCGCGCGGGATGTCGATGATGTCCAGCATCTCACCGAGTTCCACGTGGTCGCGCATCTCGAAATCGAAGTTCGGGATCGTTCCCTCGGTGCGGATCTCGACATTGTCCGTGTCGTCCTCGCCGACCGGGACGTCGGGGTCGGGCACCTGCGGTACGCGGAGCATCAAGTCGGCGAACTCCGGTTCGAGCTGGGCCATCTTATCCGAGAGGTCCTGCACTTCCTGCTTCAACTCGCCCATGCGCTTGATCGCTGCCTGCTTCTGGTCGCCTTTCATCTTGGCGATCTTCTTGCCGGCAGCGTTCTGCTCGGTGCGCAGGTCCTGCAGTTGGGTCTTGGTGGTCCGAAGCTCATCGTCGATCTGCAGCAGGCGGTCGATGTCGACGTCGAAGTGCTTGTTCTTCGCAGCCGTCTTGAAGGTTTCGGGCTCTTCACGGATCAGCTTAATGTCAATCATGGTAGTCGTTTCCGGTCAGCGTCAAACCCGGGCACCCCCGGGAGCCATAGCTCTATCCAAAGTGAGACAAGATTAGACCGACTGATCGGGCAGAGTTCAAACGCTTTTCGTGCGGGAGGGGATATCGGACCTTCAGGGCCTCGCCAGGGAGGCACCGAGA
>JBKHHU010000140.1:0-9506 GCA_046539045.1 Phycisphaerae bacterium
CTGCGCCTCATCGGCCGCAGTTTCCTCTAATGTGAATCGCCGATAGTATAACTTGGGTTTTCCGAAATTCAGCAGTAAACCGACAGGTAGACCGGTGGCTTTCAGGTAGTTGAGTACCTGCGTAATGTAGATTGGCGGATTGTCGGCAGTGGCTTTCAGTTCAAGCAGTACGGCCCGCTCGACCACCATGTCGGCCACATACTCCCCAACCATAATGCCGTCGAAATGCACGCGTAGAGGCACCTGTTGCCGTACATCCAGTCCCGCCTGCTTCAATGCAAATGCCAGCGAGTTCTCATAGACTTTCTCCAGAAACCCACACCCGAGCGTGTTCTGGACGCGGAATGCCTGCTGGATTACTTTTCCCGTAATGTTGGAGTGTAGCATTACTTCCCCTTTCTTCCAATTGCTGATAGCGCTAGTGCACCCCGGCGATCTTCTCCGATTAGTCAATTTCCCGGCGCTCAGAAAAACAAGCCCCAAAAAAACATCCCCTGAATCCCCTGCATCCCTGCTACTCGTCTTGCAGTTCGTGGAAGACGGCGTCGAGTACGCCGTTGACGAAGCGAGGGCTTTCTGCGGTGGAGAATTCGCGCGCGAGTTTGAGGGCCTCGCTTAGCACGACCTTGGGTGGGGTGTCCTGGTGGGTCATCTCGCGAACCGCCAGGCGGAGGATGTTGCGGTCGACCAGTGCCAGTCGGCTGAGATCCCAGTTCCGGGCGTGGCGACGCAAGATCGCGTCCGCTTCCTCGCGGCTGTGCCAGGTGTCACAGAGCATGCTCCAGGCGGAGCCGGCAACGGCCTGCGATTCACGGGTATCCCGCACAAACAGCTCAACCAGGTCGATAGCGGATTGGCCTTGCACGTCGAGACAACACAGGCCCTGCAGGGCCAGACGTCTTACCTTATGATTGCGGGTCACAGCGGTCTGCTTTATTCGCTCTGGGGAAGCTGTTGGAGGAGGTTGGCCATTTCGATGGCTGAGATAGCCGCGTCGGCGCCCTTGTTGCCCTGCTTGGTGCCTGCCCGTTCGACGGCCTGTTCGATGGTGTCGGTGGTCAGCACGCCGAAGATCACCGGTACGCCCGTGGACATGGAAGCCTGGGCGATTCCCTTGGTGACTTCGGAGCAGACGTAGCTGTAATGATCGGTGGAGCCGCGGATGACGGCACCGAGACAGATGACAGCAGCGTATTTCCCGCTGGCGGCCAGCTGCCGGGCGACCAGGGGGATTTCGAAGCTGCCCGGAACCCAGACGCTTTCGATATTGTCGCCGTCGACATCGTGACGCGTCAGCGCATCGATGGCTCCGCCCAGCAGTTTGCTGGAGATGAACTCATTGAAACGGCTGGCGACGATCGCGAAGTTCGCGCCCGTCGGCGCCACAAGTTTGCCTTCGTAGACCTTCATCACTCGGCCTCCAAGATCAGGGACAGTCCGGCCACGCAGTATATCCGCCACCGGCGGGAATCTGCAACCTGTCTTTTCATGTCGATCGCTCTTCGCAGGCCGAAGACGTTGCATCTTCCTGCGGCGGACCGGGATAGATGTACTGCATGAGAATGACGTTCAGGTGCCGGCCGAATTTCCAGCCAACCTCCCGCAGCAGGCCGGCATTGGTAAAACCTGCCTGTTCGTGCAGGTGCAGGCTGACTGAATTGGTATCGGTGATGCGGGCGATGAGCGAGTGCATGCCTGCTTCCCGCCCGGCCTGCAGAAGGGCGGTCAGCATCTGCTTACCGACTCCCCGGCCCCGATGGTCGCGGTGGATATAGAGGCTGTTGCCCCCTGTGCGCGCGGCGCCTTCCTTGTCCGACCAGGGATACAGGCAGCCCCAGCCGACAACGGTGTCGCCGTCCTCGGCCACCAGTACCGGCAGGTCCGGGCGGATCCTGTCAAACCATGCCTTTTGCTGATCGACGGACTTCGGTTGGAGGTCGAACGTCGCGTCGCTGTTGAGCACGCAGTCATTGTAAATGTCTGTGATGGCATGCAGATCGCCGGAATTGGCGGGTCGGATGGTCGGCATGTGTGGCTCCAACGGTCCGTGTTGAAAGCAGAAACGGGCGGTCCGTCGCCGTGAACAGACCGCCCGCCGCTGTGTGGCTTACGAAGGCTATTTCAGCTTCACTTCCCTACCCGTTTCCGCGGATTTGTACATCGCGCTGAGGATCTTGATCATGTCCACGCCTTCCTGATTGGTGATGATCGGCTCGGCCTTGCCGTCCAGTACATCGATGAAATGATGCAGGTGCAGGGCGTGATGGTTCATCTTGGTTTTGTTGAGCTTCGGTTCCATATCGAACAGGCCGGCTTCGTTCTCGCCGTAGATGCCCAGTCTCATGCCGCCGCGCAGCTTGCAGCCGGCCTTGGTGCCGCGAAGTTCCACGAAGGTGCCTTCCTGTTCGATGTTGGAGGCCCAGGAGAACTCAATCTGCAGGGTCGCGCCGTTGTCGAACCGGATGAACCCGGTGGCCAGGTCCTCCACGTCGAAGATGCCTTCCTCTTTCGTCTCGCCGAAATCGGAATGGGCCGAATCGCTGACGTCGCTCTCGGCGAACTTGCAGTAGGTCGCTCCGCAGACCGCGACCGGCGTGGGGCTGCCCATCAGGTAGATCGCCACGTCGATGAAGTGCACGCCCAGGTCGATGAGCGGCCCACCGCCGGACAACTCCTTGGTGGTGAACCAGCCGCCCTTGCCCGGAATACCACGCCGCCGAATCCAGCCGCACCGGCCGGTATAGACATCTCCCATGTGTCCGGCATCGATGAATTTCTTCATGTATTGGGTGTTGGGGTTGAAGCGGTTGTTCCGCATGACCATCAGTTTCTTGCCGCTTTGATCGGCGGCGTCTTTCATCTTCTGGGCTTCTTTGCCGTTGATGGCGTCGGGTTTCTCGCAGAAGACATGCTTGCCGGCTTTGAGCGCTGGCACGGCCATCTTGGAATGCCAGAGGTTGGGTGTGCAGATATCGACGATGTCGACCTCGTCGAGCTTCAGCACGTCCTTGTAATCGGTGTAGACCCGGTCTTCATCTATACCCAGCTCTTCGGCGACGGTCTGAGCCTTGTCTTCTACAATGTCGCAGACGGCGACGACTTCGACATCCGGATGGTCCACCCATGCCTGCTGATGGGACCAACGCCAGATGTTTCCCGTTCCGAGTGCGGCAACTTTGTATTTCCCAGCCACAATTGTCTCTCCTTGGCCTGTGTCATGCGAAAATCTGTTCTAAACCGTTCCGGACATACTATAGGAATCTTGCCAATAGCTGTCCACCCGCCCATATCACCCCGGCCGGTGCTGGCGAGGTGCCGGAAAAAAGATGATGCTTTTGGTGCGACTATGGTATAATTTAATCGGTGTAACACGTCTGTTGGCACAAACTCAGTCGCATTTCATGGTAAGGTAAGGAGTCAACCATGCGCATCCTGTCCGGCAACATGCGCGGTGGGTTCACGCTCATCGAGCTTCTGGTTGTTATTGCGATTCTTTCGCTGTTGATCACCATTCTGGTCCCATCGCTGGCGGGGGCCCAGGAACACGCCCGCACGGCCAAGTGTCTGGCGAATCTGCGCAACATCGGCACATCGATGCAGCAGTATTCCAGCCAGACCGGCAAGTTGCCGGCTTCCTATGTGAAGGAAGAGGACGGCGGTCGGTCTCAGTGGATCCATCATCTGGCGGTCGAGGTCGTGCCGGATCTGATGAAGGACGATCCGGATCTGCCCGGGCAGTTGACGTCTTTCCGTTGTCCTTCGGAGGTACCCGAGACGGTGGAAATTCCGGACGAATGGCCGGGCGGTGATGTCCGTAGCCCGGACATGCGTTTCAGCCCGCTGTTGCGGCGCGTGCTGGCTGCCGGAAAGGAAGATTCCAACGGGAACATCGAATTCTGGGCGCACACCTCCTACGGGATCAACGGTGGAAATATCGAGAGCCACGGTTTTGCCAGTGCATGGCGACGGCGAGGCAGCCCGCACAAGTGGGTCGGCGGAGCTACCGGCAGGGACTGGCTGGGCTCGGATGACTATGAATTGCCCCTGGACGAGATCATCAGTGTTTTCGACGGGAATTTCAATCACGTCAGCGGTGCCGACATGCACAGCTCCCGCCATGGTGCCGATGCGGATCGCATCAATGTGCTCTGTCAGGACGGCCATGTTGAATCCCTCCCGAATGAGAAGGTCAGTCAATTGAGCAATGCCTATGGCGGCTCGTATGACATTGACCCGGACATGAGACCGTCCCACGGCTATAAGAGAGACTAGACAACCTCCAATTGAGGTACGACAATACAGGACAGCCCGGGAGTTTCCGGGCTGTCTTTCTTTAGAGGCAGATCAGGAGGTTTACAGGATGGAGAAAAGGCAACTGGGACGCACCGGCCTGTCTGTGTCTGTTCTGGGATACGGATCGGCGGCGGTAGGCAGTGCTGCTGCGGCTGACAGGAATGCAGCGGCCGAAACGCTCCGGACCCTCCTTGACGGTGGGGTCAACCTCGTCGACACCGCCCAGGTTTACCCCGGTTCGGAGGAGTTCATCGGCAGAGAGTTGGCGGACCGGCGGGACGAACTGGTGCTGGTAAGCAAGTGCGGGCATCACGACGTACTTCCCGACGGCAGGTTGCGCTCCCGGCGCATCGGTCAGGAGGATATCGATCAGGCCCTGCGACGACTCCGCACCGATTACCTGGACGTCATGCTGCTGCATTCCTACGATCGCGACCTGCTGGAGCAGGGCGAGGCGCTGGATGTGCTGGTTCGGGCCCGGGAGGCGGGGAAGATCGGGCACATCGGCTACTCCGGTGACAATGAGACCGCGGCCTATGCCGCGTCGCTGGACTGCGTGTCGGTCGTGGAAATGTCTGTGAACCTCGCCGATCAGGCCAATCTGGAATCCGTTCTGCCCGAGGCCCGGAAGCGGGATATCGGCGTGATCGTGAAGCGGCCCCTGGCCAACGCCGCCTGGAGGTTGCTACAGTCAGACGATGGGGTCGAACCGCACGTTCAGCCTTATGTTGAGCGGCTGAGAACGATGGGACTGGCTCCCGCCAATTGCGGCCTGGGAGAGGCCGACTGGGCCGAACTGGCGCTGCGGTTCGTCCTGTCGCTGGATGGGTTGCACGTAGCTATCGTGGGAACGACCAACCCGCGGAACGCTCAGGCTAACCTCGCTGCGGCACAAAAAGGCCCGTTGCCCGCCGACGCGATCGGCTGCATTCGAAATGCTTTCGAGCAGGCTCGCCGCCAGGCGGAGGAGCCGTGGCCGGGGCAAAACTGATCGGATGCATCCGCCGTTGGGGCCGGTTCAGCTGGAATTCTTACTTCCATTGCTGCGGGCAAAGTCGCCTCTGGATCGAAAAACGATACTATGACCAGATCATGACGGATGTCGTGGAAACGCTCAGCCCGCCCGACAGCGGGAACGTGGACAATCTTACCGTCGCCCGCTCGCGGATCGACCGGCAAATCGTTACGCGAGGCAATATCGACCTGAGGCTTATCCGCAACGGCACGCCGGGGGAATGTGCCCACGCAGCCGAGCGGGTCATCCTGGAGACGAAGGACGATCCGCACCTGGTTGCCGCTGCAGACGCGATTCTCTACGGGACGCCGGTGGAGAACCTCAAAGCGATCGATCAGGCCTGCCGCGCCGTTGACCCAGAGTAATTGCGGGTAAGCCGTTGCGCTTGGGCGAAACCCGCCGGCGTCGGTGGTGTTGGTGAGGTAGTGGAAGCTCGGGCCGGCAGTATCTAAATATCGCCCATTTATTGCACATTCTCGAAAAAGGAAGACTCCCCGCAAAGGAGGATCCATGCGTCAACTCACCACCGTTCGTCTTGCAGGCATATTGGCATTGGTCCTTCTGCTGCGGGCAGTTCCCAGCGTTGCCGACGACAACCAAATGCTCACCGGTCTTCGCGCGCAGTATTTCGCGGGAACCGGATTCTCGAAGCTCATCTCCGAACGGCTTGATCCGACGGTGGACTATGGAGAGGGCATCCCCGCGATGGACTCTGCCGGGGAGAGGTTCTCGGCTCGATGGACCGGCATGCTGCAAATTCCCGATGACGGGCAGTACACGCTGCGGATCGACGCGGATGACTCCGCCAGGGTATGGCTCGGACAGACGCTCGTTCTGGACACCCGGGAACAGGCGGAAGTGAAACTGATCGAAGCGAAAGTGAAGCTTCGCGAAGGCGACTTGTCTCTCCGCGTCGACTATCTCCAGGACGGCGGAACCAGCCATGTTCGCCTGATGTGGTCCGGGCCGGGCTTCGACCTCCGCCCGATCGCCCGCAAGCACCTGCGAACGGCCCCCTGGCCGGGGATGCGACCCTACGATTTGGAGGCCCTTGACAAGGACCATCGCGGGAAAACGGTCGAGCGCAAGCCCGGCTGGCGCGCCCGGTTCTTTGAGGGCACCGAGTTCGAGAAGTTCAAAACAGAATTGCTGGACAGGCGGATCTCCTATCACAACCGCTACCCGCTGTCGGATGGAAGAAAGGAGGACCTCTCGGCCCGGTTGACCGGCGTGCTGAACATCGAACGCCGGGGCAAATACACCTTCTATCTTTCTTCGGACGACGGCCAGCGAATGTGGATCAATCACCGGCTGGTGATTGATTACTGGACCGGCCACGGAATGGAAGAACGGAAGGTCACGCTGGAGTTGGATCGCGGCACGCATCCGATCATGGTCGAGCATTTCCAGGGCGGCGGGTCGTGCGGACTGCTTCTGGAATGGTCTGGCCCGAAGCTCTCGCGTCGTCTTCTGGATGATCGGTACGTCTCCTCGCGTCCGTGGCAGAACATGAAGAAGGCCCGTCCGCTGGTTAACTTCCTTGCCTTGGGTCACTCCAACATGGAGGGCCGGGCGAAATCCCGCCGTGACGATGCCTGTCCCAACGGCTGGTGGTTCCATCAGGGGCAATGGAGCGCGGCACGGAAGGAAAACGGGCCGATGTGGCCCCTCCTGCACGAACTGACCGAGGCGTACCCGCAGGTCGATTTCGGGGTGGTCAAGGTCGCCCGCAGCGCTGCAACGTTGCGGCGGAATTTCCTGCCCGGCAAGCGGGAGTACAACGAACTGGTCAAACAGGCCAAGGCGGCTTCCTCGGCCGGTCGGATCATGGGAATGATTTCGATGCAGGGCTGGGTGGAAGTGGAACGCCGCGGGAAACCGGAGGCGGCAGAGCAGTTCCTGAAAAACTACGGGAAGCTCATTACCGAGTTCCGCAAGGACATCGGCCGGCCCGACTTGCCGTGGTTCGCGTCCCAGGTGGAGGACGGTACGGGCAAGAAGAAGGGCAACCGCGAGCGACTGTGGAACGCGATCTACAAGGCCATCGACAAACTGCCGGACCGCACGGACAACCTCTGGGTGATCGACGCGATGAACCTGGGCATGGTGGACGATCATCATTTCAACCGCAAGGGCAACGAGGAATGGGCCAAGCGGGCCCTGAAGGTGATCCGCAAGTCCGGGGTCCTGAGAGGTATCGAGAAGATCAAGCCCCAGCCGGTCGTCGAAGCGGTGTCGCCTGCCAAGGTCACCGATCCGAGCACCGTGATCGCCGATGTCGAAGCGGTCGTCCAGAAAGCCACCAAGGGAAGGCCCATCAAGCAACTGGGCACCTATAAGAACCTGCTGGTGGTCAACGAGTACAAGGTCCGGAAGGTCCGGAAAGGCAAATTGCCCGGCAAGCGGGTTCTCGTGGTGGAGTTCGCCGTGCGCAACGGCAAATCCACGGACTGCCGCGGGCTCAAGCGCGGCCAGAAGCGGCGGCTCAGGCTCGGCTCCTGGCGGGCGCAGGAGAAACTGCGGTCGCTCCCGATGGACGATGAGATCAACGACTTCGACTCGCCGCTGTACTTCGCCCTGAACTGAGCAGGAAACCTTTGCCCGCCCGCGGCCCCCCGGGTTGCGTTCGTGGTCGACTCTATTATTTAACAATTCCTTTGTGCGGTGGGATGCTCAAGTAATGTTGTAACGCGGCCACGGTCCGGATTATCGCGCAGGAGCGCGGAAAGGCAGCGAACGTGAGAACCTGGTTCGAGAACAAGCTCGATGCGATTCGCGCGAATCTGTGGTTCCTCCCCACGGTGATGGGCATTTGCGGGGCGTTGCTGGCGCCGGTGCTGATGTACCTGGACGGCTTGATGGGCCAGGCCCTGCCCTGGTTGAGCGGGGGCAGCGTCGCAGGGGTTCGCTCTCTGCTTACGGCGCTGATCGGAGCGTTGGTCTCGGCGATGAGTATAGTGCTCTCGATCACGGTGGTGGCCCTGACGCTCGCTGCTTCGCAATTGGGCCCGCGCATCCTTCGTAACCTCATCCGCGACCGCCGCACGCAGCACACGGTAGGCGTCATGGTCGCTGCGCTGCTGTACTGCATGACATCTCTGCTGGTCATCGGGCGGCTGGGCGGAACCGAGAGGATCCCGCACCTGACAGTATTGGGCGGGTTCGTGGCTGCGTGCGTGAGTCTGGGGGCGTTGATCCATTACGTTCATCGGGCGGCGCTGTCGATGCAGGCGCCTTACGTCATCATTCAGGTTTCCCGGGAACTGGACCGGCTGATCGACCGCATTTATCCCGAAGCGGAGAAGCGGGATCCAGACACTGAATCTGCACAGCTCCCTGCCGATCCGGAGGGAGACCGGAAGGAAGTCTACCGCGTCCTGTCCGGTGGGAACGACTATATACAAGCCATCCGTCTCGAGACACTCATGTCCGTGGCCACCGAATGGGATTTCCATGTCAAGCTGCTCCGCAGGCCCGGGCATTTCACGCTGAAAGGAGAGCCGCTCGCTGCGGTGTATGGATATCGCGAACCGGATGAAAAAGCCGTCAAACGGCTGAACGATGCCGTCATGACGGGGCGTCGCCGCACCACGGTGCAGGATCTGGAGTTCATCCTTCTGGAGCTGGTGGAAATCGCCTCGCGGGCTCTCTCGCCCGGAATTAACGATCCCCAGACCGCCTGTGACTGCACCCGGCGGCTGGGGGCGGCTTTGTGCAAGATCGCGACTCGTCCGGAGCCTCCCCGGCTGTTCCGTGACGCACAGCAGATCCCGCGTGTCCTTGTCAACCGGACGAGCTTTGAGGGCCTGTGCAACGTGTCGTTCAACGAGATCCGACATTACGCCGCCGACAGCCCCTCGGTTCTGATCTGCCTGCTGGAGATGCTTCTGGAGATCGCCGAGCGGGCACAGACAGAAGCCCACCGCCAAGCCGTGCTCAAACATGCCCGCATGGTACAGAGGGCGTGCGAGAAGCTGCCCGAACCCCATGATCGGGAAGATGCTGCCCGCAGGTTCAACGCGATCAGGGAACTGCTCCAGCCGAAACCGTCGCTTCCGGCTGCGGAGTAGCCCATCGCCTGCTGCCTCCGAAGTGCCCCAGCATGCTTTGCTTCGGTGGTTTTTCCGGCGCCATGTCGGCGGACAGGGCTTACGCATCTTATTTTGTTCTGGGTGGTCCGAGGAGGATTTTGAGTAAG
>JBKHHU010000141.1:0-9484 GCA_046539045.1 Phycisphaerae bacterium
TCACCATAGCGGCCCCTGCAATCCGTTGGCGGGTCAGGAGACCCGCCAACCGGTGGAAACCTGTCCTTCTTACGCCCTCGGCCGGTAGGGCAGTTCCACGGTTTCCATCAGCGTTCCGGGGCCTCTGCGGACGTCGAACTTCACGCCGGTCGGGTGGTTGTCGCTCTGGCGGAATCGTAGCGAGTACTCGCCGCGGAACCCGCGGAAACGGACCACGCCATCTCCGTCGGTCTTGAGGCTCTCCCTCGTCCGCCACTGGTTGCGCAGCAGGTCCTTCATCTCGTCGAAGACGATGGTCGTCTCCCATCCGCCGTTCTTGCGGAAGCGGATCAGGTCGCCGCTCATTCCCCAGAAGAAGAACGATTCCACATTTTCGTTGCCGAACGCACAGGTCACGTAGTTTTTGACATACTCGGCCTGGGCGTGGTCGATCTCGTCCTGGCTCATTCCGGTGTCCTGCAGGTGCTTGGTATGCGCCCAGAACTCGGTGACATGGACCGGCAGGTTGGTCGCTTCGCCGATGGCGTCGTAGGTGGCGACCTGCTTGTCGTGATGGCCCCAGCCGGCGGTGTGACTCTGCAGGCCCACCACGTCCGGGGCAGCTCCGCGATCCAGCAACTCGTGCAGCAGCTGGATGAACCGCTTGAGTTGGGAATCGCCGGTGACCTTCTGTCCGTCGGACGTTGTCACACCCTTGCCCTCGTGGTCGCCGGCGAGCAGGCCGTATTCGTTCACGAGATAGTCCGCGTCGGGATCCTCATCGCGGGCCCAGCGGAGCACCGGTTCGATGTAGTCTGCGATCGCGCCGATATCCTCCAGGTGAGGCCAGTCGCGTTGGGGCAGGTTCTTGAAGGCCGGCTCCCACATCGGCTCGTTGACCGCATCGTAGAGCTTGATCTTCCCGCGGAAGCGCGAGGTGATCGAGCGGATGCGTACCTCGACAAACTTCATCTGCGTTTCGTAATCGTATTTCTTGACCCACTCGGGCACGGCCTTGGGGATGGACCAGAACAGCGGGTGCCCCTTGACCGTCAGCCCGGCGGAGTTGCCCCAGTCCACGCACCACTGCAGGGCGTCGTACTGCGGGTAGCCCTGCCATTCCTCGCTTTTGGGCCCGTCGTTGCGGGGGCGCTCGGTCCAGTACATCAAGGCCGCACACGCGTTGAGGATTTCCGGCAGCAGGCGGCGGTAGGCTTTGCAGTCGTCCTGGTGCTGCGTGCCGTTGCGGACGCGGCGGTCCAGGCCCCAGAGCTGGTCGCCCCAGAGGAAGTCCGAATCGGTCTGGACGACTTCCACCGGCAGGTCGGCCAGTGGCTTGCCGTCTCGCCCGAGAACGCGAAGCTCCACGTCTCGCTGCCGGATCTTCGTGATGTTCGCACGTGCTTCATTGATGGTCGTGCTGAACTCGTCCGGGTTGTACCCGGCCGTCTTGTCCATCCGACGCCATTCCTCGCCACCGGCACCGATATTGGTTTCTGCCATGCGACTGCCTTCCTCTTGAGCTGCGTTCGCGGTAAACGGTTAAGTCTTGCAGCCGGGAGGGGAAGCGTCAACAGTTTTCGCTGCGAGACTCGGAAAAGTAGTGTGCGTGTTCAGGCGAGCCAGTCGACCAGGGTATCGGTCAGGGCGGCACCGACGCGGTGATAGTCTCCGATTTCATAGAAGCGCCGCCCGTTGCCCTGGTAGCTGATTTCCACGGACACGGACTCGATCTTGAGGACCTCCTGTGCCCAGCGGGTGGCGGTCATGCCCTGGTGTCGGCTTGGTTGACTGGGGCGGGGCGTTCGGTGTGCGACCGGCGAGCGGATATCTTCCGGGACGGCTGCGTTGAAGCGATCGGCGATTTCCTCGGCGATGGGATTGATCTCCGAGACCAGGTCCCATCCGCGGCGGGGGATGAAAACGGTCGCTTCGCGGTGAGAAGGGGCGTGCAGATCCACCAGGATCAGTGAGCGGGACTCGTGTTTGAGCCGCTGGGCTTCGTCTGCGACGGCAGCGCATTCCGGGCGCAGCAGCGGATGGTAGCCGCGGTTGCAGTCGTGTTCGGTCGGATCCTTACCGTAGCTGCCCGAGACGACGTCGTCGATGTTGACGAACGGGACGACCCGCCAGGAGACGCGCTCAAGCAGGGACGGGTTGTCCGACAGATGTCGCAGCAGGCCGTCCAGCACCCAGGAACCGGGAGTCTCTCCGGCGTGGTGGCGGGCGGTCAGCAGGACGGCCGGCTTGGCGGTACTCGGCCGATCGTGGAACAGCAGCTCCAGTTCATTGCTGCCCATGCTCAGCCCGAGGGTCTCCCGCTGGAAAAGTCCGGATTCGATCTCCGCCAGCGATTTGGTCAGGTCGGCAGGTTGGTAGGGGAAACAATGGGCGAACTCGATCCGGCGGTGTCCGGCGGGCAGGTCCCACGCCCATTGAAGGCGTGCGGAAGGGGAATCCACGGGAAGGGCTTTCTCTGTTCTGCGCCAGCGTCCGCCGGAGGGTTTCCACACCGGCCGGTTGAGCGACCAGTTCGGCCCGCCGAGCGTCTGGGCAGCATTTGACAGGACCAGGCGGACCGGGGAGCCGTCCAACCCGTCCAGGCGGAAGTGGAACCACATTGCCTGGGGGCAGTTGCGGGGTTCGGCGCAGAAGAAAATCACGCTGCGATCGGCTTCCCGGTCGACTCCCACCAGCCGGCCGTTGCCGCCGGGAAAATCCGTTCGCAGCGTGATCTTCATGTCATGTCCGTTCTGTCAGAACTGTCGCAGGAAGCGGGCGTCGTTCTCGTACAGCAGACGGATGTCCGGGATCTTGTGCTTCCGCATGACCATCCGTTCGATGCCCAGCCCGAAAGCGAATCCGCTGTACTTCTCTGAATCATAGCCGACCGCTTCCAACACGTTGGGATCGACCATGCCGCAACCGCCCATTTCGATCCACTCGGCCCGGCCGTCGTCGTAGGTGAACAGCAGGTCCACCTCGGCAGATGGTTCGGTGAACGGGAAGAAGCTCGGGCGGAACCGCGTCACCACGTCCTTGCCGAAATACGCCTTGCAGAACAGATCCAGCGTCGTCCGCAGCTCGGCCATCGTCACGCCTTCATCCACGTACAGGCCTTCGACCTGGTAGAACATGAACGAGTGGGTCGCGTCGACGGTGTCCGGGCGGTACACGCGGCCGGGGGCGATGATGCGCACCGGCGGGTCGTTCTGCTCCATCGTGCGGATCTGCACGGTGGAGGTCTGCGAGCGGAGCATGGTTTCCGGGTCGATGTAGAAGTTTTCGAGCACGTCGCGCGCCGGGTGGGACTCGGGGATGTTCAGCGCGTCGAAGTTGTGGAGTTCATCTTCTACTTCCGGCCCGTAGGCCACGTCGAAGCCCATCCTGCCGAAGATGTCGCAGATCTCGTTGATGGTCTGCGTGATGACATGCGTGTGCCCGACGTGCGCGGATTCACCGGGGAGCGTGACGTCGACCATGGGATCGGTGGCCTTGGGCTCATCCAGCGCGGGTTTCTTGTCTTCGAACGCTTTCTGCAGTTCGTTCTTGAGTTGATTGGCGGCTTTGCCGCAGGCGGGTTTTTCCTCGCGAGGCACCTCCTTGAGGCGCTGCATGAGGTCCTTGACGGTGCCTTTGCTGCCGATGTACTTGATGCGCCACTGTTCGGCGGCGTCGGCTGAGTCGACGGCCTGGAGTTCGTCCAGGGCCTGTTGTCCGGTGCTCTGAATATCCTCAAGCAGAGACATACGCGCTCCTTACATTGTCGTGGAAGGGCGGAGTTTACCATGTGCCGCTATGGTGGGCAAGTTTGTGCTGTGGGCAGCGTGAACCGGGCCTCGGGGGATCGGCGCAAAAAAGCAGGGCGATCGGGGAAGATTCCCGGATCGCCCTGGTTGGTTGCCTGTGGGCTGCTCAGGCGACGTCAGTGCCTTCGAGCCCCTTCTTGGCCATCTCGACGATCTGGTCGAAAGCGGCGGGGTCGGCGATGGCGATTTCGCTGAGCATCTTGCGGTTGAGGGTGATTCCGGCTTCCTTCATACCGTAGATGAAGCGGCTGTAGCGGATCCCGCGTTGATCGCAGGCGGCCCGGATTCGGGTGATCCAGAGGCGGCGGAACTCGCGCTTCTTCACCCGGCGGTCGCGGGTGGCGAATTGCCCCGAACGAACGACCTTCTGGATCGCCAGGCGGTAGCGACGCGAGTTCGCTCCGTAAAAGCCCCTGGCGCTCTTCAGTACCTTGTTGTGTTTTCTACGGCGGGCTGCGCCCTTGGATACGCGTGGCATGTTGTGATTCCTTTTACTTCGGTCGGTGGACTCCCGTGGGATGTTTCAATCCGCATCCGCCTGCCGAGCGGTGCGGTCGCCTCAAGAGGCTCCCACCTTGACCTTGTTCTTGTTTCCAGTCCTCTTCGGTCGGGAAGAAACTCAGCCGATGCCCAGCATACGGCGCGCCTGCCTCTGGAAGCCCTTGCTCACGGTGCGGGCTTTGCGGAAGCTGCGGAGGCGCTTGGGCGTCTTGCGGCTGCGCAAGTGGCCCGTTCCGGACGCCTTGCGAAGCATCTTCCCGGTCGCGGTGATCTTGATCCGCTTCCGAACCGACTTGTTCGTCTTCATCTTCGGCATAACGGTACCCTTCGCTCCTATTGAGGTAAATAGAGCGGAACATTGTAACAGGAACCGGGGCGGTGTAAAGGCCTTCTCGGTGAAATGGAGAAAAAGCTCCTTTTCACCGTGCCTTCGCCGCGGCGTCAGAAATTCCCGTCTACGGTCGTCGTCGCGAGGCTACTTGTTGCCGCCCTTATTGCCCTGAGGGGCGAGCATCATGGTCATCCGGCGACTTTCAAACCGCGGGTGGCTGTCGACCTTGGAGACATCCGACAGGCTTTCAATGACCTCATTGAAGATACGCCGACCCTCATCGATATGGGCCAGCTCCCTGCCTCGGAACCGAAGGCTGAACTGGACGCGGTCGCCGCGCTCCAGGAATTTGCGTGCACGCTTGACCTTGATCATCAAGTCGTGCTCGCCGATCTTGGGCGTCTTGATGCGCACCTCTTTCAGCTCTGTCTCGTGGCGGTGAGCCTTGGACTTCTGCTCTTTCTTCCGCTGCTCGTACTTGTACTTGCCGTAATTCATGATCCGGCAGACGGGCGGGCGGGAATTCGGCGCCACTTCCACCAGGTCCATATCCGCCTCGCGGGCCTTGGCCTGGGCTTCCTGGACGGAAACGATCCCTAACTGGTTGTTTTCCTCGTCGATCAGTCGAACGGGCGAGATTCGGATCCGTTCATTCACACGGAGATCTCTGGCGATGGCTCTGTCTCCTTCGCTCAATTGCTGCCGATGCCCGACTCGCACCTCGCGAGCCCGTCGGCATCCGGCGATACTGTCTGTTGTTTCCTGTGAGGCTACTCTGTGGCCGAGGCGACGGCCGCGGTGACCGCTTCGGTCCCCTTGCTGGCGACCTCTGCCTCCAGAGCGTTGACCATCGTGTTGACATCCAGTGCCCCGAGGTCGCCCTCGGTACGGTGGCGGATGGAAACCGTCTGCGACTCTTCCTCGCGCCCGCCCACGATGGCCATGTACGGAGTCTTGTTTAACGTCGCTCGGCGGATTTTCGCTCCGATTTTCTCGGGCGAATTGTCGAAATCGACCCGCAGGTCCGCGGCCCGCAGTTCGTCGACAACCCTTTGGGCGTAGTCATTGTACTTGTCGCTGACCGGAAGAACCGCCATCTGCACCGGGGCCAGCCACAGCGGGAAGTCCCCGCCGAAGTGCTCGATCAGGATGCCGATGAACCGTTCCAGCGAGCCGAACGGGGCGCGGTGGATCATCACCGGCCGGTGGACGGTGTTGTCCGCTCCGGCGTATTCGAGTTCGAACCGCTCGGGCAGGTTGTAGTCCACCTGGATCGTCCCGAGCTGCCACTTGCGTCCGATGCAGTCGCTGACGATGAAGTCGATTTTCGGGCCGTAGAAGGCTGCCTCGCCCTCGGCTTCGACGAAGTTCATGCCCATCTCGCGTACGACGTGGCGGATGTTCTGCTCGGCAAGGTCCCAGTTGGCCTGGTCGCCGACATACTTGGTGCTGTCCGGGTCCCGCAGGCTGACGCGGACGTGGTAATCGGTCAGCCCGAGCGTCTCGAGGACCATCTTGGTCAGTTGCACGCAATCGGCGATCTCCGCCTCCAGCTGGTCCGGAGTGCAGATGATGTGGGCGTCGTCCTGGGTGAACCCGCGGACGCGGGTCAGGCCGTTCAACTCGCCGGACTGCTCCCACCGGTACACGCTGCCGAACTCCGCCAGCCGGACCGGCAGGTCGCGGTAGCTGTGCTGCTCGGCCTTGTAAATCATCATGTGGTGCGGGCAGTTCATCGGCTTGGCGAGGTAGCCTTCGTCCTCGTCGATCTCGATGGGCGGGAACTGCGATTCCTTGTAGTACGGGTAGTGGCCGCTGGTGCGGTAGAGCTCCAGCTTCCCGATGTGCGGGGTGTACACGAACTGGTACCCGCGTTTCCGCAGCTCTCCGCGGAGCCAGTTCTCCAGCTCCTGGCGTATCACGGCACCCTTGGGCATCCACATCGGCAGCCCGGACCCGACCTTGTCGTTCAGCAGGAACAGGCCCATCTGCTTGCCGATCACGCGGTGATCGCGCTTGCGGGCCTCTTCGATCCGCTGCAACTGGGCTTGGAGTTCCTTCTTGTCGAAGAACGCGGTGCCGTACACGCGGGTGAGCATCTGCCTGGATTCGTCGCCGCGCCAGTACGCCCCAGCCGTGGTCAGCAGCTTGAAGACCTTCATCTTCCCGGTATCGGGCACGTGCGGGCCGCGGCACATGTCGACGAATTCACCTTGCTCGTACAGGCTCACCGAATCCATCTCCGGGTCCTCTGCGAGCATATCGTCGATCATTTCCACCTTGTACGACTGGCCCGCTTCGGACAGGCGCTTCTTCGCCTCGTCGGGGGAAAGCTCGACCCGCTGGACGGGGAGCTTCTCCGAGGCGATTCTTTTCATTTCCTTCTCGATCTTCGACAGATCCTCGGTGCCGATCTTCACCGGCAGGTCGAAATCGTAGTAGAACCCGTACTGGAAGTCGTCGGTCAGGGCCGGGCCTATGGTGTATTTGACCTCGTCGCCGTAAAGGCGCACCATCGCATGGGCGAGCAGGTGAGCGGCGGAATGCCGCAGCACTTCCAGCGACTCCTCATCGCGATTGGTCAGCAGCTTCAGTTCATGGGTGCCTTCGGAAAGCGGCGTAGTGACGTCGCAGGACCGCCCGTCGACAACGGCAGCGACCGTTGCCCGAGCCAGTCCCGCAGAGATCTCCTCGGCCACCTGCAGAGGGGTGACGGCAGAGTCGTACTCTTTGATGCTTCCGTCGGGTAACTGAATCTTGACACTCATGCGTGATTTCCTTTCGCCCGCCGGGCTCCGGGAGGTGAGACGAGCGGGGCGAGGACACAAAATAAGCCGATGCACGAAGGCGCGACCAACCCACGACACGCCGTCACCGAACCGGTGTCGGTGCGGGCGTTTACAACGTCGTAGTGTTCGTCGTGGTTCGCATCTTCGTGTATCGGCAGTCCTTAGCTACAACATGCGATCGAAATCTGGTCCCTAATTTGTATACAAGATTCATCGGCGGGACAAAGGGAAAATTGTAATTAATGTACGGCCGGGCCGCCGCTTTCGCGGATCTTGTTGATTCTCGCACAGAGAGACACCGGCGCCGGAGGGCTCAAGGCGATCATCTGTGGCAGTAACGACGCAGACCTCCCATCTCGTGCATGTCGCAGACGCTTCTGCCTGCGCTGCTACCTCTTCCAGCCCTGTTTGCCGATCAACGGTACGAATCGCACGTCACAGAAGGGCTTCTTGAGGATCTCGTCGCCGTGTCGGGTGATCTGCACCAGCTGCTGGGCACCTTCGCTGCCGACCGGCAGGACGATGTTCCCACCGTCGTCCAGTTGCTTGATCCACGCCGGCGGCACGTCCGGAGAGCCGGCCCCGCAGATGATCCCCTGGTACGGTGCGTGTTCCGGCCAGCCCAGCGAACCGTCGCCCGTCTTCAGCGTGATGTTGGTGTAATCGCAGTCCGCCAGCCGGGTGCGGGCCTGTTCGGTCAATTCCTCGATCCGCTCGATAGCGTAGACGTGCCTGGCCAGACGGCTCAGCAGGGCGGTCTGGTATCCGCTCCCGCAGCCGACGTCGAGCACCACGTCCTCGGGCTGCAGTTGCAGCTTCTGCAGCATCAGCCCCACAACGAACGGCTGGGATATGGTCTGTCCGCCTCCGATGGGCAGCGGACGGTCCGCGTAGGTGTTGTGCCTGTGGCTGGGCGGAACGAACTGCTCGCGAGGTACTTCCATGAATGCTTCCAGCACCCGCTCGTCCTCGATTCCGCGGGCGCGGAGCTGGTGTTCCACCATCCGTAGACGTTGCGTCGTCAGTTTCTCTTCATTTGGTTGCATGATGTACGTATTATATCGGCTCGGTCAGCATTTTCGCTGAATGAGCGTTCCGGCAAAACAAGGAGTCATCCGTGGCCAGGAAACCGAAGAAACCGCAGCCGATTGTCACGCTTCTGACCGATTTCGGAACGCGGGACGCCTACGTGGGTGCGATGAAAGGCGTGCTTGTGAGCCAGTGTCCGCAGGCTCGCATCATTGACATCTCCCATGATATTCCCCCGCAGGACGTGCTTGCCGGAGCCGTGGCGCTGACCTCCGCAGTGCCGTACTACCCGGAAGGGACCGTGCACGTGGTGGTGGTTGATCCGGGCGTGGGCACGGACCGGTCGATTCTGCTCTGCCGGACGGCCGGGCAGACGGTGATCGCTCCGGACAACGGAATACTGAGCCTCCTGATGCAGTCCCAACCGCTGGAGGCGATTCACCTGCTCCGCGACGCCGAGTTCATGCGGGGCGACGTGTCCAGGACCTTTCACGGAAGGGACATCTTCGCCCCGGCGGCCGCCAGTATTGTCAACGGTGCCGATATCCGGCAGTTCGGCCCCAGACCGGGGACCATCGTCACGCTGGACATCCCGGAAGCCCAGTTGCGTAGCGACGGAAGCATCACCGGGGAGATCATCTACGTCGACCGCTTCGGCAACCTGGTCAGCAACATCTCCGCCGAGTTCGTGCGCGACAACGTACCGGACATGACCCGCCTGGAGATCAGCTGCGCGGGCGTGGAGGTGGGCCCGCTGCAAGGTGCCTACGCCAACGCCGAACGAGGCCAACCGCTGGCGATCGTCGATTCCATGGACCTGCTGGAGATCGCCGTCAACTGCGGCAGCGCCCAGCGCGCCCTGCAGGCGCGGGTAGGCTCGCCGGTGGTGGTAACAGCAGGTAGCAGGTAGCGGGAAGCAGGGCAAGCGGCGGTTTCATACACCTGGCGACAGCCAAAATCGCCAATCGCCAATCCCCAGTCCGCAATCCCAAATCCCATCAGGCTCCTGCCAGCAACGGCAGCCTGCCTGCGTAGGTCTTGATGAC
>JBKHHU010000142.1:0-9460 GCA_046539045.1 Phycisphaerae bacterium
CTGCCGATCCACCTGACGGAAATCAGCAGCCGCACCGCCGATGAGACCCAACGGGCCGACTCGCTGGAGATGCTCTTCCGCGTGGGGTATTCGCACCCGAAGGTCGACGCGATCCTGCTGTGGGGCTTCTGGGCCAAGCGTCACTGGCTTGGCAAGAACGCCGCGCTGGTCGACGCCGACTGGAACTACACCGAGGCCGGCAAGCGAATCAGCAACCTGCTGCTGAAGGAGTGGCGGACAAACACGAGCAAGCAGACCGACGCCGACGGCAAGCTCGCCTTCCGCGGGTTCTACGGTACCTACAAGGTGAAGCTGACCGACGCCGAGGGCAATGTCCGCACCGGCACGGTCAAGCTGCACCCGGACAGCACGTCCGCGGCGATCACCCTCGAGCCTGCCGGGAACAAGTAACCGACAACAGACAGCACCAGCCGAGCCTTAACCGGAGAGATCCTATGCGAAACGCTTCCGCATCCGTCATCGCTGCCGCCATCATCACCATTGCCCTGCTGAGTCCCGCTGCCATTGCCGAAGAGGCGGTGCAGGCCAAGGTCACCGGTGAGTTCATTGATATCAACGGGCACACGAAGATCCCCGTCGGCCTGTTCGGCGTGCACGCGATGAAAGACCTGGACGCCAGAACGATCGAGGACTGGGGCATCGAGATGACCCGGGTGATCCACTGGAATCCCGGCGGCGGCCCGACGATCCCCACCGAAGGCGGCAAGCTCGAGGGGCTGGAGATGGTCATCGACTGTCAGGGCGACCGCTACTGCCCCGCGACCGTCCTGACCGACCCGGACTACAAGGCGTTCTTCACCCGGAAGGGCAAGGAGTTCGCCCGCAAGTGCGAGCAGGCCGGCTGGACCGGCTGGACGGAGTTCTGGAACGAGCCGTACCTCAACTGGGCGTCCAAGAGTCGCATCAACTACCAGAGCAAGTTCTACGACGCCTCCAATGCCACAGAAGGCGGGCCCGTCACCATCAAGGGGCAGGACGAACCCGTCGAGCACCTCCGCTGGCGGAGCAAACTCCGGGCGGTCTCCAAGCGCGGCGAGGTGCACGACAACCTGAAACTGCCCGAAGGCGCCAAGCCCGGCGACACGTTCGAAGCCGCCGACAAGCGGGCCAAGCACCACTACCAGCGGGTCAAGCAGACTTTCACCGTCAAGAAGGTCTGGGAGGTCTACGACCCCACGCAGGTCAGCTGGTTCTCCGGCAAGCAGAACCTCGAATACTACATGTGGATGTTCCTTCCGTATGCAAAGGCGGTCAAGGAAACCAACCCGGACGTGCAGGTCATCGGCGGCTGGGGGTTCCACATTTATATGAGCGGGTGGAGCGCGTGGCGGGAGCTGTACAAGCCGATGATCGACCGGTCGATCAAGTATCTCGACGGCGTGCACGAGCACCACTACGGCAGCGACCCGCGAGCCACTGCCGCCAGCTACCAGGTGGTGCTGGCCTACGGCATGAGCGTATACGACAAGTGGCTGCACTGCTACAACACGGAGACCTCCGGCAAGGCCGACCCGCAGATGCCCGGGGTCACGCAGAAGCAGCTCGCCGACGCCGGTCTGAAGAACGCCGCTGCCGCCCACGTCTACAGCCTTCGGGACATCATGCAGATGCTCGCCCGCTGTCCGGACGTCGCCGCCAGCCGGGCCGCCCACAGCCCCCGCAGCAGCCACTGGGGTGCCGGTGGGGATGAGATGACCTTCAAGCTGCTCAAGGACCTCCGCGGCCGGCTCGTGCGGGTGGTCTCGCCCGACCCGGAGTTGTGGATCGTCGCCGCGGTCAACGACGACCAGCTGGTCATCGCGGCGTTCAACGACTCGCGATCCGAGAAGCTCATGGACCTCTCGGCGGCCATGCCCAAGGGCACCCGCGCCGGAGAGCGGATGACCTTTACCCGCGTCCAGCCGGATCTGAAGGCAGGGAAGCTGGAGTTGAAGACGGAGCAGAACCCCGCCGCGACCGGCGACGCAAAAGCGGCCGTCAAGTGCCGAACGAACCTGACCGGCAAAAGCGGACTGACGATTCGCATTCCGCTGACCGGCAAACCCGCCGCCGGCGTGCAGGTCCGGCGGACGCAGCATTTTGCCAAGGGCGTGCTGGACAGCGTCAAACCCGGCTCGCCGGTGACCAAGACCGTGAAGATCCCGGCGGGGAAGCTGAAAAACGCCGACGCGGCTGGACTCAAGCTGGTGCTGATGGGTGCGGCCGGGGCGAAGCTGCAGCTCAACGGCAAGACCATCGCCCTGCCGTCGCGAAGCTGGATCAACGAAATCGAGATCGCCCCCAACCTGCTGAGAGATACCAACACGCTACAGTTCACAGCCGCAGAAAAACCCTGGACCCTCGGCATGTGCAGCATCGTGATTGATCGGGCGGAGTAGTCCACGAATTACACGAATTGACACTAATTTCGGCTGACGCCTGTGGGAACAGACCCAAGCGCGACACGGCAACGGCTTTTGTCCACAGATTACCCGGATTACACAGATGGTTGGGCTGTCGCCTGTTCGAGGAACCCACTCCTTTCTGTTCTTGAGCCGCGAACAACGCGAACTGCGCGAACTTTTTTGATTCTCTGAAACGGCCAGATGCAGACATTCTTGTTGTAACCGCCTGCTTCGCTTGGGCGGGCTCACCAAACAGGCGACAGCCAAGAAGAATCTGTGTAATCTGTGTAATCTGTGGACTTACGCTGTTGCTGTGTCCTGCGTAGGCATCCACCCGTGGGCGTCAGCCAAGAATTCGTGTCAATTCGTGTAAGCCTCCTTCGCCAAGGCTACGGAGGCCAGGTTCGTGGAAGAAAGCTTTCCATGCAAAGAGTACCGGAACGGGAATATATGGACGACCCCGCCGAGGCGCGGGCCTATGCCGACGCCGACTTCTCGGCCGTCAACGAGCAGTTCGTGGAGGATCTGTGTAAATTCGCCGGTGAGGGGCGCGATCTGCGGTGTGTCGATCTCGGCTGCGGGCCTGCCGATATCCCGATCCGCCTGGCCAAGGCCCGTCCGACGTGGGAAATCACGGCCGTGGACGCGGCTCCGGCGATGCTGTCGATCGCATCGAACGCCGTGAGGCAGGCCGGTGTGGCCGACAGGGTCCGGCTGATCTGCGTCGATGCCGGCAGGACCGGCCTGCCGACCGAGGATTTCGACGGGGTCCTGAGCAACAGCATCCTTCACCACATGCCGGATCCGCTGCGGCTCTGGCGGGAGATCAAGCGGATCGTCGCCCCCGGCGGGTGGGTGTTCCTCCGCGACCTCGCCCGGCCGGTCAATGCGGCCGAAGCCCGGCGACTGGTCGAACAGCATTCCGGGGACGAGTCCGAGCTGCTGAAAGAGGAATTTCACCGCTCGCTGCTGTCGGCCTTCACGCCGGCCGAGATACGGGATCAACTGCAAGCTATTGGCCTGACAACCCTTACCGTCAGGACGGTCTCCGACAGGCACTTGGACGTTACGGGCAGGCTCTGAAACTCCGTCAACGCACGGTCGTCTTCTGACGGCCTTTCCTTCGTGTTCTCGGTGCCTCCGTGGTTGGTTCTCATCCAGGTGTCGGCAAAATTGGACTCCCCTGAACTGCCGGTGATTTTCACTTGCTTGCGCGGGGAAACTGCGTACCATAGATCGCTTCACTGCCGAAATCCGTCCGGAGCGGCGAAGGTGGCGGTTTCGAGCAGTGGAGATCGGACAGTTCTATAGCATCGTATGGAGAGACTTATGCCGGCTTCGAAACCACAGGATATTCGTAATATCGTGCTTCTCGGCCACGCAGGTTCCGGCAAGACAACGCTGGCAGAGGCGGCCTTGTCTTCGGCGGGAGCCATACCCTCGGCAGGTTCGGTCGACGACGGGACGAGTACGCTGGACTACACCGATATCGAGAAGGATCGCAAGCACTCGGTCGACCCCGCCCTGGCGTACCTGACCCACGCGGGCAAGACCATCAACATCATCGACACGCCCGGTTACCCGGACTTTATCGGTGGTGCCATCGGCCCCATGGTCGGTGCCGACACTGCCGTTCTGGTCATCTCGGCCACCGCGGGCATCGAAGTCAACACCCGCCGACTCTTCAAGATCGCCAAGGCAGCGAATCTCCCGATCGCCATCGTCGTCAACAAGATCGATGGGGAGAACGTGGACCTCCCGGCCCTGATGGAACAGATCACCGAGACGTTCGGCCAGGCGTGCAAGCCCATGAACCTGCCCACCGGCGGGCTTTCCGGCGTGATCGACTGCTTCGACAACGAGGACGGCGAGGCGGATTTCAGCTCCGTCGCCGACGCCCACACCGAACTGATCGAGAACATCATCGAAGCCGACGAGGAACTGATGGAAGCCTACCTCGGCGGCGAGGAATTCTCCGCGGACAAACTCTCCAGCGCGTTCTACAACGCCATGGAAGAGGAAACCGTCATCCCCGTGCTGTTCACAGCCGCGAAGGAAAGCATCGGCGTGAGCGAGTTCCTCGACGCGGTCGCCAAGTACTTCCCCGCGCCGGGCATGACCAAGGGCACCCCCGTCAAGAGCAGCGAAGAGGAAGACGCCGAAACCGTCGAGTGGGAAGCCGACGCCTCCAAGCCATTCATCGCCCAGGTCATCAAGGTCATGGCCGACCCGTTCGTCGGGAAGCTCTGCTGGTTCCGCATCCTTCAGGGCACCGCCCAGGGCGACACGCAGTTCGTCATCCGCGATGAGAAGAAGGGCACCAAGCTCAGCCACCTGTTCAAGGTGCAGGGCAAGGACCAGGAAGAGATCAAGCAGGCGGTCGCGGGCGATATCGTCGCCGTGGCGAAGATCGAGGAACTCAACGCCGGCGACGTGATGCACGCCGAGCACGAGCCGATGTACCGCAGCCTGGCTCCCAACCCCACGCCGATGTTCTCTCTGGCCGTGGAGCCCAAGAGCCGCGGCGACGAGACGAAGATCTCCAACGCCCTCTCGCGCCTCAGCGAAGAGGATCCGACCTTCACCGCCACCCGCGACAGCCAGACCAACGAAACCGTCATCAGCGGTATCGGCGATCTGCACCTGCGGGTGATCCTGACCAAGATGCAGCAGCGGTACGACCTGGAAGTGGCCACCAAGCCGCCGAAGATCCCCTATCGCGAAACGATTACCGGCAAGGCCGAAGGCCACCACCGTCACAAGAAGCAGACCGGCGGGGCCGGGCAGTTCGGCGAGGTGTACCTGCGGATCGAACCGCTCCCGCGTGGAGAAGGCTTCGAGTTCGTCAACGACCTCTACGGCGAGTCGATCCCGCGTCAGTTCCTGCCCGCCATCGAGAAAGGCGTCATGGACGTCATGACCGGTGGTGCGGTGGCAGGCTACCCGATGCAGGATGTGAAAGTCAGCGTCTATGACGGCAAGCATCACCCGGTCGACTCCAAGGAAGTCGCCTTCCGCACCGCGGGCAAAAACGCCTTCCTCGACGCGATCCACAAGGCCAAACCCGCCCTGCTCGAGCCGGTCGTTCACATGGAAATCACGATCCCAGCCAACTTTATGGGCGACATCGCCAGCGACCTGTCAAGCCGTCGCGGCAGGATTCAAGGCCAGGAAATGCTCCCGGGCAACCAGCTGCTGGTGCAGGCCCAGGCCCCGCTGTCGGAAGTGATGACCTATAACTCGAACCTGCGTTCGATCACCGGCGGTCAGGGCAGCTACATCATGGAGCTCAGCCACTTCGACCCGGTCCCGGGCAATGTGCAGCAGCAGATTATCGCCGCCTCGCAAACGACCGAAGAAGAGGACTGATAAGCCTCAAAGCCTCAAGTGAATGCTGAAAAAGGCTTGCAGAACCAACGGGCCAACCTTACAATGCTCGGCTCGCTGGTTCTGAATTGACATTAAGAGCTACAGGAGCTGATTGATATGCCTCGCGTATGCCACTTTACAGGCAAAAAAACCCGTTCCGGACGGAAGATCGCCCGTCGCGGTAAGGCCAAATATCTCGGTGGTGTCGGCCGGAAGATTACCAGCCGGACCAAGCGGAAGTTCAAGCCGAACATCCAGAAAGTCCGCGCTGTGGTCAACGGCCGCGTCGTCCGCATGAAGGTCTCCACCCAGGCCATCAAGAACGGCGACGTCGTCAAGCCCGCCAAGCGGACCTGGCGCCCCGAAGACGAAACCAAGTAAGCTCCGAGAGCCGATCACAAGCAAAAGCCCGCCGGACCATCACCGACGGGCTTTTTGCATGCGCTCATGCCGGTCGGCAGGATAGCAAGCGCCAGTTCCGGATGGCGGGTCAGGAGACCCACCACCCGTAATACCCGTGTACCTGGTCCCGGATGGCGGGTCTCCCGACCCGCCATCTTGTTGAGTAAGAATCAGTGCCGGTGGTGGGTCAGGAGACCCACCACCCGTAATACCCGTGTACCTGATCCCGGATGGCGGGTCTCCCGACCCGCCATCTTGTTGAGCGAGAATCAGTGCCGGTGGTGGGTCAGGAGACCCACCACCCGGATACCCGTGTACCTTGCGACTATGGTTTGACGATGACTTCGGTGCCGATATCGATGCGCGGGTAAAGCTCGCGGATGGCGTCGTCGTCCAGGGCGATACACCCGAGCGTGCCGGACCGGCCGTTGCGGGCCCCGTGAATCATGATTTCGCCGCCCAGCGGCGTGTTCCAGGGAGGGCGCATCCCGTTGCGGATGCAATAGATGATATGGTCGTGCTGCTTCTGCGTGATCAGCCCGCTGTCGAGCCCGCGTCCGGCGTCTTCTTCGTTCGGGTAGCTCAGGCCAAGGGAGAGCGTGAACTTCGATTGGGGGTTCTTGACGCAGACCTTGAACCGTCCTTCCGGCGTGCGGCGGTCGCCTTCGCGGGACTTGTCGCCCCGTCTGGAGCCAACGGCGGCACGGTAGGTCTTGACCAGCCGGTTTCCGTCGTACACCTGCAACTCGTAGCGATGCTTGATGACCACGATTCGCGGATCCCGCAGGTGACCCAGCGGCCGGTCGGTGCCGACAGGTTCCGGGCTGACACCGGTGCCCTCCAACTCCATAACCTCAACATCCCTGGCGGAAAGACCGCGTTGTCCGGACCCAGCCGGTCGGGAGGTCTGCTCGGAATCTTCGGCACGGAAACTGCGGGCAGCCAGGAAGCCCCCGCCGACCAGCACGAGTACCGCTTCGATCAGAATGATGACATTCCATTTGTTCTTCAACATACAGGCGGTTCCGTACTTGTTCCTTGATGGCCATCATTATGATGGTTCGGGCCCGTCAAAGCAAGCGGCCCCCGCATTCTCTCCTATCGGAACGCGGGGGCCGGGTACTTTTCTTGTTGCGGTTTTCGTCCGGCTATTTTCTGGCGGTCAGTCCCTGCTTGCTGAGCTGTTCGGCCAGGGCGTTGACGGCAGCGGGCTGCCCCTGGTCCGAATCGCTGGTGATCATCAGCACCGCGGCGTCCGGAACGGTGATCTCCTCGATGCGGATGGTATTTCCATCGGCGGTTTTCAATTCGCTGAACCCGCGCGAGGTGGTGGTATCGCCGGGGGATGTCCAGTCGATCCCCATATCAACCAGCTTCCCACCGTCGGCGGTCAGCTGGGAGACGGCCCGGTTGCGGGCCTCGAACACCGTCTCGCGAGGCGCGTCGACCACGACGAACTCCTCACCATACAGGCTGTATGAGGCTCCCTGACTGCAGCCGCCTGCGACGACGGCGAGTCCCAGCAAAAACAAAACCACGAACCGTTTCATCCGCTTCTCCTTCGATTGTACTGAACCATGTGCCCGGGCTCATGTGCCCAAAGCGGATTACAATCGAAGAACGATAAGATACGAATGACGTTGCATTAATATCGTCTGAAGTCGCCTCGTCGGATCAATGACGCATCATCATCCCCAGATAGAACGACGTGATCGCCTTGGGGACCTCCGCGGGAACGAACGCGACGATGACCAACTCGCCCTTGTCCGCACTGAGCGATGCAGCAACGGGCGGGGACGGTGGGAACACCACATTGTCCATTCCGGAATTGGGCATGATGCGATTACCGATATCGATGTAAAGATTCCCCGCCCTCGAGGGATAGATGAACAGCTCGGTCACCCGGTTGCCCGGGAGGCGACGGACAATCCGATCGTAGTGCTTCTTCGGTAGCCCATCGGGCACCTTGTCTGCTCTGGCTGCGGCGACGGCTGTCTTGATGAAGTCCTCCCCACCCATGAAAGTCACCAGCAGGCGTTTCTTGTCCAGGGGGATGATTGAGAAGCTCGGACGGTCGTCTCCGATAGCGGTCTCAAGGCTCTTGCTGAGTTCCTCGCCCTGGAACATCGTTCCATCGAACTGGATCCGGTCGCCGGTCAGCGAGCCGACGGCGATCACGTCCTTGTTGATCGTGAGTCTGACCTTCGTGGAGCTGTTCTCTGTCAGTTTTTTCATCGCGGCACCGGCCCGGTCGGCGGCGGTGTGGATCGTCTTCCGCAAAGTTGCCGAGTCCTTACACTTGACGATGGTCCCGAACGCCAGCGAACCGTTGTTGGCCTTGGAAGGCCCGCAGAAGTGTTTCACACCGGTGACCTGTCCTTGGATCGATTCGACGGATTTCAGCAGCGTATCGCGGACTTCTTTCGGAAGGTCGGCAAGGACGGGGTGCCCGAGCAGATTGGCATAGTCCTGCTTCTTCATCTCCATCGGGGTGCGCAGCGTCTTGTTGGAGCCGTAGTAGAACAGCCCGTCCAGGCCGGGCAGTCCCTGCAAAATCGTCCGCGGTTTGGAGATCGGTTTGGCGGCCGCCAGCGCCTTGCGGAACGGAGACTTCCGCCCATATCCCAACCGGGTCTCGAAGCGGATCCCATCGGCGCTGCTGTGGACACTGACGGCGACATGATCGGCCTGGGTCATCCAGGACTCGCGGGTCATGGTCACCCACAGCAGCGGCGGACCGATCGGCATCGCATACATCATCGTCCTCATCCCGTAGCCCATCCCGGGCAGTTTCGGGGCGACGTTTCTGGAGTGCAACTGCTTCATCCGTTTCAGGTCGATCCACGCCCAGCCGTGATCTCGCTGGATCATCTTTTCCTGCCCCGCGGTCATGCGAGGCAGAAACTTCCCATTGCCGGGAAACGCGTTTAACCACTTCTTCTTGGTCGCGACGGCCAGATACTTCTTGCCCAAGCGAAGTCCCCAGGATATGGCTGGGTCGTTCTTGCTGCCGCCCTTTCGGACGACTTTTACGTATTTCCCGTCCCGGACGAAGGTCGCCGTCTTCGAGATATCCTGCAGGTCCTTGACCGGTAGGATAGCAGCCATCGGATACGACGACGGATCCAAGTCGAACCGAACGCCCATGTTCCCACCCGCCTCGACCATTTCGCGGTCCACCTTCTCCGGATCGAGAAGGACCATGGCAACGGCCCCGTCCATGCGGACCGAATCGCCCAGCTGCAGCTTCTGCACGAGCGTCTCCATCGGAGGCACCGGCAGCG
>JBKHHU010000143.1:0-9434 GCA_046539045.1 Phycisphaerae bacterium
GGAGCTAATCCACTGTTCAGCGGGGGTTTGGCGAGGGTAGGCTCTGCAAGGCCGGTTCGCGGACGTCTGTCTGCTCACGCCGCCCTGCCGGGGGAAATGACCTCCGGCGCAAGGATCAGCGCCCAAATATCGAACAAGCCCGTGATTCGGGAATTCGCTGACTCGTGAATCCGTCAACTCCTGTACCGTCCGGAGTCTGCTCTGCAACCGGCTAGGCCGGGAGGATTGCTCACCCCCGGCCTACCACACCACCGGGGTCCTTCTTGTTCCAGCACGCCGGTCCGTATCGGCTTCGGAACCTCCGACGACTACTCCCACGCCGACCAGAACGTCCTGCCGAATTCGCTATCCATCTCATCCAGCTGGTCTCGCCACTCGATCATCCGCTTTCGCAACGTAGCCAGGCGTCGGTCCTGGTTCACCTGCCCGGCCAGGTTCTTCGTCTCCCACGGATCCTCAACGAGGTTGAAAAGCTGGGTGGTCCGTTCCCCATCTACGACGTTCTCGATCAGCTTCCATCTGCCGTCACGCAGCCCCCGCTGGAACCACGTGTACGCCAGGTACTGCGAGTCGCGCAGCGGCTGACCGTCTTTCCACACCGGCACCAGCGATTTTCCTTCGACCGAATCCGGAATGTCCGAACCGATCATCTCGCAGAGCGTCGGGAAGATGTCGATCAGATACGCCAGCGTCTCCGACTGCTGCCCTTCCGGGATTCCCGGACCACGGAATACCAGCGGCACGCGAACGCTGTGTTCGTAGACGCTCTGTTTGCCCATCAGCCCGTGCTGCCCGACGGCCAGGCCGTTGTCGCCGGCGAAGACGAAGACCGTATTCTCCAACTCGCCCTTCTCCCGCAGCGCGTCGATCACCATCTGCATCTGCGCATCCAGGTGCGAGATCATGCCGTAGTATTCGGCGATGTGCTTGCGGACCGCTTCCGGCGTGCGGGGGAAGTCCTCCAACATCTCATCCCGGTTTCGCATGTGCCCTTTGTCGAACGGGTGTTCGGGCAGGAAGTTCGGCGGAAGGTCGATTTCGTCCGGATCGTACATCTCCCGGAATTTCTCGGGCATGGTCCGCGGATCGTGCGGGGCGAGGAAACTCAGGTAGAGGTAGAACGGCTTCTCCTGTTCGTACTCGCGTACGAACTCGGCCGCTGCCTCTGCCAGCAATTCGCTGGAGTGTTTGCCGGGAGTGACGTGATCGCCTCTGTTCCAGCGAAGATCGTTGCTGCTGAACGCGTCGCGACAACTCGGATAGAAACGATCGTACTTGCCGTCCGGATCGAACCGGCAGGACGGCATGTTCCAATGGTCGGCCATGCCTCCGAAGAAAATCTCGTCTCCGCAGGTGAAGCTGCGGGCGTAGGCGTCGGTCCCGTTGTGCCATTTACCGGTGCCGAACGTCTCGTACCCTGCCGCCTGGAACATCTCGCCCAGCAGCGTGTGCCCGGGGGGAACCTCTTTGCCGACGCCGTCGATGTGGAACAGCGTTCTACCGGTGTTGAGCATGGCCCGGCTGGGCATGCAGACGGCCCCACTGGTACCGCCCATGATGCAGGCCTGCGTGAAGCTTAGCCCGCCCTCGACCAGCCAGTCCATCGCGGGCGTATGCACCTGCTCGTTGCCCAATGCGGCGATGGTGTCGAAACGCTGGTCGTCGGTGAAGAAGAAAACGATGTTCGGCTTCCGGTCATCGGCCATGAGTCAATCCAGTTCCTTGTATTCGAAGTAATCGAAATCCGCGTGAAGCCGCGTGCCGTCCAGGTCCTGACATGCCATCCCCACAAACGCGCCGGTGAACCCCCAGCCGTTAACGTAATCATCCGACAGCTTGCTGAAATCGCACGCCTCGCCCACTTCCAACCAGTTCTCATCATCCCCGCAGCCGCACCCGCCGACGAAGAATCGGATCTCGTCCTGCTCGACCCGGCAGCGGAGGCTGATCCGGCGTCGGGCCCCGATGTGGATCGGCTCCATTCGCTCCTGCAGGTCGCTGTTGTGGTTGCTCAGGAGCTTGATGCAAACGCCCAGATCCTCATCGTGCGTCACGTGCAGGTAGATCCAGTTCTGCGTGTTGTAATACGCCACCAGTCCGGCGGACTGGTGGAAATGCCGCGGCTCGTACTCTACTCGCGTCGATGCTTCGCAATGAAAAGATTGAACGCGGCGGGCGATCAGGCTCTGACGGAACGTCGAGGAAAGCCCCTCCCTGCCGTACAGCCGCAGGAAGCCCGGGCGCTCGGTCAGGCTGGCCCAACTCTCGTCTATCGGCACCCGCAGCGATTGGTACCTAAGCGGAAGGTCCGCGGAGTCGAAATCATCCCGCGCTGGAGGCCCCTCGAAAGGATGCTCCTCCAGATCCGGTGCGGCGACAACATCCTGCGGCGCGTTCCCGCCCTCGACCAGCCTCACCCAGCCGTCGTCGGTCCAGTGCACCTTCTGGATCGCCGTCTCCCGCCCGAGCGGGCAGCGACCTTCCTTCACCGGCCGGGAGGCCAGATGCACCATGTACCACTCGCCGGTGGGTGTATCGGTGAAATCCGCGTGCCCGGCCTTTTGCAGGCGACAGTCCTTGTCTTTGGCGGTGAGCATCGGGTTTTCGGGATCGACCTCGTACGGGCCGTGAATGTCTTTGGAGCGGGCGATGGTGACGGCATGGTTGACCCCGGTTCCGCCCTCTGCCGTCAGCAGATAGTAGTAACCGTTCCGCTTGTACAGGTGCGGTCCCTCGGTAACCTTCAGTTCCGTCCCGGGGAAGATATCCTCCCGCTCGCCGATGAGCTTGCCCATCTCGTGGGAGTATTCCTGCATCACGATGCCCTTGAACGGGTGCCGCCCGGGGCGGTAATCCCACAACTGGTTGACCAGCCACTTCCTGCCGTCATCGTCGTGGAACAGCGAAGGATCGAACCCGCTGGAGTTCAGGTAGATCGGCTCCGACCACGGGCCGGTGATCTCGGGGGCGGTCACCAGGTAGTTCGGCGTGTCCTTGAACGCCCCGTTGAGGCTCTTGACGTCGGTGTAGATCAACCAGAACATCCCGTCGGCCCAGGTCAGGCACGGGGCCCAGATCCCGCCCGAGTCCGGATTCCCGGCCATGTCGAGCTGGCTGACCCGGTCCAGCGGGCGGGCGATGAGACGCCAGTTTCTCAGGTCCCGCGAGTGGTGAATGGTCACGCCGGGGAACCACTCGAAGCTGCTGTTGGCAATGTAGAAATCTTCACCGACGCGGCAGATGGACGGGTCGGGATGAAAACCGGGCAGGATTGGATTACGGATATCGTTCATTCATGTCTCCAAATCAGATCGTTCGAGCGATGCGGAATGATTTCTCGCCTGGGGCGTTCCACTCCGACTCGGACATGCTAAGGTAATCGAACAGGAGGGAATGTCCACCGGAAAGGATTCTGCGGATGTGGAAGATGACGGTATGCGTCGCCTTGGTGCGGCGCGTTGGGGCCGTAGCCAGATACGGCCTGAGCGAGTTGACCTACCGGGCCGGGTTCTCGAACCGGCCGATGGCCCTCTGGAGCATGTTCACCTCTTCCCGCTCTGCCGGCGTGAGCTTCTGCACACTTTCCGCGGGAAGGCCCGTGTCGATCATCAAAGCTATACCGGTTTGCTCCCGCGCCTCGGAAGTCAGCCCGCTCTGGAGTTGCCTCCGAGCCAGGTCGAGCCTCAGACGAGCATTGCGAGGATCCCTATCGACAGCCTGCTCGAGCAGTCTCACGGTCTCGGCTGCACCTTCACCAATAGACGCGTTCTCGCCGGCGACGCTCCATGCCCACTCGGCGGTGCGGAAATCGTTGTTCAGCCACGCTATCCGCGCCAGATCCCACGGAATCTTGAGGGAGGTCGGGTCGCGCTGGATCGCTTCCCGGAAGAGATCAACGGCGCGGCCGTAGTTTTCATTGGCCGCATGGAGTTTGGCAAGGAACACGCGGGGGCGAGCCGCGGGACTCTGCCCGACCTGCTGCTGTAATCGGGTCAACAGTGCCTGGCGCTGCGGTGGCTCTGGCGGTGGTTGGAATTCATAGAACAGGAAGTCCGGGCGGAAGGTGTACCACCGAGTCCGGGCCGCGGTCCGGTACAGGCTCGGAGACGCCGGATTTCTCTGGATCGCCAGATCCGCGAACCGGGCTGCCCTGGCCAGGGCGACAGGCGTCGACAGGAGGCCCTCCTGCTGCTGTCGAGCCTGGAGCAGCAGCAGTTGAGCGGCAGCCTGGGCGGCGAGCGGATCGGCTTTATCGGCCTCTGCGGCGCCGACGGCAGATTCCACCGCCCCGTCCAGATCGCCCTGTTGATAGCTGCGATACGCTGCGGAAAGGTGCGACATGCGGGACCGAGTCGGCAGGTAGTTGAGCCAGCCGATCAGCACGAAAACAACGACTGCAAACACCGACACCACCCGGAAGCCCACGCGGCTGGCCCTGCCTTTCCCACCGGCCCGGGCCATGCACAGACCCGCGACCACCCAGAACACCATCGCCGGCCCGGCCATCCAGAAACTGAACGTCACCATGTTGTGCAGCAGGAAACCGATCACCCCGGCCACCAGGAGAATCCGCGTCGCCCGGATTCGTCGGCTGCCGTCGATCAGCAGCCTGCGGCCCCACCACCATGCCGGCACCACCCCACCAATCAGCGCCAGCAGCGGCAGGAGCGCTTCGTAGAAGAACAACACCGGACTCCTCCCCGAGGCAGCATAATGAATGCGGAACCACAGCACCGCCGCCAGAAGAGCTCCGCACAGGGCGATCAGCGTCTTGAGTCCGAACCCTTCGCCGGATGGCTCGGATGTCTCGTCCTTCTGTTCCGGGCTGCAGACAGCCGCGACCAGCAGAAACAGGATGCCGCTGAAAACCGCACCGCCCAGCAAGCCAAACTGGGCGAATACGTGCACCAGCACGTTGTGCGGGGTCTTGACCGCTTCCTCCGCGACCGGCAGGCGGTGCTCCAGATAATGTTGCCCGAAGTTCCCCGCACCGGTGCCGAAGAAAGGCCGGTCGGCCAGGATCTTCACCGCTCCCGTCCAGTAATGCCATCGGAATGTCATCGTCTTGGTGGGCAGTCTCTCTTCAGCCAGGCCGTACCCGACCACGGCGAACGCCGACATGAGAAACATCATGAACCCGGCCGTCAGCAACGCCCGCCGGTGCGCCCGACATGTGCCGTGAAACCTCACCACGAGCAGTCCGCAAAGCGATGAAATCGCCCCCGCGAGTATCGCGCCCCGACTGCCGGTCAGCAACAGGACCACCGCCAGCAGGACAGCCGTCAGCGCCACCGCACCGGCAGCCAACCAGCGCGGATCAATATCCCCGGGCCGGTCGATTTGCAGCTTCCGCCGGATTGAGATCAGGCGATCGATGGCCGCCCCTGCAGCAGCAGGGACAAGCAGCAGCAACAACGAGCCGAAAATGTTCGCCAACGCGAAGAAACCGAACGGAGAGGCATCGCCCAGACGCGACTTCAGGAGCCGGATGTTCGGCGATGCCGTCTGGTCGGCGGAGAGGTACTGCCCGACGTACTGCTCGAATTCCGCCAGCCGCTGCGGCGCTTCGATGAACCGCTGCCACAGCCCCTTGGCCGCCATCGCCAACCCGAGCCCCACCAGTACCGACACCACCAGTGCGAACCGCTTGCGATCCCGACACAGGTGCATCACCATGATGAACGCGACAAAAAACGACGTGTGCTCGGCCCAGCCCATCAGCGCCGTTCTCTTGTCCGCGGCGCCCATCGCGCACAGCAACATCCAGAAACTCATCCACACCAGCAGCGCCATCAGCCAAGTCCAGCGCAGCCGGAAATCCCGCCGGCCGGCGTTGGCTGCCAACCACGCAATCGCCGCGACGAGAATCACCATCGGCATGGCCGCGCGGGACAGTTCCGAGCGGTCCATGGACAAACCATCGCCCTCGCCCGGCGTCTCCAGCCCTGCCGGTGGCTCCAGCGGCGAGACGCGGAACGACATCTCCCCGATGAACGTTCTCCCCACCGCGACCGAAAGGATGACGATCAGGGCTGCCAGTTCGAGAGTCCGTCGCCATTGCGGCACGGCCGGTTTTTCGAGCGCCGGCGCTGCCGGTTCCGGCCGGCTCGCCTTCCGTTTTCTGGCGGTCATCTGCGAGCACCCCCGGATTCCAGTAGCGCGATAATCCCCAGCACCGCCACCGTCTGCCCGAACACCATCCACGCGACCTGGGTTGAGGATACGTGCGGGAGGATCAGCGCCGACAGCGCCGTAGTCGCCGTGCAGAGACAGATCGTATACAGCGCCGTCCGCTTGCTCATTCCGCGTCGCAACAGGCGGTGCGAGAAGTGTCGCCGGTCGCCCAGCATCGGGTTGCGTTTCTCGCGGATGCGGATCCACATCACGCTGACGGTGTCGTAGATCGGCACGGCCATCACGACCAGCGGGACGAAGACAGCGTAACCCACCTGCTCCGAACCCGGGCTGACGTAGGTAATCAGCACGCTGACCACGCCCAGCAGGAACCCGATCGGCAGCGAACCGGCATCGCCCATAAACATCCTCGCCGGCGGGAAGTTGTACGGCAGGAAGCCCAGCAACGCTCCGAGGATCAAACAGCACCACCCGGCCACGAAAAACTGCCCGCCGCCCATCGCAACTGCGAGCAAGGCCCCTGTGCAGATCGCTGCAACCGACGTCGCCAGCCCGTCCATGTTGTCCAGGAAATTGAAGGAATTGGTCAGCAGCACCAGCCAGAGCACCGTCCCGAGGAAGCTCATCCAGGGCCCTGCCAGCGTGAGCACGCGCAAGCCGCCCAGCCACACCACCAGCACCGCGGCGGCCAGTTGGACGCCCAGCTTCACCCACGGGCCGAGGTCGTACTTGTCATCCAGAAGGCCCAGCACGTGCAGCGCGAAAGCACCGATCAGGACCGTCAGGCCCATCGGTGCCCGGTCGGCGGCCCCGGGAATGTGGACCGCAAGCCACTGCCAGTCGTCGATCCACCAGGGGATGCCCGTCGCAGCCCAGATGCGGGCCAGGCTCAGCACGAGCATACTCGGCAGGACAATCGCCAGGAATATCGCCACACCGCCCATCAGGGGCGTCGGCTCGGCGTGCCGCTTGTGACGCCGGGGCATGTCCAGCATCCCCAAGCGGAAAGCCAGAGTGCGGCACATCGGCACCGCGAAGAAACTGATGCCGAAAGACAGGATCACCGCCACCAGGACTACCCAGGCGATCATGCTCAAGCTCCTTCCTGCAACTGCTGCCGAAGCTTGTTTCGCGATTCCGAGAGGAAGCGGTTGTACGTCCCGGCTGCGAAGTCCGGAAACGTCCACGGCAGCGGCTTCCAATCGCCCTTGCGGTACAGCAGCGTGACTTCTGCGTGCACACCGTCGCGGAGGTAGATCCGGTGGGCGAACCGCTTCATGCTCGCCAGCACCAGGTTTGCCTCGGTGACATACCCCGGATCCAGATTGATCGGGCGGGCCACCTCCGCCTGTTGGGCCAGCTCATCTTCGATCGCGTTGGAATCCAGTTTGACATCGGTCAGCCGCTCCGGAGCCAGCAGCGGCTCGAAGCTGACGAACAGCCGCTTGAGGCCGGGGCCCATCTCATTCTCGTAGTACGGGGTGAAGTCGAACTCCAGTAGCTCGCTGCGTACATCAACCGGGCCGTATCGTCGGCTCAGCGCACGGGCGGCTGCGTCAAAGAGATCCGGCTTTGACGAAATCATCCCGCAGACAAGCTTTACCGGTGGAGGTTGAACGGGCCTGGCCATGCGGGGCATTGTCCTGCCCGCCTCGGGACATGTCAACGGTTCAGCCTCCTCGGGTGCCCGTCGGCCGCTCTATCGCCCGCCGGTTCGGCTTCCCTGGGCCGGGCAAAGCGAACAAACCGGTGACGCGTTGGACCGGGTCGGCTTTGGGGTATCCTCATGCGCCGGATGACGGTAAAATATCGGACCCGCAAGAAGTGAAACGCAACAACAGAAGCAGAAAGAACACCATGAACGCACCGAACGCTACCGGTAGCTCGCCGCAGTATTCACCGTCTCTCGTCCATCAACGCCTGATCGAGCAGGCCCCGCTGAAGCTCGCATTCAAGGAGGGGACGGATTTCGCCTTTTGGCAGGGCGAGGCGCGGGCGCGTCTGCAGGACCTGATCCGCATGCCCGCCAACGACGGCTGGGACCTGAACGTGCGGTCGCTGTGGAAGCGGCAGACGGAGTTGGGGACGATTGAGAAGATCGTATTCACCGGCGAGCCCGGGGCGGATATCCCCGCCTACTGGTGCGTGCCTGAAAATGCCACGCCGCCTTACACCACCTTCATCTGCCTGCAGGGCCACTCGACGGGGATGCACAATTCGATCGCCGTCTCGCAGGAAGATGAACAGACGCCGATTGAGGTGGCCGGCGACCGCGATTTCGGTCTCGGCTGCATGCGAAGAGGCGTCGCAGCCCTGTGCATCGAGCAGCGGTGCTTCGGCGAGCGGGCCGAGCGGAACCTCGACGCCACCTGCCAGTACAACACCTGCCTGGACTCCGCGGCCCACGCGCTGATGCTCGGCAGAACGCTGGTCGGCGAGCGCATCCTCGATGTCGACCGATCGATCGACTACCTCGCCGGCCGGGGGGACGTGGATATGGACCGGCTCGGGGTGATGGGCAATTCGGGAGGCGCGACCGTGGCGATGTACGGCGCCGCCCTCCTGCCGCGGGTCCGGGCCGTCATGCCCAGCTGCTCGGTGGCCACCTACGCCAGTTCGCTTCTGACGCTCTACCACTGCGTGGACAACCATATCCCGCGGATGATGGAATGGATGGAGCTGGCCGACGTGCTGGGCATCGTCGCACCCAAGCCCATCGTGATCGTCAACGGCGAGAAAGATGAGATCTTCCCCATAGATGGGGCAAGGCAAACCGTGGCCGACCTGCGCAAGATCTACCGTGCCGCCGACGCCGAAGACCGACTCGAACACGTCATCGGCCCCGAAGGACACCGCTTCTACGCCGACCTCGCCTGGCCGAAGATGCTTTCGCTTCTGGACAGGCTTTGATCTGCCGCAGAGACCCAGAGAAACAGAGAACGGCAGTAGCTGAAGGCATTGCTGGTGACACAACCAGAGAGCCACGAACAGCGCGAACGACGAACTTCTCCTGGGGAGGCCGGCGCCGAGCTGACAGGCCCGCCGGTTCGACACGGTGAAATCACGTAGGTCTCGAAGATCACGAAGATAACAAAAGAATCAGGAAGCTGTTCTTGGTGGTCTTCGAGTTCCTGGTTTTTCTTCGTGATCAAGAACCGATCGCCAACCAAGCCGCCCCATGGCCAACCCAACAACCTCTCAGCGCCTCTGCGGCTCTGCGGCGAACCCCGTCGCGCCTCCGTGCTCTCGGTGCCTCCCTGGCGAGGCCCTGAAGGTCCGATATCCCCTCCCGCACGAAA
>JBKHHU010000144.1:0-9365 GCA_046539045.1 Phycisphaerae bacterium
AGGTTCGAATCCTCTCGGGCGTATTTTTCATGCGCTAGCTGCGACGACCTTCAGCATTCATTGCAGTTCATTCCCTCAACAGCCAACCGGGAGGATATGGACCTCCCAGCCCCTGCGATAGGGTCATCGCCGGCCCCGAATTTCGGAACATTCCCCTCAAGCCCCTCGTTTTGTCCATAGAAGCGCTATTATGATCTGGAAACGAGGCCGATGATGGTAAACGTGGTCTACACAACCGTAGCCGTCGTGGCGGGTGTGAGCATTGCTGTGGCGACCCTCGCCACCGGCATTTCGGGATATCAGGAGTATCAGAAAGCCATGGCAGAGAATACGAAACCAGCCGGCGAGGAAACACCGGACGGTACGGAGAAGGCAACATTTGCAGCGGGGTGCTTCTGGGGTGTGGAACATTCTTTCCAACACGTGCCCGGCGTCAAGACGGTTACCAGCGGGTATACCGGGGGGCACGTGGACAACCCTTCATACCGCCAGGTCTGCTCCGACCGTACCGGCCACGCCGAGGCTGTGAGAGTGGTATACGACCCGGAGGAAGTGTCCTACGAGGAGTTGCTGGACGTGTTCTGGCAGATCCACAACCCGACCACGCCCAACCGCCAGGGACCGGATGTTGGCTCGCAGTACCGCTCAGCCGTGTTCTACCACAACGAATCGCAGGAGCAGGCGGCTCGCGCGAAGAAGCAGGAATTGGAAGAATCCGGGCAGTTCAACCGGCCGGTCGTAACCGAGATCAGCCCGGCTTCGACTTTCTGGGAAGCCGAGGAATACCATCAGGACTACTACAAGAAGCACGGGAAAGGAAACTGTCCCGTGGGCTTCAGCCTGTAGCTTGATTTCGCAGCTGCAGCGGACGGTTGCAGAAGGGGGCATACCTGGCGCGCCTTCATTCTGCGCCGTCGATTACAGTTCCATGAAGGCTCCGGCGTCGCCGGCGTCCCTCATTTTGAGGCATACTTCCGTCATCCGGAACGAATCTGCCGTCGTGACGATGCCTTCGCTGTCCGAAGCGATGGAATCCACGAAGTCGCCGAACAGATCACGATGGGCCGGCAACTCCAGTTCCCGCGTATCTCCATTGGTCATGAGGATTGCCCGCGAGGCATCGTCCACGACCTCGATACTGCCCTTTTCGCCGACGATGCGCAGCCGGTCGTCGCCCCAGGTGCGGTTGCCGTCGCCAGGCCAAGGGCGAAGATAGTCGTAGCTGATCACGGCCGTCCCGCCGCCCTCGAATTCGAACACGGCCCCGCCGTTGTCTTCCATCCCGGGGTGCGTCGGATGTGCCTGGTTGGACTCAACGGCTGCGACGCGACGATAGTCCAGCCCGGTGCAGTAATGAACGAAATCCACGGCGTGAATTGCCTGCCACAACGCGCTGCCGCCGTAGGTCTCCCGTTTCTTGTAGTAGTCGTCGCGTTTGTTGAACGGGTACGACTTCTGGCCAAACGCCAGAATCGGCCGACCGATCAGCCCCTCCCGGACGGCCTGCCTCGTCGCCTGGAACACCGGCCAGGTCCGCATCTCCAGCATCGCGCAGATCCGGACCGACTTCTCATCCACAGCACGCCGCAGCGCCGCCAGGTCCTCGTGGTTGGTCGCCAGGGGTTTCTCGGAGCAAACGTGCAGGCCGCGATCGACGGCCTCTAGCGACGCCTCCGCCATCCGATACAACGGCATGCAGACGCCGGCGACGTCGGCATCGATCTCCTCGAGCATCCGGCGATAGTCATCGTAGACTTTCAGTCCCTTTGGGACCATCTCCGGATCCTGAAGGAACGGCATCGGGTCGTCCGGGCCCCACTTGGCGGCGGCGACGAGTTCCAGATCATCCCTGCGGGCCACGGAGTTGAGCACGATGCCCGCATGGCCGTACGAACCGATCAACACGATTCTCATAGTCATTCTCCAAGGGAGAGCGAACAGAACGCCACGCGATTCCGGGAACCAATTGTGGTCAATACCGGAGAGAATGCAACCGGGGTCGACGGACGACTGCGCAACGGGCCACTCCAGCGGCCGGAATCGAGAAAGAGGGAATGACCGGCAGGAAGTCAGGCTTCCCTGTCTTTGACCGCCCGAGCCCGGGAAGGCGCGTGGCCGCCGTCCAGCACCCGTTTGAGTTCGCGGGTCAGGGCGGCTGGGGTGTACGGCTTGGGCACGAAGCCCGCGGCCCCTGTCCGCATGAGGTGCGATACGCCATCGTCCCCGTTGTACCCGGAAGCGAGAATGATGGGAATAGAGCGGTCGATCTGCAGCATCCGCTTCAAGGCCGTAGCGCCGCTCATGTGGGGCATGGTGAGGTCCAGTATCACCGCATCGATCTCGTGTCGACGTTTCCGGAAGCAGGTCAGGCCCTTCAGCCCGTCCTCGCAGAGAATGACGCGATAGCCGAAACGCTCCAGCATGCGGGCGACATACTTGCGAACGATCTGCTCATCTTCGACGACCAGAATCGTGCCGGAGCCGTGCACGCCGCTGTCGCCGTCGTCGAGAGAGTCGCTGCGGGCATCCTTGTCCTGCTCAACCACCGGCAGCAGAATCCGGAATGTCGTGCCCTTGCCGGGCGTGCTTTCCATCTGGATCCTGCCGTTGTGGTTCTCCACCGACCCGTACACGCCCGCCAGCCCGAGTCCCGATCCCTCTCCCACGGCCTTGGTGGTGAAGAACGGCTCGAAGACCCGCTCATGCAGTTCCTGCGGAATACCGACACCGGTGTCGGTGATGGACAGCTCGATGGCCCGGCCGGGACTACTTCCCGAAGCATCCGGCGACGGATCGAACGGTACGTTTCGCGAGACGAACAGCAGCCTTCCGCCGTCGGGCATGGCATCCCGCGCGTTGATCGCCAGATTCAGCAGTGCGTTCTGGATCTGCGTTGAGTCGCCTTCAATGATTGACTCCTCCGCCTGAAGATCCAGCCGCAGGTCGATGCGCTTGTCCAGGGTATGTCGCAGCAGCCTGACGGTCTCATGGACGGAATCGTGCAGATCGAACCGTGTCACCTGCAATTTACCTTTCCTGCCGAACGCGAGCAGTTGAGCGGTCAGATCGGCCGCCCGATCCGAAGCCTGTACGATCTGCCCGACCAGGTCGGATTCGTCCGAACCCTCCTCGATCCCCATGCGGAGTAATTCGGCGTTTCCGCGGATGGCGGTGAGGATGTTGTTGAAGTCGTGAGCGACTCCACCCGCCAACTGCCCGATGGCCTCCATCTTCATCTTCTGCCGCATCTGCTCTTCGAGCGCTTCCCGTTCGGATTCGGCCCGCTTGCGTTCCTTGATCTCGGTTTCGAGACTCTTGCGGTATTCCTCAAGACGCGCCATGAACGAATTGAAGTACTTGGCCAAGGCACCCACTTCGTCTCGCGAACGCACTTCGACACGGGAACTGAGGTCACCGGCCGCTCCCGTGCGGAAACGGGTGGTCAGCGTCCGCAGAGGGCTGGCGATGTGGTCGCTGAGTTTCCAACTGATCAGGCCGGTCAGCAGCAATGCGATGACGAGCGTACCGAGAAACAGCGATCGCAGTTTGTCCAGCGGCGCGTAGAACTCGTCGGCGTAACTGCTGGAGGCGACAATCCAGTCGAATTCCGGAATGTACCGAAAGACGGCCAGCTTCATTCGGGGACGTTCATCCGTTGGAGTCTGCCAGCGATAGAAGATCATGCCGTTTCGCCGCTCGATCATCTCGCGGACGAATGGCCTACCGTCGACATCTTTCTCGTCTTTGAAGTTGCCCGTGAGCGTCGGGTGGAGAACCGCTTCGCCGTCGCTGTCGAAAATGTATGGATAGCCGGTATCTCCGAAACGAACGTGGTGGATCGTCTCCCGGAAATCGTGCACCTTGACCAGCTCGATAAACTCCTCCCGGTAGGAAGAAGCGGAGATGATCCAATCCCACGGTTCGAAATAGACCATGTACAACGCCTTCGGCCGCAATTTCGTCTCGCCCGGATTCTTCCAGTCGTATTCGATATAGCCTTCGCGGAGTTCAATCTGCTTCTGGATGAACTTGAGATCGGAGTAATCGGTTCCGACCACGCTCGGACGGGGGTGCACCACGGCGACGCCCCTGCTGTTGATGCAGTAGACGTACCCGGTTGAGCCGATCCGCTGGTTGAGCAGGAATTCCTCTGCCCGCCTTCGGGCCTCCTGCTCCGTCACTTCGCCGGCGATAAACTGGAGGTACAGGTGACGGACGACGTCGCGAGCACTTTCCGCATCGGCCCTCAGGCTGTTGCGGATGGAGAGATCCGCGGAGATCTTCACCATATTGAGGATGCCTTCAGACGACGTGCGCAACTCGCTGGCGATGTTCTCCCGGATCTGATCGCGCACGTATAGATAGGCTGCTGTGCTGCTGGCAGAGAAGATCAGCATGAACAGCAGCGAGTAGCTCAACATCAGCTTATAGCGAATTGGCAGGTCTCTCAGCTTCATTTTCGTCCATTGCAGGACAAGGTAGATCCCGTGGCAGGTTCGCCTTATAGACGATCCGGATTGCTGATACGATCAGTCTTTCAAAATATCCTGCAGCCGGAACCAGGGAAGAAGATAAACTGCCCTCCCTTGCCGATAGTCGCTCCGGGGCGACATTATGTGGGAATCGAACGGGTATTTGCAGGCTTAACTTTACCATGAAAAACGGAAACTCAACAATATTAGGACAGCTTGGGCCGGAAATTCTACTCAACTGCTATGCGAACGGTATTTTTCCGATGGTCGAAGACGGGCAGCTGTATTGGTTCAGTCCGGACCCGCGGGGGGTGCTGCCGATGGATGGAAGCCTGCACGTGCCGCGGCGGCTTCGCAGGACGCTGCGCGGCCCGAAATTCCAGACCACGCGTAATGTGTGCTTCGAAAGAGTGATGCGCTGCTGCGCCACCTGCGGGACGGGACGGGACCAGGGAACGTGGATCTCTCCGGAGATGATCAGCGCATACGCGCAGCTGCACGAGCTGGGATTCGCAGTCAGTTTCGAGACCTGGCACGCCGGGCGGGTGGACGACGGCAATCCGGTCGGCGGGCTTTATGGAGTGGCCATCGGAAAAGCCTTTTTCGGCGAGAGCATGTTCCATACGGTCACGGACGCGGGGAAGATGGCCCTGGTTCGCAGCGTCGAGTTCCTGCGACAGGAGGGCTTCCGCCTGTACGACATCCAGTGGACCACGCCGAACCTGAAGCGGTACGGCGCTTACGAGATCTCGCGACACGAGTACCTCCGGCGTCTTGCCGAAGCGACCAAGCCGGCGCTCCAAGAGTAGAGTGAATGATCCGGCGGAACAACCTCCCCGACTTCCATCGTCCGAGGGCCAATCAGGAATCCTCTACCAGCAGCAGTTGCACCCCACCCTCGCCGGGGTGGAACTTGTGGCGGTACAACATTCCGCTGAGGATGAACATCCCCTCGCCTGGTTTGAACGCCTCCTGGCCCGTTTCGAACTCCACGGTCATGTCCCCTTCCAGGACCAGTCCGATGTGGCCGGTCTCGCACCAGTCTGCCGGCGAGTAATCCGGGTGCAGCAACACCAGCCGAAAGCGCTTCCTGCCATTGACGCGCGCCTTCTGACGCAGCCCCGGCTGGGGCGACTCCCATTCGATATCATCCCAGATCACTTTGCAGGTCGGCAATTCCATGGCTCTCCCTTTTGATCGGTGCCGCCCGAGCCTACCGACGTGCCGGGGCGGAGTCAATCCCCGGCTGGGTGCACTTGACCAGGACCCGCCGAACCTTCTCCAGACCCGCCGCCGGAAACACGATCGGGTACATCCGCTCGTAGTACCATAGCTTGGCAAAATAGAAGCCGATCGGTGCCGGGACGAACTCCCTGCCGGCCTTGCTCTGCTCGATGAGCCAGGACGCCCCCGAACGGATCGCCTTGAGCACCTCCGGTGCCTGCTCCGGACCGATGCGATCGTGCAGCATCAGCGACGCCAGTGCATCGACGGCTACGCCGGTTTCTTCCAGGCTCGCCGGGCCGCCGGGCCCGCCGCTCCAGCCTCCGCGGGCCTGCTGGGTCCGCACAAGCCACTCGGCACCCCGGCGGATCATCTCCCCGTTCCCGCAGCCGGACTCCGCCAGGGCCGTCAGCACCCTGCCGGTTCCGTAGGTCCAGTTTTCGTCATCCGGCATGTGTTCGTTACCGAACCACAGCGGCAGCCACGTCCCTTCCGGGCCCTGTTTGCGTGCCAGGAATCGAACCGCGCGGTTTGCAGCCCGATCCATCCGCTTCTGCAGGGTTGTCGGCATCGCATCCTGCCAGCATGCCCAAGCGCGGAGCGTGTGGGCGGTCATGTCCTGGGCGCTGCGGTCGAACGGCAGCTTCCCCCAGCCGCGACAGAATGTGGGCACGCCCCCGTCACGGTTCTGCAACTTCAGCAACCAGCGGACGCCGCGCTCCGCCGCCTGCGTGGTTTCTTCCCGATCGCCAAGACCGCCCTCCATCAGGTTCTTCAGGGCGATCAGCGCCCCCGGCGTATCGTCGGAATCGGGCACGGCCCCGTCGGTATCCATCCACGACCACGCGCCGGGCGGGGTATGCGTGAACGGGTGAACGTACTTGTATTGCTGATCGAGCAGCCAGCGCAGGATCGGTTTCTGCTGATCGGCCGGGAGACGAGCGGCAAGGTCGCCCGAGTCCGCCAGTGCGTTGACTGAAAGCGTAGTGACCCAGGTGCTCAGGCACGTGTCGATCGGCCAGCCCCCGTCGGGGCGGACCTCGTTTACCAGGAACAGCACCGCTTGACGGACGATGGTGTGGTCCCTCAAACCGATGGACGCCAGGCAGGCCGTCACGAAACTCGTCAGCGGCGTGGCTTCCAGAAACCCGCCCCGCGACGACTGCATGTTTTGCACGACGCCCAGCGTCCGCTTTCGAAGCCGGTCGCGCACCCGCCGCTTGACCGGACAGCCGCACGGCACGAAATGGTGCCGGGCCTGCCCGATCGCCACCAGCGCCGGCAGAGCGTAACTGACTACCGGCAACCGCAGCCACTTCCACATGCTGTGCGGGGCCGCGGCGAGTTCGAAGGGCAGTTGCGGCAGCATCCGGAGGGCTTCTTCCCGCCGGCCGAGCCTGCCGGTAAGCGACAGCAGCGTGAGAATGGGTACCGAAAAGGTCCGGTCCCTCCCGTAGAAGGCGAGAATGGCATCGACGAACTTCCGCGGCTCAAGGCTCCCCGCGCAACCGGTCAGCCACTGCTCCGCCCGGCCCACCGCCTGCGACCAGTCGGGCCGGTTCTCCGGTGCCATGGCAAATGCCGCCCAGCAGAGACTGGTGGTGTTCAAGTTGGACTTGCTTAATGTCGTGTCGCCCCAGCCGCCGTCGGCGTTCTGGTGGGCCGCCAGCCAGTCCAGGCCCCCACGAATCAGCCGGTCATGCCGATCCGCATCCACCAGCGCCAGCGCGGCAGAGGCGGTGGCCGTCGACAGGGCGCTGGTCGCCAGGCGCCCCTCCCAGTGACCGGCAGGCACCCGCTCCTCCAGCAGGCGCTGCCGGGTGTTCTCCAACGTCTCGTCCAGATCCGACAGTCCGGGAGCGGCTGCTCTGTGCGTATCGGCCATTACAGCGCTCCCGTGAACGGGTGCCTTCCGTGACGCACCGCGTGCCAGAAGTACAGGTTCAGTGCCCCCACCTCCACGGGGTGCGAGGCGCGTCGGGCTCGGCCGAGGCAATTCCGGAACCCGTAAAACTGCCGCATCGCGTCCATCGCTGCCTTGCGCAGCTGGTCGGGCGTCATCCGACTGGGCGTGAAGCACACTTCTGTCCCGTTGTACAGCGAGTAGTTTTCGTGCAGCAGTCGCCCTGCCGCTTTGAATTCGTCGAAAATCTCCGAGCCGGGCCCCAGCGTCAGCACCCACGGCAGGTAGAAATCCGCCCCGCTGTCGAGAATGCGGCGGGTGGTCTGCGAAATCGTTTCCGGCGTGTCGTGATCCAGGCCGAGAATCATGCTGGCGGTGAAGGAAATGCCCGCGTCGTGGAAAGTCTGCACCGCATCCTCGATCTCCACCGACAGGTTCTGCCGCTTGTCCACGCTCTTGAGGTTCTCCTCGCCCAGCGATTCGACCCCCACCACGGCGTGTCGGCAGCCCGCCCTGCCGGCAGCCTGCAGCATGTCCGGCCGCTTCAGAGCGTCCATCGCGAACTGCCCCGCCCAGCGGAGTTTCAGCGGCTCCAGTGCCTTGAACAACTCGATCGCCCGGTCCGGGTGAGCGCCTACATTGTCGTCGGTGATGACGATCCACCGCGCCCCCAACTGCCGTATTTCGTCGACGACCTCACCGATCGGCCGGAACCGCATCTTCCGCCCGAAGAACAGGGAGACTCCGCAGAATCGGCAGTTGTGCGGGCACCCGCGGGAGGTCTCTACAGTAAAGAACGGACGCTTCTGGAAAGGAGCCTTGTGATACCGCCCGAGGTCGACCAGATCGTACCGGGCCACCGGAAGGCCAGCCAGGCTTTCCGCCCTGCCGCCGTCGTAGGTGGGAGCGAGCCGCCCGCGGGAATAATCTTCCAGCACCCGCTGCCAGACGGTCTCGGCCTCTCCATAGACAACGCAGTCGAAGGCGTCGCTGTCCTCCATGTGCTTGCCGAGCGAGAACGCTCCGATCCCGCCGACGACCGTTGTTACGCCCTGCCGGCGGAAGCGTCTGGCGATGTCGATCGCCCGCGGGACGTTGGTCAGCATACCCGAAAGGGCAACCAGGTCCACGTCGGCGTCGAAGGGGATTTCCTGCACCGAATCGTCGATGACGCGCATGTCGTAGCGGCTGGGCGTCAACGCGGCGAGGTACGGGAGCGTCCGCGAGGGGAAGAAGCCCTTCTTCCCGCGGACCAGCGTGCCCGACCGATCGTAGGTGGACGGCTTGATGAACAGAAGCCGGTTTCCCGGCGGGGTCTTCGAACTTGGAATCACAACCGGCTCCGATGTAGAACAGAAACTCAGCGCGACCAGCATAACAGCCGATCGGGCCGATCCAAAGCCAACTGTTCTACAACCCGCCGGACGGCTGGAGGTTCCTGAGCGTCCGCACCTGCAGGCAGGCTCGTCCGTCAAGAGGCGGTTGGCGCCTCGGGGGAGACACCAACCGCCGTTCTGCCGGATCACTTCCGCCCGCTGCGTCGCCTCCGCCTTCCCAGCAGGACCGCTGAACACAGGCTCAGCAGCCCCGCGGTCGCCGGTTCCGGGACCACCGTCTGCGAGAGCTGCCCTGCCGCCGCTACGCTGAGTGTGTCGCGATAGTCATTGCCCCAGTTGCCGATCAACAGCGATGCGTCGTCGGTGTCTACCTTCCCGCTGGCGTCGAAGTCGCAGCCTTCCCAGCCGACGGCGACTTCGCCCCAGTTG
>JBKHHU010000145.1:0-9363 GCA_046539045.1 Phycisphaerae bacterium
ACCACGGTCTGGCGACCGTGGCTACTTTCTCGGGCCCCTCCGGGGCGAACGGCAGCAACGCAGCCTTACAGAAGTCCCGTAGGGACGATTGCCAGTAGCCACGCGGCGCAAGCCCGTGGAAAGCAGCCTTCGGCTCCTCCTCAGCCGGGCCCGTTCGCCCCACTGCGCGGACTAGGTCCGCATGAGCCTCTGAATGGTAAGCATCCGGAACGTAGACTCGATCTCGACCCAGGCTCGCTGCCTTCGGTTCTCTCCCAAGCCCATGTGTGAGCCGCCGTACAGGTAGTAGCAGTTGCGCTGCTCCCTGAGGTAATCCCGCGGGAAGATGTACGTGTCACGAGTGGTACGGTACTGCTCCAAATCCGCCAATGCCCGGCGGAACCAGTCTGACTCACGGGCCTGCGCAAACCGGGCGAACAGCTCGACCGAGAGGACCAGACGCTGTGGCGTCAGGCATGCCAGACACGCCTTGCGTGCCGCTGAGTAACTGTGTTTCCGGCGATTCCAGAAATACCCGCCCGTCGTGGCCTGGAAGGATGGGTGGCAGATATACGCCATGACGTCTTCTATCTGGCATTGCTCGGTCTTGTTCGCCGGCTGCCAGTGGGCCAGGGCGTATAGGTCGCAGCAGTTGGGCACAGGCAACCCTTCGTTGCCCCAACTGAATTCAGGCCGATAGATGGGCTTGTCCCGCCAAGCCTTCGGCACGTCGCATGCTTCTGCAGGGCTCAGGTAGAAGTCGTAGTCGCCGTGCTTGGCCGTTCGGTGCAGGGCGGCCAGTCTCTTGGCGAAACGATCGGCTAGAAGCTTATGCTCCCCGTACCCGGCGGCGACCAGAAAGCAGTCGGCAAACTCGTGGCCCATGTCGATGTAAGGCAACATCTTTTGATCGAGTTGTGGCATACCTGCCCGCAGGCCGTATTCGACAAGCTTGGCCATGGCATTTTCGGCGTTTGTGTCGGCGCTGCCGTGCACGGCCCGGCTGCCGAGATTCCCCAGCCAGCGCTGGACCTCCTTCGTAGCTAGCAGGGCATCCCGCAACGCTGCCCCCTCGGCGTTGCTGACGGGATAGCCATGGTCCTGCACCAGTCGCCAGCGGATAATCGGCCCGGCATTGGCGAAAAGCCAGTCAAGCAAGTACTGCTCTCTACGCGGCTTCACACGGTGTCTCCTTCCCTGATCCGTCTGCACGCAGGTCGTAATCTCCATGCAGTCCCCTCGGCGTTCGTAAATCCAGTCCCCTCCTCGGCGAGCTCGAACCGAGCGATTCTGATGGGGATCATAAACCTTGCCAGCGCAAGAAGAAAGCCTTCCGTTTTCGGCGGAAGGCTTTCGCGTGAAGAAAATCGGGGCGACTGGATTTGAACCAGCGGCCTCTTCGTCCCGAACGAAGCGCTCTGCCAAGCTGAGCTACGCCCCGGTACTCGTCTACGCGCAGGTGGTGCGCGAGAGGAGTAGTGTACAGTTTCGGGGCGATTCGTCAAGAACCGCCCGCGAAAAAATGCCCGTGTCAGACGCCCTGTAAGCCGAGTTCTGTGCCCCATTCGCTTCGGGCGAAGCGGGCGGGGCGAAGATCATTTATCTGGACGCTTCCTCGCGGAAGCGCTCTTCCCGGGGGCCGGGAAAGCGGCCTACCCGCGGCTTGCGGTCTGGACCGCACCTGAAACCGCTGCTTGGCCTTGCGCCCGGTGGGGTTTGCCATGCCGGACGGGTCACCCGCGTCCGCGGTGCGCTCTTACCGCACCCTTTCACCCTTACCGGATCGCCGACAGCACCCGAGGCGCCTCGCGAGCGGCGAGGCGTCGGCGCGAACGACCCGGCGGTTTGCTTTCTGTGGCACTTTCCCTACGGACCGGACGTGTCGCTCGTTCGTCCGGCCGCGGTGGGCGTTACCCACCACCGCAGTCCAGCGGCGCTCGGACTTTCCTCCCCGCCGATACCGTTGCCGGCCGGCGGAGCGATCTTCCGTGCGTCTGACCTGCAAGATTATACCATTCCACGGGCCCACGGCAAATCCCGTTACATAAGGATTAACCCTCCGCCGCGAGGACCCTTACCGTTGACTTGTCGGCTGCGGGGGTAGACAATTCAGGTTGGACGCACTCGCCTCGAAAGGACTCTGGGATGCTCGGAAACGCACTACAGCCGGAAATCCAGTCGCTTATCGACGCCAAGGACTTCACCACCCTCAAGTCCATCGTCGGCGATATGGAAATCCATGATCTGGCTGAGCTTCTGAGCGAAATGGAGGGCGAATCGCTGGCGGTCACCTTCCGATTGCTCAGCCAGAACCGGGCCGCGGAGGTTCTCGGCCTGCTCGAATACGAACAGCAGGAACTGCTGCTGACCAACCTGTCCAGCCGCTCGGTGGCCGAGATCTTCAACGAGATGGCCCCGGACGACCGGACCGACATCCTCGAGGAAATGCCCGGCGAACTGGCCCAGAGGTTCATGGCCACGCTGCACGGGGACGAGCTGACCGTTGCCCGCAGCCTGATGGCCTATCAGGAAGACTCCATCGGACGTCTGATGACGCCGGAATACGTGGCCGTGAGGGAGCATTGGACCATCCAGCGGGTCTTCGAGCACATTCGCAAGGTCGGCCCAGACAAGGAAACGCTGAACGTGGTTTACGTGGTGGACGACCGCTGGAAGCTGCTGGACGAGTTGCGGCTGGAGGAGCTGGTGCTGGCGGCTCCGGAGTCGAAGGTTTCGGACCTGATGGACAACCAGGTCACGCCGGTGCTGGCTCGGGAGGACCAGGAGACGGCCATCGAGCTGTTCAAGAAGTACGACGTCATCGTCATGCCGGTGGTCAACAACCAGAACACGCTGGTGGGCATCATCACCGTTGACGACGTGCTCGACGTGGCTGAGGAGGAAGACACCGAGGACTTCCAGAAGATGGTCGGTATGGACGCGCTGGAGAGCAGTTATTTCGCGACCAGTTGGCTGGGGATGATCCGGAAGCGCCTGCCGTGGCTGGTGATGCTGCTGCTGGCGCAGATGCTGACGACGCTGGCGCTGACGAGCTTCAACGGGGTGTACCTCTTCGCGGTGCTGGTGATTTTCATGCCGCTGATCAACTCTCCCGCAGGCAATGCCGGTACGCAGATGGCGGGGTTGATGATTCGCGGCCTGGCGGTGCAGGAAATCGCCATGACCGACTGGAAGCGGATTCTGCTGCGGGAGATGGCTCGCGGGTTGGCGCTGGGCTGCATTCTGGCGGTGATCGGGTTTGGGGCGGCGTTTGTTTTCGCGCCGTGGGCCGGTGGGGCCGACACGCAGGTGCCGAAGCATCAGCTCCCGCAGATCGCGCTGGCGGTGGCGATTTCGATTGCGGTAGCGGTGACGATCGCGAACCTGCTGGGCTCGATGCTCCCGTTCGTGTTCAAACGTTTCGGTATGGACCCTGCCGTGACGAGCGGCCCGTTCATCGCCTCGCTGATGGACGTCTCGGGCATCCTCGTGTACTTCACGATCGCCCTGGCGTTGCTGAAGGCGGCGGGGATGTAGGCGCCCTGCGGCCGCCGTGCAAGTGCCAGGTGCGAAGGGGCAAGGGAACTGGGGTCCTGCCGGGGCGTCGACTGCGTGTGGATCGGCGGCGGTGGACGAAGGCAGAAGGCAGAAGGCAAAGGGCTGCGGGTTGTTCGTGGCTAATTCGGCGGGGAGGGGCCAGGAGAGCATTGGGCGTGCCCGGGCGTTTTTGTTTGGCTTCTTCGTATTTGGCCGTTTTGAGTTTGTTTCGGATTTGCTGCTTCGATATTGGTGCTTACAGGCCGCCACCTCGCGCTGCCTTCGCGGTTTCATTTCCATGGACCAACGACTTTCTGAGGAGCTACGGGATGCAGGAATCTCGCCCGGCCGATTTGCGGATCATTGAAAATCTCAACAAGGCCAAGGCCCAGATGCTGGCCGAGATCCACAAGACCATCATCGGTCAGGATGCGGTCATCGAGCTGCTGATGCAGGGGATTCTCTCGCGCGGGCATTGTCTGCTGGTCGGTGTGCCCGGGCTGGCCAAGACGATGATGATTTCCACGCTGGCCAAGGTGCTGAAGTTGTCGTTCAGCCGCATCCAGTTCACGCCCGATCTCATGCCGTCCGACATCACCGGGACCGACGTGATCGAGCAGGACATGACCACCGGCAAGCGGGCCTTTCGCTTCGTTCGCGGCCCGGTGTTCGCCAACATCATCCTCGCCGACGAGATCAACCGCACGCCGCCCAAAACCCAGGCCGCTCTGCTCCAGGCGATGCAGGAATACCACGTAACCGCCGGTGGGGAGACCCACGAGCTGGACCTGCCGTTCTTCGTGCTGGCCACGCAGAACCCCATCGAGCAGGAAGGCACCTACCCGCTGCCGGAAGCCCAGCTCGACCGCTTCATGTTCATGGTCACCGTCGATTATCCATCCCGCGAGGAAGAGCGGCTCATCGCCCGGACGACCACTACCGACACCGCCGAGGAGCCCCAAGCCGTTCTCAGCGGGGAGGATATTCTCGCCCTGCAGCGCATCGTGCGAAAGATCCCGATCTCCCAGCACGTGATCGACTACGCGGTGGACCTCGCCCGGGCCACCCGCCCGGGCGATCCGACGGCCCCGGACTTCATCAGCAACTACCTTTCGTGGGGTGCCGGCCCGCGAGCGGCGCAGTACCTGATCCTCGGGGCCAAGTCGCGGGCACTGCTGCACGGGCGGTTCCAGATCTCCTGCGAAGACATCCGCCTGGTGGCCAAGCCTGTGCTGCGACACCGCATCTTTACCAACTTCAACGCCGACGCCGAAAGCGTCAAAGCCGACGATATCGTCGACATGCTCCTGGAGAACGTCTCCGAACCGACGGCCGACGAATACAAGTGACCGCTCCCATTTCGCTCAGAGAGGAGAAACCATGAACAGACGCGACTTGCTCAAACTCGGTGCCGTCTCCGCGGGGATTGCCGCGGCAGGGCGGTTGTTGCCCGGTTCCAATGAACTGCTCGCGACAGAGGCGTCGGAGAAGTCGTCATCCGACAAGCCGTCGGGCAAGCGGATGCATCTCGGCTGTCAGCGGTGGGGCAGTAGCGACAAGCACATGCCGTTCCAGAAACGCTGCGGAGTCGAGGCCGTCTGCGCCAGCCCCGCTGCGGGCGGCCCGGACAAAATCTGGACCGTCGACACCTGCAAGGCCCGCATCAAGCAGGTGGAAGAAGCGGGCCTGCGTCTGGCGGCGATGTACTGGGGCGTGCAGCGGGAGGTGCTCGTTCCGGGCAGGCGGGACGGACTCATCGAACGCTGCCGCAAGCAGATCATCGCTGCCGGTAAGGCGGGCATCCCCGCGCTGCAGTACAACCTGCACGTCCGCACCTGGCGGGCACGCACCGGTAAAGAAGAAGGCCGCGGCGGCGGGATGTGCGGCGCGTGGGACCTGTCGAAGGTCGAGCGCCAGCGTGGCAAGCGCGACATCGGCCCGGTCGGCGAGGAGGAGATGTGGGACCGCATCGAATACTTCCTCAAGAAGGTCGTCCCGGTCGCCCACGAGCATAAGGTCGCCCTCAGCTGCCACCCACCGGATCCGCCCATGCCGAAGAACCACAAGTTCAAGATCGCCCAGGTGCTGGACACCGTCGATGGGCTCAAGCGGTTCGTCAAGATTCAGGACTCGCCGTATCACGGCATCCTGTTCTGCCAGGGCACCGTCTGGGAGATGCTCTACAAGAAGAACAAGCCGGACGGCCTGTACGACGCGATCCGCTGGTTCTGCAGCCGGGACAAGGTCCACGGCGTGCACTTCCGCAACCTCATCGGCGGGCGGGAGAAGTTCGTCGAGACCTACCACGACGAGGGCGAGATCGACATGGTCCGTGCCGCCAAGGCGTACAAGGACAGCGGCTACACCGGCATGCTCATGCCCGACCACACCCCGTCCCACGAGACCGACCCCGGCGGGCTGCAGCACTTCGCCTGGGCCTACGGGTATATCAAGGGCATCATCCAGGCGGTCTATGCGATGGAGCGATTGCGGGACTGAAGATTTCAGATCGAGTCATTGAAGATTGAGGACGGGCTTGATCGAGGTCATAGATGGATGGGAAACACGCGGAGTCTACAGGCTACGTACATACCCTGCAGGGCGGGTTGACGCGCCGATCGTGGTCCAGGCATGCCTGCAGACGCGGCGCATATATCAGTTCTTCGCCGAGAAGCAGTGATCATTCCTTCATCCGGTGGTTCTCCGCAACTCAGGCCCAAATTTCCGCAGCGGGACCGCCCGCCAGGCGGGCATAACTGCTGATTTTCATCGGCGGATCCGCTAGAATGCGGTGGTGACGTTTTGGCCGATGGCAGGAGCATCTGATGCAGTTTCTGGAAGGCGAACCGGACGTAGAGTATCCGTGCAGGTGGGAATACCGGCTCATCGGGGCCCAGCGCGGTCCGATGGTCCAGGCCGCCAGCGAGATCGCGAGCATCTGGGAGTATACCGTGCGCGACTCCAACCGGAGCAAGACCGGCAAGTATGTCTCCGTGATACTCGAAGTCCAAGTGCCGGATGAAGGGGCGCGGCGGTTGATCTTCAAGATGCTCAGCGACCACGACGACATCATCATGGTGCTGTAGCGTCGGCCAAGCCGGCCACAGCAAGGGAAGCGGGTTTCGCAACAGTCATCGCGGGCGGCGAAACGGCTTGTTAAAGAGTCAGTTACAGGCGGTTTTAGGATTGCCGTGATGGCCAGAATGCATTTCCTTCAGCACGTGCCCTTTGAGGGGCCTGCGAATTTCGGTTCGTGGGCGGACCGGAACAGCTTCACGCAGACCGTTACCCACCTCTATCGGGATGAATCTCTCCCCGCCGTCAATGTGATCGACTGGCTTGTCATTCTTGGCGGGCCCATGGGTGTGGGCGACGAGGACGCCTACCCGTGGCTGGTCAGGGAGAAGGAGTACATCCATGCAGCCATCTCTGCCGGCAAGACGGTGCTGGGGGTCTGTCTCGGCGGGCAGTTGATCGCCGAGGTGCTTGGAGCTACGGTCACCCGGAGCCCATCAACCGAGGTGGGGTGGCATGAGGTGACCCTGACCGAGCAGGCCGAGGACCTGCCGTTTCTGCGGGAGTTCTACCCGTCGTTCGTCCCGTTTCACTGGCACGGCGACATGTTCGGCATTCCCGATGGAGCGGTCCGGTTCGCCTCGTCGGAAGGCTGTCCCAATCAAGGCTTTGCGCTTGCCGGCAATGTGGTGGCGATGCAGTATCACCTTGAGTACAGCTTCGAGAGCGTGGTGAAGATGCTCGAGAACTGCGGGGACGATCTGGGCAGCGGCGGTTTCATCCAGCATCCGGTGGAGATGATGTTCTCCGACCGGGAATTCATCCGCTCCCGGTACCTGCTGGACTCGATGCTCTACTCGCTGGCCGGGCTGACCGGCTGAGAGTCGTCCGCGGCCGTTGCCAAGTCGTCGTCGCCGCGGGCCGAATCTTCCCGCTGGATGGCGGAGATCAGCGCCAACCGGTTGGTATCCCAGGCTTTATCGCCATCGATGCCGCGCGGAAGCTCCAGCGTGATGGAGGCGATGTTCCGTTCTTCGCCCGCCCAGGTTCCGAAGCTGCCCGGGGTGGGATAACCGATGTCGCTGCTGACTTTGTACCCGTTGTGGCGGCTGAGCAGTTGGGCCAGTGATCGGGCCGGGCCGTCGTAGTTGTTGCATTCCCGCCCGGCGGTGATCGAGTGCAAGGCGATGACCTGCACGGGGGAAAGGTTATTGACCGCCTGGATGATCAAACGCGTTTCCGGTTCGCTGGCAGCCGCAGGCCCGCCATAGACGACCGAGCGCTTCCTGCCCGGGCGCCAGTTGCGCGTCGGGAAGTTGCGGTTGCAGTCGACACCGTTGGCGTTGGTCCGCGTGCCTGCTTTGAGCCCGTCGGGATTGGCCGCGGGAATGACCGCGACGCGTCGGCCCCGGTAGAGGCTCGGCTCGGCCGTCAGATGTTTCACCAGTGCGACCGCAACGGCTTTGCTGGCCGGCTCGTTACCGTGAATCCCGCCGAAGATCAGGGTGGTCGGTCCGGACCGCCCGAACGTGTGCATCCGGATGGCCACGCCTTGACGACTGTACCCGAGAGTTTCGACCGTGACCGCAGGCTTGGGTTCCGGTTCGACGGTTTCGACCACCGGTTCGGGTGCAGCGACCGGTTCGGAGGACGCGACCGGTTCGGGCAGCGCTGCGGGAGTGGCTGTCGCGAGGGAGCCGGACACGGACGGCTGGGCTGTCCGCACCGGCGGAAGCTCCGGGGAGAACTCGGCGCCCGCTCCGCAACCGATAAAGGCAAACAGCATGAAAGCTACTGCCATTGCTGCAGTTACGGTGGAGGTAGTGACTGTCTTTCGGGCCGTCCTGTTTGGGTGGTCCATGGGAAGTCCTGCGTCGGGTTCGGGCCGGCGGGAAAGCGATCCGGCCTGGCATCATTACTCAACCCCGGCGCCCCTCCAGATGGCGCGAAGGGACTCGCGGGCAACGGTATCTGTTGCGGCTCGATACTGATGTCGGACGATACTGTATGTTAAACTGAGGGAAATGGCCAGACTTTTCGTGACTTTTTCATCCGGCGCGCTCGTAACCGTTCATAAGAAATTCCCCCACCACCTTTTAGGAGACAGGGGCGTAATGTGCCCGTGTGGCCGGTTTCGCCCCATTCGGGAGACGGCTGCCGCGAATGTCTGGCAGTTGGCCGTTTGGGGAATTTGTCCTGAGCGTTCCGGCAGAACCCTCCGTCCTCGAATCCCGGATTCGGCGTGAAGCGATACCCTCGGCTGCCTCTGGGGTTACAATTGGGAAACCTTCAGCGCGCCGCGGGTTGTGCTGCGCGTCAGAGCGAGTGACAAGCTCATTCTCGGTTCAGCCGGGTGTTGTTTCTCAGCCTGAAAGGCTGAAACGTTGCAAGGGTCAGGTGCGGCCGTTTCGCGACTGACCCTGGAAAAGGATCGGCGAGCAATATTCCTGCTGCTGTTGTTGTTCGCAGCCTGTAGGTCTGCCACGATCGCCCAGACGCTGAGTCGGCTACCGCCTTGGTAGCAGCCCTTCAGGCGGACGGAAGACAGAACAACAACAGGAAAATGGCCGTTCTCGCACCAGGGCGCCGCGGACTCGCCTGCGGCGACTCCGCTCTGCCGTTCGCTCCAACGTTTCAGGCCTTTGGCCTGTACAGCAAAGTAACACGGTATTGCCTGCTCCTGCCTGTCGGCAGGCAGGTTGCCGTCCTTGTCTCGCGAACGTTGAAACACCAGATTACCTGTGTCACTCACTCTGGATGGAAAAACATCCTGATCCACAAGGAGTCCCTGATGTACCGCAGAACCGCTCTCGTGCTGGCAGTGCTCCTCGT
>JBKHHU010000146.1:0-9314 GCA_046539045.1 Phycisphaerae bacterium
TGGAGATGTCCCAAGGCATCGTGGACCGTCTTCAAAAGGACAACGAAATGATTCAGCTATATTGGAAGAACGCGACGTCGAAGGTGGTGGGGGATGAGCACGGGGTTACGCCGGGAGATTTGACGGCAGTGGAGCCGGCGGTGACGGCGGCTCATGAGAAGGTGGTCGGGCAGATCAACGCCGGGCAGCTCGGCTACGCGGCCTTGCCGACGCACGCGACGTACGCCTCGGAGGTCAAGGCGCTGGTGGACAAGCACAAAGGCGGCTGTACGGATCTGATTGTGCTGGGTATCGGCGGGAGTGCGTTGGGGAACATCGCGATCCAGAGCGCGTGCAACCCGGCTACGTGGAACCTGCAGAGCGACAAGAAGCGCGGCGCCCCGCGTCTGTTCGTGCTGGACAACGTCGACCCGGCGATGGTGGACGACGTGCTGAAGTTCATCGGCCGGCGGCTCAAGAGCACGGTGGTCAACGTCATCAGCAAGTCCGGCGAGACGGCGGAGACAGCCAGCCAGTTCATGATCTTCCGCGAGCAGCTCCGCAAGAAGCTCGGCGACGATTTCGCAAAGCACATCGTGGCCACCACGGACGCATCCAAGGGCACGCTGCACAGCATCGCCAAGGAAGACGGCTACGACATGCTGGTGGTCCCGGACGACGTCGGCGGGCGGTTCAGCGTGTTGAGCCAGGTCGGCCTGTTCAGCGCGGCGATGACGGATGTGGACATCGACGCGATGCTGGCAGGGGCAGCGGCCATGAAGAACCGCGTGATGGACGCCTCGGAATGGACGAGCAACCCGGCCTGCGTGCTGGCGGCGATCAAGTACCTCGCCTTCACCGAGAAGGGCAAGCCCATGCACGTGATGATGCCCTACTCCAACCGCCTGTACATGCTGGCCGACTGGTATCGGCAGTTGTGGGCGGAGAGTCTCGGCAAGACCGTCAACAACTCCGGCGAGGAGATCTTCACCGGGCCCACGCCGATCAAGGCCCTCGGCACGACCGACCAGCACTCGCAGGTGCAGCTCTACCGCGAAGGGCCCAACGACAAGCTGACGGTTTTCCTGGAAGTCAACAAGCACCCCAAAGACGTCCGCGTGCCGGATGTCTTCGACGACGTGCCCGGGCTGACCTACCTCCGCAAGGCCAAGCTCAGCAAGCTGCTCAACGCCGAGAAGCTCGCCACCGAGTACGCCATGGCCTTCAGCGACCGGCCGACCGTGACCATCCGCTTCGACGAGATCAACGCCTACTCCGTCGGCGAGTTCTTCTTCCTCTACGAGTTCGTCACCAGCCTGGTCGGCGAGATGCTGGAGATCAACACGTACAACCAGCCGGCGGTGGAACTCGGCAAGCAGGCGACCTTCGCCCTGATGGGTCGCGAGGGGAATGTGAGCGATTCCGTGGCGGCGGACCTAGGGGAGGAGAGCATGAGCTACCAAGAGATGAAGAAGGCGATGCGGCCGTTCACGCGGACCGACAAGAAGTACCTGGCCTAGCTCTGCCGGAAGGCGACGAAGAACTCCTACCTCGGTAGCGGGAGTTGTGGTTTATTGCGGTGTCGGAGAACTGCCGGAGGCGGAAAAATCGCCCTTCGGGTTGACCTGAGGAATGCGGCGCGGGGAGTTTTTCCGTAGTTTTACGTAGCTCTCGGCAGGCGCCGGCGGCGAAAATGATCAGATCGTATCAGAATGGCCCCGGCGGGGCGCGGTGATCGCGTCCCGCCGGTCTGCTGCGCTGCCGACCGTGGCGGGGCATCCTGCAAAGCTCCGGCCGGCGGAAGATTCAAACGTAACCTATGGGGAATTGGACAGTTGCGGCGGGCTCTTCGAATCCCGATTTGCCCGGCGGCGGTTTGTATTGCATATTTCCTCCGGCTTGACCCTGGCAGGTGGGCCAAAGACAGGTAGGAGGTATGACCATGCTTCGGCTGAAGCAATCGCAACCACATTGCATTAGAGGGTTTACGTTAGTAGAAATCCTCATCGTCGTGATGATTCTCGGCATCCTCGCCGCGATCATCATCCCCCAGTACACCGACTCCAAGCGGGAGACGAGCCAGACCGCGTTCATCACGGATATCCGCACGTACGGTAACGCGGCTCAGGTCTATCGATCCCGGACGGGCCAGTTCCTGGAAGATTCGTCTTCCGGGCAGGTTCCCTCCGGCTGGGAGTCGTATATTGATGACAAGGCGTGGGTTAGGGCAACGCCGATCGGCGGGGTATGGGACGCGGAACTCAATCAGTTCGGCATCGTGTCCGGAATCGGCGTCCACTTCATGGACGCTGCCGAAAAGAAGGACGACGCCTTCATGCTTGAGATCGATCGTAAATTCGACGACGGCGACCTGAACACGGGCGGGTTCCGAAAAATCGCCGCCGACCGTTACTATCTCATTCTCGCGGAATAGGTTACAGCTCCGCAAAGAGCGTCAGCGGGGCGGCGTCGGTGATGGTGACCGTAACATACTGCTGGCTCAGCGTTTGCGGCCCGTAGAAGACCACGATGTGGTCCCCGCGGGTCCTGCCGACCAACTGCATGTGGTCCGGCTGGGCGGGCGTGTCCTGCTTCTCGGTGCGGGGGCTGGGGCCCTCGACGAGGATCTCCATCCGCTTGCCGACCTGCCGGTCGTGATGGGCTTGGCTGACCTCATGCTGGACGGCAAGTAAGTCGTTGTTACGCAACTTTTTAAAATCTTCAGGGATGTCGTCGGACATGGTCTTTGCCGCAGCGGTTCCGGGTCTCGGCGAATACTTGAAGATGAACGAGTTCTTGAACCCCGCCCGGCGGATCAGATCGGCCGACTGGCGGTGATCCTCTTCGGTCTCGCCGGGGAAGCCGACGATAAAGTCCCCCGCCAGAACGACTTCCGGAACGACAACGCGAGCCCGGTCAACCAGCGCATCGTACTCGGCCCGCGTGTATTTGCGGTTCATCGCCTTGAGCATACGGTCCGACCCGTGCTGGGGCGGGCAGTGGATGTACTCGCAGAGGTTCGGCAGGTCGCGCATGGCCTTGAGGATGTCGTCGGTGAAATCCAGCGGGTGGCTCGTTACAAAGCGAAGGCGCCGAACGCCTTGCACTTCGGCTACTTGCTGCAGCAGATCGGCGAACCGCACCGTTCGGTCACCTTCGCTGAACCGGTAGCGGTTGACCGTCTGGCCGATCAGCGTGATCTCGCTCCTGCCGGTCCCAGCCAGGCGACGCACCTCCTCCAGCACGTGCTCCGGGTCCCGCGACCGTTCCGGGCCTCGCACGAACGGGACGATGCAGTAGCTGCAAAAGTTGTCGCAGCCGCGAGTTACGCGAACGAACGCCTGCGACCGGCCGTCGATCATCGAGCCGTCGCGGGAGAGGTCCAGCGCGTCCATCCGCTGCTCGTCGGTCATCTCGGCCAGTTGCGTGTCGGGCGTAAACTCTGTGTGCGTAGCGGGTTGGGGCGTCGTTCCCGGACTGCCGCCCGGGGTTCCCGGGATCGGTTCGGGTTCGGTAGAGGAACGGCGCTTCCGCTGGGCGTGTTGTTTGCGATCGGGGTCCAGTGCCACCCCGCGATGCCCCGCGGCCGCCTGGTCGAGCAGGTCCGGAAGTTGGAACAGCTGGCCCGGCGCGCAAATGAAGTCCACGCCCCTGCCGCGCCTAAACACCGTGGTGCCAAGGCGTTGAGCCATGCAGCCGAGAACGCCGATGATCACGTCCTTGCCCGCATCCTTCCGCTGGGCGTCGGTGCCGATGTACGAGAACACCTTGTCCTCGGCATGTTTCCGCACCGAGCAGGTGATATACAGCACCGCGTCGGCGGCCTTGCGGTCACCGATCATCTCATGCCCGGCCTGGACAAGCTGACTCCGCACCAGCTCCTCGTCCAGCCGGTTCATCTGACACCCAAACGTCTCGATATACACCTTCATCCGTCGCACCTCATAACAAGACCGCACATGATAGCAGATGAGGCCGGATTCAAGAAGGGGATGCATCTGGACATCGTTGGGGAATGAGTAGGCAGTTATAATTCCTCATTGTCGCTCAGGAAGAGCCTCGAAGAGGCGGCCCCCGGAAGGACCGGGAATACGCCAACGGGTCACATCATCGAGGTTCCTGATTCTTGGAGAAGGTCCTCTGAGGTGGCCTTCTTCCGGAGGTAGCGCCTCGCCGAGGGCTCGGCTTCACCTCCGGCTATTGATGAGTCGGCTCTTCGAGCCTGCTGCTGCAGGCTCCCCTGGCGGTTTCTTCCGATCCTGTCTTTGTTTATGCGCCGGCGGAGGGATATGCTTTCTTGAGCCGTGTCGAATTTGTGAAACGAGAAGCGGCTCGGACACGAGTTGAGAAAAGAGGACTGCGAATGGATATCAACATTCGGATTGCCGGCGAGGCCGGGCAGGGCGTGAAGACGACCGGCGAGTTGCTGATCGGCTCGTTTGCGCGGATGGGCCTGAGCGTGCTGGCGAGCAAGAGCTATATGTCGCGGATTCGCGGCGGGCTGAACTGGATCGACGTCCGCATTGCGGATCAGGAACTGTTCGCCCCGCGGGACGAGACCGACCTGCTGGTGGCGTTGAATGACAATGCGCTGGAGGTGTTGCGGGAGACCGTCACCGACGGGGGGATGATCGTTTACGACGGCGAGGAGGCAGAGGGGGCGGCTGCCTGGGACTTCAACAAGATCGCCCAGAATCTGGTCGGCTCGAAGGTGATGGCCAACACGGTGGCTGCGGGCGTGATCTACGCGATTCTCGGATACGACGTGGAGAAGCTTTGCGACCATTTGGAGAAGGTTTTCGGCAAGAAGGGCGAGGAGGTCGTCAAGAAGAACCAGCAGTGTGCCCGCAAGGGAGTGGAGTTGGCCGACGAGCTGGCGGGGGCGCTGAAGAGCCCGAACCACGACCATGCCCCGCCGGACGTGGTGGACGGGGCGACGGCCATCGCGCTTGGGGCGGCGACGGCGGGGGTGAAGGTGGTCACCGCCTACCCGATGACGCCCGGCACGGCCACGCTTACCTACCTGGCGCAGATCGGGGATAGATACGGGATCATCGTCGAGCAGGCGGAGGATGAGATTGCCGCGGTGAACATGGTCTGCGGGGCGGCCTACGCGGGCGTGCCGGCCATGGCCCCGACCTCCGGCGGTGGGTATGCCCTGATGGGCGAGGGCGTGAGCCTGGCGGGGATCATGGAACTGCCGATTTTCCTGGTCGACGCCCAGCGGCCCGGCCCGGCGACGGGGCTTCCGACGCGGACCGGCCAGCAGGACCTGAACTTCGTGCGGTATTCCGGGCACGGCGAGTTCCCGAAAGCGATCTTCGCGCCGGGCACGGTGCACCAGTCTTACGAGTTGACCCGTCGCGGCCTGGAGCAGGCCCACAAGTGGCAGACGCCGGTGATTCTGCTGACCGACCAGTTCCTGCAGGATCTGGAGAAGAACGTCGAGCCGCTGGACGAGACGCTCCGGCCTATCGATCGATGCATCAAGGAAGACGCGGGAGCCGACTACAAGCGGTATGAGGTAACCGAGTCCGGTGTGAGCCCGCGGGCGATCCCCGGCGGAGCGGCTCGCGTCAGTTGCGATAGCGACGCGCACACGGAAGAAGGCAAGATCACCGAGAGCCTGCAGGAGCACATGGCCCAGACCGACAAGCGGATGCGGAAGGAGTGCGGGCTGATCGACGATTGGCTCCCGCCGGAGCATTACGGCCCGGAAGACGCCGGCACGCTGCTGGTCTGCTGGGGCAGCACGTACGGGCCGGCGCGGGAGGCGGTCGATCGGCTCAACGCCGACGGCGGGGATTACGCGATGCTGCATTTCGCCCAGGTCTGGCCGATCAACGCGGATCGGGCCCGACAGGCCATCGGCGACCGCAAGCGGGTGGTCATGGTTGAGGGCAATCAGACCGGCCAGCTTGCGGCGTTGCTTCGCGAACAACAGGTAATCGGGGATGTTGAGTTGCTGCTGCGGTACGACGGACTGCCGCTGACGGCGGGGTATATCGTCCGGGAGGTGATTCAATGAATCTGTGCCAAGCCGACAAGCATCCTGCCTGGTGTCCCGGGTGCGGAAACTTCGGAATCCTCAAGGCCCTGAACGGGGCCCTGGAAGAGTCCGGGATCGATCGCGACAAGCTCGTGCTGGTCTCGGGTATCGGACAGGCAGCCAAGACACCGCATTACCCCGCCGAGAAGGCCAACGTCTTCAACGGCCTGCACGGCAGGGCGATTCCCGCAGCGACCGGTATGAAGATCGCCAACCACGATTTGAACGTGGTGATCACCTCCGGCGACGGCGACATGTACGGCGAGGGCGGGAACCACTTCCTGCATGCGCTGCGGCGAAATATCGGCATCAAGGCGTTCGTGCACGACAACCAGGTCTACGGGCTGACCAAAGGCCAGGCCTCGCCGACCAGCGAGGAGGGCTTCCGCACGAAGGTGCAGACCCACGGTGTGATCAGCCGCCCGATCAACCCGCTGGCGCTGGCGATCATCGAAGGGGCAGGCTTCGTCGCACGCAGTTTCAGCGGCGATCAGGAGCACCTCAAGAGCTTGATGATCGAAGCGCTGAAATTCGAACACGGGTTCGTCCTGTTGGACATCCTCCAGCCGTGCGTGACGTTCAACAAGACCAACACCTTCAAATGGTACAAGGAGCGGGTCAAGCCGATCGGCGACGATCACGACCCTGCCGATGTCGACGCCGCACTGAAGCTGGCCAATACGTGGGGCGAGGAGATCCCCATCGGGTTGATCTACAAATCCGGCAGGAAGAGCTTCGAGCAGCGAACGAAGCTCTTCGAGCAGGGCACGATGGTCGGCACGTACGGCAAGATGCCGTCCGGCACATAATCGCCGAGAAGTAAACCAAAGAAGGCGCGCCGGTTGACTCGGCGCGTCTTTTCATGCGCGGCCGTCGGTAAGTTCCGGCTGCATGTTGCGGTACATTGGCGTAGAATGCAGCGGAGAGGCCACCGCCCGCGGCCCTGCGGCGGGAAGGGTGTAGAGACAGGTAAAGCATGCACGTAGTTATCATTGCAGCATTAATGGTCGCTTTGACGATGGCCCGGGCGGAGCTGATGACCGGCTCGCCGCTGATGGGCCTGATGATGGTGTCGATCTATCTCCTGACGACCATCAGTTTCAGCGGGGCGGCCACGTCGCTGGCGATGCGGAAGCTTCAGCACGAAGGAGCGGACGTGGGGCGTGCGGTCCGGGTGCATAATCTGCTGACGCTGATGGGCCGATTGTGGCTGGTGCTGGGTCTGGGCGCGACGGTTGGCCTGGGGTACGGAAGGTTCGTATTAGTGGGGCTGGGGCTCGAGAACGTCCCCCTGGTCAGCGCGCTGGTGCTGCTCGTGCCGTTCTTCGCCGCCTTGCTGCTGACATGGTTGCTGGAGTACCCGTTCTTCTTCGTGATGAAACGACGGGCGGCGGAGATCAGCGGCTTGGAGGCGAAAATCTGGTCGCTGCGCGAGTTCCTGATGTTCAACGTGCGTCACCATCTGCTGTTCGTGCTGGCCCCGGTATGCACCATTCTGCTGCTGTCCGACACGTTGCTGCTGTTGATTCAGCGAAGCTCAGTATCGCAAGAGACCGCCGCGCTTGCCCACGCTGCCGGGACCATCGTTATTGCCGGATCCGTCTTCATCATCGCCCCTGCGATGGTCGTGAGCATCTGGAAGACGCGCCGCCTGCCGGACGGCCCTCTGCGGGACGAACTGGAGCTGATGTGTCGACACCTTGGGCTGAAATACCGCGAGATCCTGGTCTGGGATTCGGGGGGCATGATCGGCAACGCGGGCGTGATGGGGCTGATCTGGCCGATCCGTTACATCCTGCTGACCGACGCTCTGCTGGAGAACATGACGCCGCGAGAAATCCGGTCGATCTTCGCGCACGAGGCAGGGCACATCGCCTCGCACCACATCTTCTACTACATCGTCTTCGGTCTGTGCTCGATCCTGCTCAGCGCATTGTTCGGGCACTGGCTGATTGCGGTGCTGGGCCTGCCCGTCACTGCCGGGGACATCGGCTCGCTGGTGTTGCTGGTGGTTGCCTGGGGTCTGGGCTTCGGGTGGATCAGCCGGCGGTTCGAGCGACAGAGCGACGTCATCGGCGCCTGGGCGAGCAGCCGCCCGATTGAAGAGGTTTCCTCCACCGACGAGATCACCCACGAAGGGGCGGCAGTGTTCTCTTCTGCACTGCAGAATGTCGCCCAGCTCAACGGTATCCCGTACAGCCAGCGGAACTGGCGGCACGGATCGATCGGCGCCCGCGTCCGCTATATCCTTTGGGTCGGGATGACCGGCGGGTCGCGTCGGCCTATCGACCGACTGGTCCGGAAGATCAAGCTCGGCCTGTGGGGGCTGCTGATGCTGACGATCGCGCTGATGGTCGCCCATTTCGGTTGGGGGGCTCAGGCATGAGTGAATCGGACCGGCCGGTCGCCATCGTTACCGGCGCTTCCAGCGGTATCGGTGCCGCCACGGCGCTGGAATTCGCCCGCAAACGCTATGCGGTCTGCCTGCTGGCCCGGCGTGAAGAGCGGCTGAGGGAGGTGGCGGATCGCTGCCGTAACGAGGGTGCCGCAGCGAGCGTTTACCCGTGCGACGTCACCGATGCCGACGCGGTGGAGCAGGTCGTCCGGCAGATTGTGGAGGAGTATGGACGGGTCGACGTACTGGTCAACAACGCGGGGATGGGCCATCACGGCAGGGTGCATGAGATCTCCGATGAGGACATGAACGATATTCTGGACGTGAACGTTCTGGGCGTGCTGCATTGCCTTCGCAGCGTCGCGCCGGTGATGATGAGTCGGCGGAGCGGTCACGTATTCAACGTTTCGTCGGTCATCGGCAAGCGGGGAACTCCGTTCAACGGTGCGTACTGCGCGACCAAATTCGCCGTAGTCGGCCTGACCGACTCGATGCGCGTCGAGATGATGCCGTACAAGGTTCGCGTGACCTGCGTCTGTCCGGGGTTGACCGATACGGAGTTCTTCGAGAAGGTCGACGGCACGTCCGGCGGGGTCAAGGAATCGAGCTTCAAGACGGTCCGCACAATGCAGTCGCCGGAGGTGGTCGCGCGGAAGATCGTCCGCACCGTCGGCAGGAACAAGCCTGAGCTGGTATTCACCGCCGGTGGGAAGCTGCTGGTCTGGCTGGCGCCGCGGTTCCCCCGCCTGGTCGACTGGATGATGAAGAAGTACCATGACGACATCGTCAAACGCGAGCGCCGTGATTAGTCCTCCTCGGCAGACTCTTCGGTTTTAGTCCCTTCTTCCGACTCGGTCAGTGCCATAAGCAGCGCATCATTGTCCAGCACGT
>JBKHHU010000147.1:0-9154 GCA_046539045.1 Phycisphaerae bacterium
AAATCCTGAAACCGGGCGAGAAGCCCAGTTTGGAAGATTGAGGACCGCCTGCCGCGACTCCAGCGAGGCGGGTTTCTTGGCGTATCCGCTTTGCGAGCGGTCCCGGACGCCGCTGATCCGCACGCGGTCCCGGCGTTGGGTGGCTTGCGATCCAGAACGGCGATGAGCGTGCGTCCTCGCACGTCAGCCGCTGAACGGCTGTGCCCGACTCGAACGCAACTTCCGCCTCTTCGGCGTCCATCGGTTCATCGAACACCACGTGCAATTCGTTCGATTTCCGGGTTCCAGATCACCCAGCCAGGACGTCGGATACCGGTCCGTGTGCTTGTCGAACGTCAGCCGGACCGGCTTGCCGCTGAGCATCAGCGTGTCAGGATCGACCGGCACGACGCGCACGTCTCCGGCAGACGCTTTACGCGGAGCTGACGTCCTTGGCGTTATGATCCTTGAGGATGCCCTTGACGGTGTCCTCATCGTCGGTGTCTTCGGTATCGACCGCGACGATGACCGAACCCTTATCCAGCGCATCTTCGAAGTGTTTGACCTCGTGTTCGGTGAACCCCAGGCCGATGAGCCCGCCAAGCACGCCACCGGTGATGGCCCCGGCGCCCGCGCCGGTAAAGGCAGCAACCAGCGGACCCGCAACGACCAGACCCGCCCCGCCTGTGGCGAGCGTACCTACGGCAGTGAGACCGGCGATGATCGCACCGGCAGCTGCACCGATTCCCCCGCCGACAGCGGTCCCTTCGGCCCCCTTGGTCTGTTTCTCCACGGCCAGCGACTTCTTGGCTGTCTCCTCCGTGGCCAGCACGCTGATCCGGTTGTCGGCGACACCCTTGGCCACCAGTGCGTCGACGGCCGCCGTGGCGTCAATCCCGCGTTCGAAAATGCCTGCGATTGCTTTACTCATGGATGTGTCTCCTATGTAAGCCTTGAGCTGAGCGGGCGCACCCACTGCACCCGTAGGTATGGTAGCGGCGTGTAGGACTGCGTTCCTCCAAAAAGATTCGCACCGACAGACCCTACCGCGACGACACCGCCCTGGACGCCCAGTGGACCCGCTTGCTCTTCTCGCTTCCAGAGGGTAGTCTCTCCGGTCACGATTTATCCTGTTCTATGTCCGTGGTCCGCAGACGCGGCTGCGAGGAAGTGAACTATGGTGCGCTACAACATCGTCGATTTCGGTGCCGTCGGGGACGGCGAGAGGCTCAACACGAAGGCGTTTAGCGACGCGATCGCCAAGGCGGCGGTCCATGGCGGGACCGTTCACGTTCCGGCTGGGACGTTTCTCACCGGCACCATCGAGCTGAAGAGTCACGTGACGCTGGAACTGGCCCAAGGCGCCAAGATTCTCGGCTCGCCGGACCTGGAAGACTACTCCGCCCACAGTTGGGGCCACCACGACGATCGCCTGCCGTATCACTTGATCTTCGCCGAGGACGCGCACCACGTGGTTATCACCGGCGAGGGCGAGATCAACGGCAATGGAAAGCACTTCCAGGAGCCCGAGCGGCAGCACGAGTGGGCGTTCTATCGCGAGATCCCGATGAGGCCGACGCCGATGGTCGAGATTTCCCGCTGCACGGATGTGCGAATCGAGAACGTGCACATGAAGGACCCCGGCGGGTGGACGCTGCACCTGCACGACTGCGACCGGGCGGTGATCCATGGAATCACGATCAACAATTCGCTCTTCTGGCCGAACAGCGACGGGATCGACCTGACCGGCTGTCACGATACGATGATCAGCGATTGCTTCATCCACACCGGTGACGACGCGATCGCGCTGAAAACCACCGACGACAGCCGCTCCTGCGAGCACATCACCGTGACCAACTGCGTGCTGGAGACGAGTTGTGCTGCCTTGCGTCTCGGGTTCGAGTCCGACCAGGATTTCCTGAACTGCAGCTTCAGCAACATCACGATCAAGAACTGCTCGCGGGGGATCGACCTGGTGACCTTCGCCGGCGGGGATATTCGGAACATCACCTTCACGAACATCGTCGGCCGGTGCATGAGCGGGTGGTTGTTCGATCGGCCGATCGAGCTGTACGCGAGCATCGCGACTGATCCGTACAAGTGCCGCATCCCCGAGCACCCGAACTGCGGGAAAACCTATCCGGACCGCCCTGCCGGTACGATCAGCGGGATCACGATCAGCAATCTGGACATCGAGACCTGCGGGCGGATGATGTTCGCCGCGGCAGAGGGCGCGACCGCCGAGGACATCACGCTGGATCACGTCCGCCTGCGGTATCCGATGATCGAAGATCCCGAGCCGATCGGGCGGAACGTCGGGAGCACGAGCTTCTATCTGGAATTCGACGACCTCCGAGCCGCCCGCGCGGCGATGGTGGCCGAGAACATTCAGGACCTCCGCATCAGCGACTACCGCATCGCCTGGCCGGACTACCCGGTGGATCCGAACCGGGTGGAACTGCTCCGGAGCCCCAACCGCCGGCCGAACCCGTATTTTGACGACCTGGAGAAAGTCATCAGCGGCGCCGCGGCCCCGGCTTTCAGCGCCGTCTGGGCCCGCAACGTGCAAGGCCGGCTGGACACCCGCGGCCTGAAGGCCTCCGAGAGCGACGCCGAAACCGTCGTGACGGAGGAGTGCGATCTGGAGATGTGAGATCGGGCCGGGTTGATGCTCACACAGAGACTCAGAGAAACAGAGATTTCGTTCTCTGTGGTTGGCGGGTCTCCCGACCCGCCAACGGAGCAGGTCATACGGAAGGGAAAATGAGGAAGGGTGGTGGGTCGGGAGGCCCACCACCCTTTTCAGAACCAACTATTCTTCTCTGTTTCGCTGGGCCTCTGTGTGTCAACCACCGGCGTTCCGATGGCTCACCCGTGCAGGGCTGCCTGGCGTTTGAAGTGGTCTTCCAGCACCAGGGCGGTCATGGCCTCGATCACCGGGACGATTCTCGGGCAGATGCACGGGTCGTGCCTGCCTTCGGTGACGATCTCCGCGGCCTTGCCGTCGACGCCGACGGTCTTCTGCGGAATCGTGATGCTGCTGGTCGGCTTGACCGGCACGCGGAACACCAGCTCCGCGCCGGTGCTGATCCCACCGAGGACCCCGCCTGCATGGTTCGTGATGAAGCCGTCCTCGTCCATCCAATCGTTGTGCTCGCTGCCGCGCATGTCTGCCGCCGCGAAACCCTTCCCGAACTCGATGCCCTTGACCGCACCGACGCTCAGCATCGCGCGGGCCAGCTCCGCATCCAGCTTGTCGAACACCGGCTCGCCCAGCCCCGCAGGCAATCCGCTCACCCGACACTCCACGACCCCACCCACGCTGTCGCCCTCGTCGCGCGCCGCCCGGGCACGAGCGAGCATTTTCTCCGCGGCCGCCGCGTCGCAGGCGCGCATCAGGTTCTTCTCAATCACATCGTAGTCGCGCGTCTCGCACCCGATCCCCGCCGCCCTCAGTGTGTACGCGACGATCTGCACACCCCGACCTTCCAGCAGCTTCCGGGCGATGGCACCCGCCGCCACCCTGCCCGCTGTCTCGCGACCGGACGCCCTGCCGGACCCGCGGTAATCGCGCCGGCCGTACTTCTGCAGGTAGGTGTAATCCGCGTGGCCGGGACGGAAGAGCTTCTTGATCTCGTCGTACGCGCTGGACCGGGCGTCCTTGTTGTACAGGACCATCATCACCGGGGTGCCTGTGGTCTTGCCTTCGAACACACCGCTCATGATGTGCACGATGTCCGGCTCGGCCCGCGGGGTGGTGATGTCGCTCTGGCCGGGTTTGCGGCGGTTCAGTTGCACCTGGATTTCCTGCTCGGAAATCTCCAGACCCGGTGTGACCCCGTCCACCACAACCCCACCGGCCCCACCGTGCGACTCGCCGAAGGTCGTGATCCGAAACACATGTCCGAAACTGCTGCCAGCCATCCTCTGCCTTCCGTCTGTTCTCGCTTGCTAGTGCCCGCCGCATCCGCCACAGTGCCCGCAACTGCCGCAGCCGTCGGTTCCGCCGATCATCGCTACGAACGCATCAACCGTGCTGCGGACGGTACCGACGGCCTCTTCCGGGTCGAGCCCGTCGAGGTTCACCGTCACCTGCGCCAGCGACTCATACGCCTCCCGCCGCTGCTCGTAGAGCTCCATGAACGACTCTTCAGGCCGGTCGGCGTCCAGGAACGGCGGGATCCCACCGGCTTGGACGCGTTGCCACAGCGTCTCCGGATCGACCTGCAGGTAGACGATCAGACCAAGGTGAGGCAGCATCTCGCGGACGCGCGGGTTCAAAGCTGTCCGACCGCCCAGACCGATCACCGAAGGCCCGTCGCAATTCATCAGCACCTTCTGCAATTCGATGACCGCGTTGGCTTCCAGGTCGGCGAAATACTCCGCGCCATGTTCCCGGAAGATCGATCGCACGCTTTTCGGCGTGCCGGTTCTCTCGGCGTACAGCACTTGGATCAGGTCGTCGACATCAAAAAACGGGCTCTCGTCGGCATCGGCCAGGCCGGTACCGATCGTCGTCTTCCCGCAATGCTTCATTCCGATCAAAACGATATTCATGGGGCAAATCATACTCTCAATATGGACGGGTCGTCCACGAATTACACGAATTGGCACGAATTGCTGGCTGACGCCGCGAAGGGAGTCCCGTCGCTCGACACAGCAAACGGCCTGAGTCCACAGATTACACAGATTCCTCAGATTTATGGCTGACGCCGTACCGCGGCACAGCGCAAACAAGTAAACTGAAAATCATCAAGCTTCTCTCTGTCTCTCTGAATCTCTGTGTGAGCATCAACCCCGCGTCGAACTGCTCCGCCCTCTCAGCCGGGTGTGGCTTCCAGCTGCTCGCCGAGTTGCTCCCATTCCTCCATCAACTCGTGGAGGCGGGTCTGCTTCTGCTGGTACTCCTTGCCGATTCTCTCGACGGCACCCACATCGCCGGCTTCGGACGCCTCGGAAACCTTCTCGTTCAACGTGTCGAGATCCTCTTCCAGCTGGACGATCTGCTCTTCCAGTTCGTCGTGCCGGCGCTGCATGCGCTCCATCTCTCGCTTGCGTTTCTTGGTCTGCTCGTAGTTTTCGTGTCGCTCCCGCCGCTCCTGCACGGCCTGCTTCGCATCGGCCCCAGCCGCCTCCGCCTCGGCAGCGATGCGTCGCTCCGCCCGCTCGGATCGCCACTGCAGGTACTTCTCCCAGCCGCCGTGAAGAACGTGCAACAGACCGCCCTCGATAGCCCAGATGTGGCTGGCGACCGCCTGCACGAGATAGCGGTCGTGGCTGACGAAAACGATGGTTCCGTCGAATTCATCCAGTGTTTCCTGCAGCGTCTCGCGGCTCGGCAGGTCCAGGTGGTTGGTCGGTTCATCCAGCATCAGCAGGTTTCCCCGCATCAGCGCCAGTTCGGCAAGGATCACCCGCGACCGCTGCCCGCCGGACAGCTCACTGATCTTCTTCAGCGCATCGTCCCCGCTGAACAGCATCGCCCCCAGCGCATCCCGCACCTCGTCGCGGTTGCAGCCGGTCGCTTTCTGCACCGCGTGCAGCACCGTATCGTGCGGCTGGAGCTCATCGTGGGCCTGAGACAGGTAGCCCACGTCGACGTTCGTGCCGAACTTCATGTCCCCGTCCAGCGAGTCCAGCCGCCCCAAGAGCGTCTTGAGCAGCGTTGTCTTGCCGACGCCGTTCCCGCCCACAATGGCGATCCGCTGCCCGCGAAGCACGCGAATGTCCTCGCAGGTCGCCAGCGGGTTGTCCTGTTCATAGCCGATCGTCAGTTCGCTGCTGTTGAGTACCACCTGCCCGCTGGGACGCCGGGGCGTGAGGGTCAGGTGGATTTCTGCCGGCCTCTGCGGTTTTGGAATCGCGTTAAGTTTCAGGAACCGCTCGAGCTTGGTCCGGCGGCCTTGGGCTTCCTTGGTTCGCTGGCCGGCGAGATTGCGGCGGATGAATTCCTCGGTGCGGGCGACGTACTCCTGCTGGGCCTCGTACTGCTTCATCCGCTCGGCAAAGCGCTCCTCGCGTTGCCGGACGTAGGCGGAGTAGTTGCCCTTGTAGCATTCCAGCGAGGCGAACGCGACCTCCCACGTGCGATTGGTCACGCGGTTCAGGAAATACCGGTCGTGCGAGACGACCACCAGCGATCCCCGGAACTCCGCCAGGTAACGTTCGAGCCACTCCACCGCATCCAGATCCAGGTGGTTGGTCGGTTCGTCCAGCAGGAGCACTTCGGGCTCTTCCAGCAGCAGCTGGGCAAGCAGGGCGCGGGTCCGCTGCCCTCCGGACAGCTCCGCCATCGGCTGGGCGAACTGTTCCGGAGAGAATCCCAGGCCCGTCAGCGTGTTGTGGATGCGGGTGTGGTAATCGTAGCCGCCTTCGGTCTCGAACTTCGTCTGCAGCTGTCCGTAGCGGTTCAGCAGCGACTCATCTTCCGCCCGGTCGCTCAGCGCGTCAGCCAGTTCCGCCAGCTCCTGCTCGACGTCCTGCAGTTCGGCGAACGCGTCCAGGCAGCAGTCGTGCAGGCTCCGGTCGCTCAATGCTGCCGGCGGGTCCTGCGGGAGGTACCCGATCCGCAACCCCTTGCGCCGCTGGATATCGCCGGAGGTCGCAACGAGGTCTTCGCACAGAATCCGCAGCAGCGTGCTCTTGCCCTGCCCGTTCGGGCCGACGAGTCCCACGCGGTCGTCCGGTGCGAGCGTGAACCGCACGTTCTCCAGTACCGGCTCGGCGCCGTACAGCTTGGAAACCTGTTGTCCGACAATCAACGACATCGTGTGCCTGACGCTCCTGTCATATAGGGGATGCACCCGCCGGATCCGGCTCGGCGGGGCTGGGGGCCGCCCATTATGTCGGAAAACGTCCGCCCGGCGAAATGGAAATTCTGCGGTGTGTCGGGATTTCGCGCCATCCCACCGGCAACCTCTGCGGTATCATCAGTGTCGGAATGATGGGAGGCCTCTTGATGAAAGCGACTCTGCACTTGTGTACCCCGCGGCTGGAACTACGCCCCTTCACCGGAGAACTGGTGCGGGCGCTGCGGTCAGACCGGGTCGCGGCGGCTGAGATATTGAGCGCACGTCTGCCCGACGACTGGCCGGGCAAGGACACGCAGGTGATCCTGCCGCTGCTGGAGGACGTGTTCCGGGAGGATCCGGATCTGTGCGGCTGGAGCGGCTGGGCGATGGTTCTTCCCGGCCGGCAGCGGCGGGTGATCGGGGACATCGGGTTCAAGGGCCGTCCGGAAGACGGACGCGTGGAGATCGGGTATGCGCTGATCGCCAGCCAGCGCGGAAAAGGCTACTGCACGGAGGCTGCCCGGGAACTGGTCGCCTGGGCGCTGGTGCACCGCGAGGTCCAGGTTGTCTGCGCCGATTGCCTCAAGACCAATCTTTCGTCCATCGGCGTGCTCCAACGGCTCGGGATGGTCCGCGTGGGCGAAGACGATGAGTATTACTATTGGGAAGTTCGCAAGCCGCCGGTCGTGGCCGGGTAGAGTCCACGAGTCCCGCGACCGGCACGAATGGATGACTGACGCCGATGGGCACACTCAGCCGCTTTAAAGCCGTTTTTCATAGATGATCAGATCAAACCGGCCGAAACGGTCGGTACCGACTGGCTGGAAGCCCTGGGACTCGTAGAACTTCTGTGCGGGCCGCTGCCGGGTGGTGGTGTCCAGGCGGAACAGTTCGATGCCGACCTGTCGGGCTCGCCGCTCCAACTCGCTGTAGATCGCCCTGCCGAATCCGTGTCGCTGACAGGATGGGTCGACGCGCATCCGCCGCACCAGCGCGACGTTCTGCCGATCCGGTGCCGGCTGATACCCGCCCATCGCCACCAGAGCCCCGTCCAGCAGGCCAACGAGGAACTCCCCGCCGGGATTGAGATACTCCCGCTGGATGTGACGCACGTCCTCATCCCACTGCCCGCTACCGGGGTGCGAGCCGGCAGCGTACAGGGCGCGATTGTGCAGGTCCCACACCGCCTCCGCGTCGCCCGGGCGGTACCGGCGGATCTCCAGCGGCGGGTTGCTGTCGGACGAGGGCATTGGATTGATCCATTAGGGGGGCGAGGGGCAACGAAAGGCCCGGCCGCCTGGTGCCGACACCATCAAAAAACCCCCGCTCGGGCGGGGGTTTGTTCGATACGGGTGGATGAGGGGATTTGAACCCCCGACCCCCTGGACCACAACCAGGTGCTCTGACCAACTGAGCTACATCCACCGTGCTTACGACCGGGGGCCGGTCGATAGACGGCAAAATGTACCATTGCCGAGAGGGTCTGTCAATATGCTAGCGAACGGATTTTGCGGCAGAGCGACAGCGGCTTGGCGGTGTCGATGTCCGCCGGCCAGGCCTGGTCAGGCCGTGGCGACCTGGGGCGTCTCGATCCGCGTGCCGGCAGCGTGGTTTTCCATCGCCGTGATGATCGCCGATCGCATTTCACTGGTGCGGAAGATCGGCTTGAGCAGCAGTTCGTGCCCGCCACGCTGCCAGGCCCGCCAGGCCAAGTCGTAGCGGTCCATGCTGCCGGTCAGCAGCACTGCCGGAGCCTGCGGGAGCGCGTGCAACTCTTCCAGAAGGCCATTCTCCGTGTACTCGGCGGAGACGATGACCAGATCCGGACCCCAGTGCTCGGCCTTGGTCAAGGCCTCGGCCGGACGGATGACGCGACAGACGTGATGGGCGCGCGATTCAAGGTAGTCTTCGGCCTGGTGGGCGAGCGACCAGTCGGATTCGACGATCATTACCTTCAGCGACATGAGTTATCCTTTCCCTTCTCGGGTTTGACAAGCCTAGTAGGCTCTTAAATCTACTACAGCTTCTCCAGTTTATCTATCGACCGCACCTTCCCGGAGCATAAGGTAAAATAGGTAAAACAGGGAAATTTTCCCGTCCCGCAGTCGCGTGCGGGCGCCATGTCGAACGTTCCGGGTGCTCCCGATGGCGAGAAGCCTATAGGCGAGACATTAACGGAGCATTGGAGGGAGCGCTAAGGTTGGGTGAGAACGGCGGGCTTGAAGCTGAAAACTCAAATGACAGGCAAAGTCCAAAAGCCAAATGCCAGATCTCAAACGTCATTTCGCGACGTGGGCGTTTGGGATTTGGGGCGTGGCGTCTGGACAGGAGGCGCGGGGGCTTGTCGGGCATGCTGACCAGTGGCGATTCTTAGCCGCGAACTG
>JBKHHU010000017.1:0-27679 GCA_046539045.1 Phycisphaerae bacterium
CCCTTCCCTACCGCGGGAAAGGCGTGGATGCCGAAGAACGGAAAGAGCACGTCGAAGCCGAAGGAGATACCGCATCATGACCGCATTCAGCCTGGACGAAGCCTTTGAAATCGCCATCCGAATCGAACGCAATGGCGCACGTTACTACCACAAAGCTGCCCAGTTCTGCGAAGATGAGCACGCACGGAACCTTTTGGTTGAGTTGGCGTCTTGGGAGCACAAGCACGAAGCCATCTTCAAGGAGTTGCGGAAGGAAACCAGCGATGAGAAATTCCAGGGCATCGACGACCCGCGTGACGAGGCGATCCCGTACATCCGCGCCATGGCCGACGGCAAGGTCTTCCCCGTCGATGCGGATCCTGCCGCCAATCTGACCGGCGACGAGAGTCCTGAAGAGGTCCTATCGGTGGCGCTGGGCCTGGAGAAGGATTCGGTCCTGTTCTATCTCGGCATGAAAGACATGGTCTCCAAGGGCGCCGACCGGGTCGAGGCGATTATCCGTGAGGAGATGAAGCACATCCGCGTTATCTCGGAGGAACGGGCGAAGCTCCAGCAATAGACCGCTGCCAGCTCTCGAAAGGATTTGCTCCGCAAAAAGCCCGGTGCAGGCTTGCCTTCGCTCCGCAGTTTTGTTGGAATCTGCCCCGAATGCACTATTCGGGACCACCGCAGCGGGCGTGTCTGTCCCCTCGGTGGTAATCCAGTCGAAACAAGAGAGAAGGTTACCCCCTATGGCGAAGAAGAAGCTGAAAGTTGGAATCATCGGGACCGGTGGTATCTCCGGCGTCCATCACAGCGGGTACGAGAAATGCGACCTGTCGGAACTGGTCGCGATCTGTGATATCAAACCGGAGGTCCTGAAGGAAAAGGGCGACAAGTGGGACATCCCCGAAGAGCGCCGTTTCCTCGATCACAAGGATCTGCTGAAGCTCGATGAAATCGATGCCGTCAGCGTCTGCACCCCCAATAAGTCGCACTGCGAGATCACTGTCAACGCTCTGAAAGCCGGCAAGCACGTCCTGTGCGAAAAACCGATGGCGATGAACCCCGCCGAAGCGAAGAAGATGAACGACGCTGCCGAGAAGGCGGGCAAGAAACTGCAGATCGGCTTGATGCACCGCTATCGTCCCGATGCGGAATTCGTCAAGGAACTGGTCGATACCGGCGAACTGGGCGACATCTACTATGCCCAGTGCAAGGCCGTCCGGCGTCGCGGCGTGCCGAGCTGGGGCGTATTCGGCCAACTGGAAGAGCAGGGCGGCGGCGGGACGATCGATATCGGCGTCCACCAGATTGACCTGACGTGGTGGCTGATGGGTTGCCCCCAGCCGGTCAGCGTCAGCGGCGCCACCTACCAGAGCATCGGCAATACGCCGGGGCATTGGGGCCAGTTCGGTAAATGGGATCACACGACATACACCGTTGAGGATTTCGCAGCCGGGTTTGTCCGCTATGAAAATGGAGCGACGATGAGCATCGAATGCAGCTTCTGCGTGAACCTCGATCAGGATCGCGAAGGGCAGCATATCGTCGGCACCAAGGGCGGGGCCGGGCTGAGCCCGCTGAGCGTCCAGATGGAAAAGGGCGGGCACCTGATGGACTGCACACCGCACCACTTCGTACAGACCGACCTTCACGGCCAGCCGATCAAAATGCGGAACCACGAGAAGGAAGTCGCCGACTTCTGCCGGGCCGTTGTTGAGGATGATTCGGTGCTGGTACCGGGTACCCAGGCGATCGTCACGCAGAAGATCATCGACGGGATCTTCCGTTCTGCCAAGGCCGGCAAGGAAGTCAAGATCAGCTGACCGTGTTACTATGATGAGAGCAAACAGGCAAGCCCCCAGGCCGTCGCAGCGTCAGGGGGCTTGCTTCGTTTTCGCCCGGTGAGGTATTGCCATGATCATTGGAACCAGTGCTTATTCCGATGCAGACGTGAACCTGATGAAGCAGGCGGGCATCACGCACCTGCGTCAGGGGTTCGGTTACCCTTGGGCGAAAACCGCCGGTGGCGAGCCGGCCGAGCGCTATGTCAACGCCCGCGCTGCCGCCGTCGGCCGGCGAGAGCAGGGATTTGAACTGATGGGCATCACGCCGCTGTTCGGGCACGGCGTTCGTGAACCCGTGGGACCGGGCGGGAAGCTTGAGCTGGTATGGAAACCCAGCACACCCGCCTGGATGGGCGAATACGGTAGCGACGAGTTTATCGAGAATTACGAAATGGTGTGCCGGTTCCTCGCCGAGCAGACGCGGGGCGTGGTCGATCTGTGGCAGATCGCCAATGAGCTGGATCTGAACCTGTTCGCCGGTCCGCTGAAACCAGCCGGCGCATGCGAACTGATTTTGGCTGCGGCCCGCGGGCTGAAGGCGGGCAACCCCGATTGCACCGTCGGGCACAACTGCGCTGGAACGGAGATGGCGTACTTCTTCTGCGGCCGCCTGTTCGCCGATGCAGACACACCGCTGGACTACTGCGGGATCGACGGCTACTACGGCACGTGGGATTCCGGAGGACCAAACTCGTGGGCCGGACGCATCGCGGAGCTCTACGAGTTGACGGGCAAGCCGGTCCTGATTAACGAATGGGGCTACAGCTCCGCCGGAGGTGTGATGACGCAGGATGAAGCGGCCAGCGAGCCGTGGCCTTGCGAACTGAAGAAGTGGCGTTTCGGATGGGACGGCGGGCACACGCCGCAGGTGCAGGCCGAATTTGTCCGGCAGGCATTCGCCGCCTTCCGGCAGCATCGGGAGAAACTAATGGGCCTGTTCTTCTATCGATGGGAAGACCAGGCGAAGTGCTGGCAGTGCGGGCAACCGGACTGCCCCGCTGAAACCGCCTGGGGTCTTGTCGACAGGAACAACCGGCCCAAACCAGCATGGCAAGCGTTTGCTGCGGGTGTCCGGGAGCTGCGCGAAACCTGATGCGTCGGACGCATCAGGCCCGTTGTGGCCTCCTTCCGTCCGCTACCGGGTTGGAGGCTTTCGCAGAATTGCTGAAAAAGCTTCTTATCAGCGGGTTACCTCAATACAATGGTTGGTTCGCTTGGCGTTGGAATCTTCAGCGCGTCATCACGATAAAGGATGCTTCATGGAATTGCCTTGCCGTTCAGAAGGGGATCGACTGCTCAAGCCGGGGCAGTTGACAGATATACGTCGGCGGCTGCACAACATCGCATCGCAGCACGATTTAACTTCCGTCATCGCGTGCGCCTATGACCCCCGCACCCGCATGCTTCCATTCTACCAGACAGCCGCTCACATGGTTCCGGCTGGCGTTCGCGCCATCGGGGCTGCGCTGGTGGAGTCCGGGTTCGAGAAGACCCGGATCGTCCTGCAGCAGTGGAATCGGCGCTTCAAACCGTCAACGATGAAACTGGACGGACGAACACCCGATATGTTCCTCCTGTCCAGCATGCAGATTCACGCCGCTGCGGCCGATGGCCTGCTGCGGGACGTCTGCCGCATTGCTCCCGACGACCGGCCGCTCGTGATCTGTGGCGGCCCTCGGGCGATCTATGAACCGTGGAATTTCTTCAGTTCGGATCCCAAGGATGCCTGGCAGGCGGACGTGGTGGTCACGGGGGAGGAGTACGTCCTGCTGGAGATGCTGGAGGTGGTCCTCTCGGTCCGCTCTCCGGGCGAATCGATGCGGTCGGCTTTCCTGAAGGCCAAGCATCAGGGCCTGCTGAACGAGATACCCGGGCTGGTCTACCCGGTGGGTGATGGGCCCGTCCCGGATCAGCTTATCGACACGGGCATCCAGCGACTGGTGGCGGATCTGGATGAACTGCCCAGCGCTGTAACCGGGTTCAAACTTCTTGAGAAGCCCAGCCGCTTCCGGAAAGGCCTCTCGGGCACGCTTCCCGCCAATCGCGTCCGGTTCCATTCGCCGGTGGCTTCGATGGTGCTGACCCTTGGCTGCAAGATGGGCTGTCCGTATTGCCCGATTCCGGCATACAACCAGCGTGTGCACCGGCTGAAAAGCGGTGAGCGAATTGCAGAGGAAATGGGAGGACTGTACGAACAGTTCGGGATCCGGTTCGCGTTCGGGGCCGACGACAACCTGCTGAACGACAAGGACCGGGCCCTGGATTTGTGCGAGACGCTCAGCAGGGCCCAAATAGCCGGCAAACCGCTGCGGAAACGCATTCGATGGGGATCGGAGGCAACGATCCACGGCGTCCTGGAAATGAAGGACTATCTGTGGGCGGTGCGCAAGGCCGGGGTGATTGCCCTCTGGGTGGGCGTGGAGGATATGACCGGCACGCTGGTCAAGAAGGGCCAGTCCGTCGACAAGACACGCAAAGCATTTGCTTTACTGCATGAAGTGGGCATTTCGCCGATGGCGATGATGATGCACCATGACACCCAGCCGCTGTTTACACGAGGACAGCCTTACGGCCTACTGAACCAGGTCCAGTTGCTGCGCAAGTACGGTGCGGTGGATTTCCAGGTGCTGATGATTTCACCGGCGACCGGTTCCCGGATATACGAAGAGACGTTCACGTCGGGTATGGTGTACGATCGCGTCGGTGGGAAGAAGGTTCAGCCGTACATGTACGACGGCAACTACGTCGTCGCTTCCAAAGCGGACAAACCGTGGCAGAAGCAGCTGAACCTGAGTCTGGCGTATATGTACTTTTTCAATCCCGTCAGGTTCCTGATCAGCCTGTTCCGGCCCAAGAGCCGACAGAAGACCATAGATCCGGCTTTGCAGATTGGTGGCATGTGGAGCATGATCTGGAGCTATCCTCGCACGTTTCTCCATGCGGCCCGTTTGGCCACGGGTAGAATCTCCCGCAGGGAGGCGCCCCCGAGCAGCGGGATTCCTATGAGCGATCCGGAAGGTCGGCCGGCCTGTCACGCACTGCCCGGTACACCGGTAGCGGATGGGCTGCAGGACTCCCAATCGGACCGGGCTGCCGAATAGGCGGTCAGTTGAGCGAATTCCTCCCGGCGGTATCAGCGCATAGAAACGGCGGCGACACCCGAAAGTGACGCCGCCGTTTCTGTTGCGCTACGGTGCGTTGCTACGCGTAGATTACCACTGCCAGCCGAGCTTCATGCCGCCGTAGAACTCGTCGTTCAGGAGGCTGTCGTCCAGCGCCTGGCTGTAGTTCAGGAATCCACCGACCGTGAACTTGCCGTACTGCTCGGGGATGTCCAGTGCGGAGCTGAGGTCATAAGCAACGCCCAGCCCGTAGTTGATGTTCGCCGAGGACGTGGCAATGCTCTCATTGCCCATCGCCTTGTCCCAGTAACGGTGGCTGACACCGTAGACGATCGACGGTGTGAAGATCATGTCTCTCAGCACCGGGACGTCCTTGGTCTGCTCGATATTCTTCATGTCGATGTCATGATGGATACCGATTTCCAGCCATCCGCCCTTGACCACATCGTAGTCATGGTAGTAGGCGACGAACGGGTTCAGCACGGGGCCTTCCACGTCGATCCCGCACATTTCCCACAGCGGACTGTCGTCAAAGCTCAGCTTGCCGTACACCTCGTAGGTGGTGCGGGCATTACCGCTCTCACGCGGGAACTGATAGGCAATCCAGCCCAGTTCGACCTCGGTGAACATCTCGGGGAATTCCTTCCGCCAGTAGAGGACGTAGTCCACTTCCTGGAGATTCGAACTGTCCTCCGGGGTCAGATGTTCCTGACCGGCGTACCACTCGAACCAGATGTAACCACCGATCTTGCCGAGATCCTGACCGGCCAGGTCTTCCGTGTCCATCTCCGCGCCGACGCTCAACTGATGGTTGAGGTCTTCACGTCCTTCACCATCATACTCCGAGAAGTTCACGCCACGGAAGATGTAGTCGGTCGCCAGAACGTACTCGACACCGAGACGCACCGGGAACGGCTTGTCCACATGCTCGGCCATGTTCAACCTGCCTTCAGAGGCCTGGGCCTCTTTCTCCACAGCGCTCAACCAGTTGGTCGAGTCATCGCCCGCAGCCGCCATCCCGGTCAACCCGACCAGGACTGCCATGGCGGTTAGCGAACATACAAAGTGCTTGCTCGTCATAGGACTCTCCTTCTTGTTAAAAAAACACATCCTTGTATTCCTCCCCGTCCTTCCGAACGGAGAACCCAAAACGTGTTGCGCCTGCGCAGATCCGTCTGCACGCTCGACCCGTGCCGCGGAACCAAAAGGGATCCGGAACGGATGAGCATGAGCGCAATGACAAAACCCCGTAACGAATAGCAAATTCCGCAGCGCCCGTTCTTAGAAACGATACGCACAAGGTCTTTGTCAGAGTATTAAGGAGGTGTTAAGTCTGCTTTTCCAGAGAAAAATCCGAGAATTTTCAGGCGAAGAGGGTGCCGTGGGGCGGAGGCGGTACCAGATCCGACTCCTGAAAGTACGTTACGGCTTCGTCCGTGGAGCGGAAAACCCGTGTGGCTGTTTCGGTAATGAACGGGGACGGTTCGGCCTTGGGCTGCCATATCACGTAGACATCTCGAGTGGCTTCGTGGGCGTGCTGCAGTTCCCGCTCCACTCCACTTGACAGACCGGGCCTGCCATCTTCCAGCTCCGGAATGAGCGACACGATCATGTCGGCCTGGTCGATCAGCTTGAAATCCCGGGCGTAGATCTGGCCGTCGATGTCGGCGATAATGTCAAGCATTTGCGAGACTTCCATTGTCCCGCTCAGACCGTCGGAAGGGCCAGTCCGGATCACGCGCTGCCCGCTGGAGGCGGCTTCCATGGCCAGTTGGCAAAGGTATTTCTCTTCCATATCCCCGGGGTCGAAGCAGACAAAGTGCCGCTTCATCTCGCGCCGAAAGCCTTCGATATCCCGCAGGAGGTCGGGCTTGTCCATCACGTGCGTCATGGGGAAGCTCAGATACGCCTTCTTCATTTCCCGCCTGGCGATCAGGCGGAGCAGAGCTCCCGCCTGTTCGTCACCGTGTTCGGCGCTGCCGGCAAAGATGTAAAAACACCGCGGACCGCTGACAATCTGGCTTACCAGTTCCGTGGCAAGGATTTCTTCTTCCCGCCAGACCATCAGGTCCTTGAGCGTGTGGTCTGTGTGGCCGTCGCGGACGAGCCTGTGATGCACGCGGTCGATATTGTCCACCAGCACGACGTAGATATCCGCGTCCAGTTCCTTCATCTGGTCATAGTCGAACGCATAGAACAGCCCGTGTCGCCAGCGGAATGTTGCGTGGGTATTGACCAGAACGTTGGAATGCCTCTCCGCGCCGTTCAGGATGTCCTTAAAGACGCTCCGGCGGAGGCTGTTGAGCTGGTTCAGGGGCAGGTCGAGGATCTTTCCCGGCTGGACGTGCGGCGCTTCTTCGTACATCATCTCGCCGACATTGTACATCTTGAGAGGGAAATCTTCCTCCCGAGCCAGATCGGCTACCCGCTGGAGGAACGCCTTCTTGTCCAGTCCGACTTGTCCGGTGATGACTACTCGCATAGTCCGCGTACTGTAGCGAGCAGGCAGGCCCGGGTCAATCTTGGGTCTCAGCCGCGGGTTGGGTTTCGGGAGCGGACTTCATGCGAAGAGCCTTTTCCATGTACTCCTCCAGCGAATCGCCGAAGTCCGGTTTACCGTCCTTGAGCTGTATGCGAAGCCGCCCAGTTCAAGGTGGGGAAAGGTATGTTATTGCTTCGTCGCCGCCGTCAGACCTGGTTGCGACGCGGTGAGGCGGTGACGGTAAACGAATGGGTGTGCTCGTCCTGCTGGACTTCCAAGCGAATCGTCACTGTTTTTACGCAGTAGACGTCGTTCCAGTCGTAGCCCATTACGGTTCCGACGGTGAACGTCTTCAGTGTGATGTCGTCCTCGGGTGCAATCAGCGGGTGCGAAGTGATTTCGCCGTTGATCTTCTGCTGGTACCACAGAGTCCTATTGTGGACGTAATACTTGATCTGCTGCAGTCCCGAACCGTCGTTGGGGGGCACGATGGTGACCGATGAGTTGGTGCAACTGACCGCAGCAGCGGTTCGGATCTGGCGGTTCAGGCGAGTGAGGATCATCCGCGAAAGGTGCGAATTGCTTGCGATCTTCTCGTTCTGGTCGTAGTTGTAGAGCGTGGCATGGACGAAAGTCGCCGCCGCTGTCAACACCACGGCCAAAATCGCCAGACTCACCAGAAGTTCCACCAGCGTGAAGCCCAGGCGGGGCGTTCCTCCATATCTTGTTTTCAGGGTCTGGAGCGAATGTGTCATGGTTCACCTCCGGGTGACCAGCCAGTTGTTGGAGAGGATCTCCTCGTCCTGATAGCGGATAGACACTTCGACATTGATCACGTCGCTGGAGCCCGGCGTGACGATCACCGCCAGGTCGTCGGGGTTTCTCCAGGTTAGAGTGATCGTCTGCGACCAGCCCACCATATCGGTGATTGCGTTTCCCATCCCGTTGCGCGGAGGGTTGTAGGTCACGTCCATCAGGTCGTCCAGATCGTCGACGAATGTCTGTGGATTGGTTCCATCGGGTCCGGGCGGGTTGTCCGCGTCGCCGGAGTCAGGATCGGAAAACGGCAGCCGCATCGTCCACTCGCGGATTTCCTGGGCGAGGAAGACCGCCTTGGTAGTCTTCGTCCCGGCTTCGTTGACGCTGGTTCCGCTGGTCATGGCCGCCAGAAGGGCGACTACGGCAATACCAATGATGATTGTCGCGCCGAGCACCTCGATCAGTGTAAAGGCTTTGGCTCCGCGGGTTTTTCTGCGGGTATTCATGCGAACACCTCTTTCAGCGTCTATCCATCCTCCGAAGACCCGGACGTTCCGGGTCACTTGACCAGGCTGGACATCTTGAAGATCGGCAGGACGATACTCATTGCGATAAAGCCGACCACCACACCCATGACCACCATCATGATCGGTTCGATCATCGCGGTTACCGCCTTGATAGTGGCGCGGAGTTCTTTCCCGTAGAAGTCCGCGATCTCCTGCATGACGTCGCCTAGGTTACCCGACTGCTCACCGGCAGCGATCATCTGGACGACGTTCTTGGGCATGCGATCCTCGGCCATAAGCGGATCGGCAATCTTGTTACCCTGTTTGACCGACGCGTGGACCTTGGACCACATACGCTCCCAGACCGCATTACCCGACACGTCGGAGGTAATCTTGAGCGTCTCGAGCATTGGCACACCGGCGGATACCAGTTCGCCCATCGTCTGCAGACCGCGGGTGATGTACAGGGCGTTGAACATGTTTTTGAACAGCGGGACCTTCAGCTTGATCTTGTCCCAGATGATGCGCCCACTGGGCGTCCTTATGAAATATAAGAACCCGCCGCCACCGATGACGATTGATCCGATACATAAATACCACTTTGTACGAAGGAAATCGCTCAGTGTCAGCAGCATCATCGTGGGCTTGGGAAGGGCTTCTTCTTTCCCTGCGAACAGATTTTCGAAGGTCGGAAGCACACCTACCAGCAGGAAAATCACCGCGGAAACCGCCATGGTCAAAATGATGGCCGGGTAGATCATCGCACCGCGGACCATGCTCCGCGTCTCGATCTGCTGGTCCAGGTTGGTGGCGATCCGCTGGAGCATGTGACCGAGATTACCCGACAGCTCCGAGGCGCGAACCATATTCACATACAGTGGCGAGAACAGCTTCGGGTGCTTGGCCAGCGAGTCGCTGAAAGGCTGACCGGATTCGACGTCGTCCTTGAGCTGTCGGATGATCTTCTGGAACTTCTTGTTCTCCACCTGATCGGCAATCCCGTCGATGGCGTTGCGGATGCTGATGCCCGCCTTGATCATGACCGCCAACTGCTTGGTGAAGTTGTGGACGTCCTTGAGCCCGGGCCCTTTCTCGACGCTGACCGACTGCATCTTGGCCAGGATACCCGCCGCACCGCTCTGTACCGGCTGGATGTTCTGGACGTATCCCTGCGGCCGGAGGCGCGCCGTTGCTTCGCCCATGGACGCGGCCTGGATTGTACCGGACGTAGTCTGCCCGCCCTGAGTCCTGAGTTCGTATTTGAAGGTCTGCATGGTTCACCACCTGTTGTGGGTATTGGCTGTGCGGGAATCGTCTTGCATGCATCGCTGTTCGCTACGCGATCATGCGCACAACGCCTGAGCAAGCGCCTCGGGCCTGACGGCTTCGCTGAGCGCCTGCTGCCGGCTGATCCTGCCGTTGAAGTACAGTGCCTTGATCGAATCGTCGAGCATGCACATGCCGATCCCGCGGTTGGTCTCGATGATGTTCGGAATTTCGTGAATCCGGTTCTCGCGGATACAGTTGCGGACAGCGGGGGTACAGATCATCACTTCGCAGGCCGGCACCATTCCGGGCTTATCCAGCCGCCGGAAAAGAACCTGCGAAACGACCGCCTGCAGCGTGTTGGCCAGCATGGAACGGATCTGGTTCTGCTGCTCGGCGGGGTAGATGTCGATGATACGCTCGATCGTCTGCGATGCGTTCTGCGTGTGCAGCGTGGAGAACACAAGGTGACCGGTCTCGGCTGCGGTGATCGCTGCGGAGGTGGTCTCGAGGTCGCGCATTTCGCCGACAAGGATGATGTTCGGGTCCTGACGCAATGCGTGTTTCAATCCGGAAGCAAATGTCGGCACGTCGATGCCCAATTCTCGCTGCTCGACAACGCTTTTCTTGCTGGTCATCTCGTATTCGATCGGATCTTCCACCGTGATAATGTGGTGGTTGTACGTCTCGTTGATCGCCTGGATCATCGACGCAAGCGTGGTGGATTTGCCGGCACCGGTTTCGCCGGTGACCAGAACCAGCCCGCGTGGCATGTGGACGAACTTCTCCGTGACCGGCGGGAGATTCAGCGATTTCAGCGGAGGCACTTCGCTGGAAATCGCACGGAAGGCGATGGCGACGCTTTCCTTCTGGTAATGCGCGTTGACACGGAAGCGGCCGAGACCTTCCACCTCCGTGGAGAAGTCCAAGTCGCGCAGGTCCTCGAACTTGTCGAGCCGTCGCTGGTCGACCATTTCTTCCACAAAGCTCATGGAAAGATCCGGTGTCACCGTGGGCCAGTCTCCCGGGGCTGGTTCGAGTACCGTGTGGATGCGGAACAGAGGCGGAAGCCCGCAGACGATGTGAACGTCGCTGGCGCCCAGTTCGAGCGATTTTGTCAGCAGTTCCTGAAGCATTGTCACTTGTGTTTTCTCCTGGCAGCATTCGGGTCGGGAGTCCGTGTTTGATCAGGACTCGGTTACCCGAAGTATTTCCTCGATAGTGGTCAGCCCGGCCTGGACTTTGAACAGGCCGTCGTCCCGCAACGTTTCCATTCCGTGATCATTGGCAGCCTTCCGCATCTGAGAGAGCGTCGGATTGCCGGTGACCACGTCACGGATATCTTCGTCCATCACCAGCAATTCATAGATGCCGAGTCGGCCCTTGTAGCCGGTGTCGCGGCAGTTGTCGCAGCCGGCGCCGCGATAGATCGTCCCGACGTCCAGCCCGTACTTCTTGATGAAGCGTTCTTCATTGGGCTTCAGTTCGGTGACCTTCTGCTTGCATTCCGGGCAGATCCGGCGCACCAGTCGCTGGGCGAGAATTGCGTTCAATGCCGCGGAAATCAAAAACGGCTCCACGCCGATGTTGATCAGTCGCGTGATGCTGGACGGCGCATCGTTGGTGTGCAGCGTCGAAAGCACCAGGTGGCCGGTCAACGACGCCTGGATTGCGATCTTCGCCGTCTCGGCATCTCGAATTTCACCAAGCATCACCACGTCCGGGTCCTGTCGAAGCAGGGAGCGGAGGGCGGCAGAGAAGCTCATTCCGATGCGTTCCCGCACGTTCACCTGGTTGATCGAATCGAGCTCGTATTCCACAGGGTCTTCGACGGTCGATATGTTCAGCGTGTCGCTGTCCATCACCTGGATGGCCGAATACAGCGTGGTCGATTTACCGCTGCCGGTCGGTCCGGTCACCAGCACGATCCCGTGCGGCTGGGTGATCTCGTGTCGGAACATCTCCAGCGTGTTCGGGCGGAAGCCCAGCTTGTCCAGGCCGACGGTGATCGAGCGGTTGTCCAGCAGGCGGATTACGCATTTCTCGCCATGGACCACCGGCAGGGTGCTGACACGCAGATCGATGTTCCTGCCGTGCACGCTGGCCCGGATCCTGCCGTCCTGCGGGAGGCGGCGTTCGGCGATATCCAGGTTCGCCATGATCTTCAGTCGCGAGATGATGGCCGGCTGCATGGAAACGGGGGGCGCCTGCTGGGCGAACAGCACACCGTCGATACGATAGCGGACTCGCAGCCGCTTCTCGGTCGGTTCGATGTGGATGTCGCTGGCGCCTTCCTTGACGGCTTGGGAAATCACGTAGTTGACGTACCGGATGACCGGGCTCTCGCCGGCGAGTTCTTCCAGGTCGGTAACTTCATCTTCTTCGCTCTCGACGACCTCGACGGCATCTTCGGCGATGTCCTTGATGATGTCGTTCATCTGCTCTTCAGGCTTGGTGGAGAGCTCTTCGATGACGAGCGTGATCTGGGACGGTGGGACGACGACAAGTTCGGCGCGGTTTTTGAAGCGGCGTTTCAAGTCGTCGATGAGGAAGATGTCGGTCGGGTCAGCCAGCCCCACCAGCACGCCTTTCCGGCAGCGACGGATGGGAATGACTTTCTTGCTCTTGAGATAGTCAATCGACAGAAGCGAGAAGATTCGTTCGTCCACGTCTTGACTCTTGAGTTCCATGAACGGCAGGTTGGAGTACTTGGCCATGACCTGCAAGGCCAGTTTCTCGCTGATGGACCGGCTCTGGACGAGCACTTCCAGGAGCGTCAGGTGCGGAGACGACTTCTGTTTCTTCTGGGCGGCGACGATCTGCTCGCGCGTGACGGCCCCCATCTCCAGCAGGAGTCGCTCGGGGTTGCGGCGGCTCGTCCCTTCGGACTTGGGCCGCCACAGTTCGGCGAATTCCATCTGGTCGCGAGATCCGCTGTCCGCCTCCTTCTCCGGCGGGGTAGGATGGGGATCCGATGCACGGGTCAACAGAGTTACCTCTCTTCTCAGAGACAGCTTGAGGTTTCGCGTTACGGAAGGATCAATTCGCGTGTCAGATCCTGCCACTTCAGTACGCACTTCTTTTCTTCGATCCGGACGATGGTCCAGCCCTTGACGGTCTGGCCAACCTGCAGGAGGCTGTTGTCGATCATCGCGGTGCGGCGTTCGCTTCCGACAAGAATCGACTGCAGGTCGAGCGAGCGAACGGCGCGAAGGGCGTTCTGCCGGGCCTGTACCTCGTCATCGGACGGTCCGACCGGGGCGACCGGTTCAGTCGTCCTGTCGGGCTGCTTCTTGACGATCTTCTTCGGAGCTGCAAATTTGAACGGGTTGTGGACCAGACTACCCACCGGAATCTGGCGCTGACTGGCATCGGAGTGGAAAGACTTGACCACGTCGACGGCCTTCTTGTCGTCCACGGTGACCTGCCCGATGACGCTGAGGGCGGCATCGACCCGAAGCTGGTTGGCCTTGGCCTGTGCTGTGGCGGCAGATGGACCTCCACGCAGGCTCAGGAGGTAAACCACCGCCAGTCCCGCCAGGAAGACGACCACGAGGGTCACGTTGCCCTGGGCCAGCGCCTTCAGGTCGGGGATGCTCTTCTTGCTCGCTTTGGCCGATCCGCGGTGCTGGGCGGAATTCTGTTCCGCAGGATCGGGCGCGAACGGATCGTCGCCCGGGGCATTGTCGTTCATCTGGTTCATGATCTGTTCAGGAGACATCGAATCACCCTTTGCTCTTCTCGAAGAAGATGGTCATCTCGAACTCGGCTTCCATGCGGCCTTGGGGGCCGTTGCGGGGCTTTTTGAGTTTCATCGTTCGCACCCGCATGATTCGCTGCTGGGCCTCCAGGGCCTGCAGGAACGTATAGAAGCCCATAAAGTCACCTTCGAGCTTCATGGTGATCGGTTGTTCGGCGTGCGGACCACCGGGCATGACGAAGTTGTTCTTCACGCGAGAGCGGTCCATCGTGCGGATGCTCTTGGCTGTCAGCTTGTTTTCCTCGGCAAGCCGCCACACTTCCTGAAGGACCTTGTCGATTTCCTTCTCGTTGGGCAACTTGGACTGGAAGTAGCCGATGGCGTTCTTGAGGGCGCCGATCTCGGTTTCCAGATCGCCGATGACCGCTGTTGCCTGGTTCAGTTCCCGCAGACGGGCCTGCTTGGCCTCGATCTGCTCGAGCATCTGTTCGTTGTCCTCGTTGCGAGGCTTGAAATCGAACGCCCAGGCACAGATCGGAATGACCATTACCACGCCAAGAAAAATCAGTTCTCTGAGGCCGAACTTCATGGTTATGCTCCCGTCTCGGAAGTGGGCTCTTGTTGATTGGCCTTGGCGGTCTGTTTGTCCTTTTCCAAGGCCTCCAGTACATCCGCGTTGCTCTTGAGCCTGGTGCGGACCTCAAACTCGCGGACGGGAGGATCGTCCTTACCCAGCGTGACTTCCTTGGAGTAGGCCAGGTCCACCGAAGCGATCAGTGGGTTCCGGTAGAGCTTCGCGATGAACTGGGCGACTTGGACGTCCGTCCTGGCCAATCCGCGAATCTCCATGAGCACCTCATGCCTGGGTGCCGTGGACTGTGCCGAAGCCGCCGGGGTCCCGCTCACTGCCGCGAATTTCGTCGGCTGGGCAGGAGTCGGAGCCGCGACAATCTGCTTGGTGATCAGGTTGAAATTCTTGATGCCTGCTTCCTCTGGCATGGCGTTGGTCACCATGGCCAGCAGATAACTGCGGGGCACCTTCTCCATGAGAGTAGCCGTCTGCTCGGCTTTCTTGATCATCGTCTGCTTCTGTGCCTGCAACTGCTGCATACGCTGGATCTTCTGGGCGGCCTGGGCGTATTGCTGGTCCACCCGATCCCGCACGGCGATGTTGTTCTGCGTGGCACGCTCGGAGACCATCATCGCCGCGATCACGCCGGCCATCACGATCCCGAACAGAACGAGGCAGAGCACATTGGCTCGGCGCTGCCGTTTGTTTCGGAGGAAGTCGTCCGGAAGTAGGTTTACAATGCTCATGGTCTCTCCTTAGGCAGCCACGGTTTGGCTGAGGCTCAGGCCCACCGCGACAGCCCAGTTCGGCTGGGGCTGGCGCCGATCCAGACCGGATTCGGAACCCGCTCCGGGCAACAGTTCCATTCTCACCAGCGGATCGCCGATCTGTGCGGGCAGGTTCAGTCGCTGGGCGATGGTCTGGCAGAGGTGCTTGTCGAAAGCCTGTCCGCCGACGAATATCGCCCGCTCCACACCCTGATTGCGGAAGACCGTCTCGTAGTACCGCATGCACTGCATGAGTTCGTCGGTCAGTGTCGCCAGCGGCTTTTCGAGAATATTCTCCAGTTCCCCCTCGGCCTGTTCGTCGGCTTGTTCTCTCTGCAGGTCCCGGCGGAGTTCGTTGGCCTGTTCTACGGAAATATCCAGACCGTCAGCCACGGCGGCATCGAGATGGCGACCGGCTGTGTCCAGGTTCCGCGCGAAGACCATGCGGTTGCCGTGGGTGAGGACCACCTGCGTGCTGTCCTGTCCGAGATCGATAAACAGAATCGTGCGGCTTTGATCTTCGGTTCTGCGGAACAGGCGTGCGAAGCATTCGACCAGGGCGCAGGCTTCGACATCGATTCCGACGATGTCGAGTTTGCATTTTTTCGCGATGTCAATGTAGTCCTGGACGGTGTCGCGGTGGGCTGCAACGGCGATCACTTCCTGTTTGCTTTCGCCTTCGCCATAGACATCCCCGGCCACCACGTGACGGATTACTGCCTCCTCAACCGAGTAGGGCAGCTTTCCGTCCAGTTCCCATTTCACCGCGTCGGCCGTCTCTTCTGGAGCAAGTTTGGGGACGCGGACGTGGCGGACGAAGGAAGCCGAGGCTGGAAGTGAAAGCACGGCCTTTTTGCCGCTGAAGGATTGGCTCTTCAGGATGCTCTTGATCGCTCGGATGATATTGGACTTCCGCGTGCGCGGGCTCTCGTCCTTACCGACAGGCAGCGAGGCGGACCCGGCTGCGATAAGTTCGCACTTTTCCTGCGTCATCCGAACCTGGGCGATCTTTATCTGCCCGTCGGCGATGTCGATTCCCATGGGAAGTGCATCGCCTTTGACGATTTTCAGGGACATTTAACCTACTCCGTTTCCTGGAATCCACCGGACGACGTTGGTGGGCTTACACCTAAGTCCAGATGCTTCTTAGACTTGACCCATCTTGCAGCGTACGAGCTGCATCCGGGCCGGGCCAGTGCTGCCTCCAACCAGACTCTCGGGTAGCCTGGAGTGCTTGTGGCAATCCAGTGCTCTTATCGGACTCTTGCTGGGGCGGATTAACTTGTGCTTCAAGAAAAGCGGGGCGGAAGGTGTGTAATCCGGCGGGGGGATCCCGGCCAAAGCACGCAACACAAGTCCGGCAGCTTACCCGGCTTCAGAAATGATCTCCGCCAGAATCGTGTCTGCGACGAACAGGGCCGATTCCCGCAGGCGGATGGAAGTGGCGTCCAAACAGAGGTGATCGCGGAACTTGTCGAAACTCCGCGGGAACATCTCGACCGGGTCGCGGCCGAAGCGGCCGGCAAACTCACGCCGGTTCACGCCCCGGCGAAGGCGCAGACCCAGCATCAGGGTCTCTGCCGCGGACAGGCGGGGCGGGAGTTTTTCCGTCTCGGCGGCGGGTTCTCGACCGGCTCGAAGTGCAGCGGCCCAGGCGTTCAGATCGGGCAGGTTTGTCCGGCGGACGCCGTGCACGTACCCCGCCGCAGCCGGGCCGACACCGACGTACGGCAGGTTGTGCCAGTACGTCAGATTGTGCACGCACTGCTTGTCCTCGGCGGCGAAGTTGGATATCTCGTAGTGCTCCAGTCCAGCACGACGGGCTGCGTCAATCAAGTGGCGGTAGCACTGCTCCTGGAGGTCCTCGGATATTTCGTGCAGTTTCCCCGCCTGCAGGTCCGCCTCCAGCGGCGTTCCACGCTCGAAACTGAGAGAATAAGCGCTGATGTGATCCGGCCAAAGGCCGAGGGCAGTACTCACGGATTCCTGCCAGGAGTGCAGACTCTGGCCGGGGATGCCGTAGATCAGGTCCAGGCCCATATTTCCCGGGCAGATGTCCCGCAGACGCTTCCATGCCTCCAGGGCCTCTTGCCGGTCGTGCACCCGACCGAGGGTGCTCAATTCGGCGTTTGCGAAGCTCTGAACCCCGAGATTGATGCGATTGACCCGCCCGGCCAGCGTCCGTAGCATGTCCGCGTTGATGCTGGCGGGATTGGCTTCTATACTGATTTCGGTGTCCGAGTCGGTCAACGGGAGCAGATCATCCAGCAGTTCAGCCAAGGCTGTCGGTCCCAGGACCGTGGGCGTTCCTCCACCCAGAAACAGACTGCGAAGCGGTCTTTCGAGTACCGATCGCCGCATTCGCACTTCCGCGCGGACCGCCTGCAGATAGCGGGTGACGCCGTGAATGTCATGACGTAGCGAATAGAAGTCGCAGTACCGGCACTTCGAGACGCAAAACGGTACGTGTACGTACAGCGCCCGGGCCGGTTGTAGCGAAACTTCGGGCTCTTTTTTCTTGCAGGGGTCCATGAGGATTTTACAATCAACAGTTGCGTTCGGACGAGACACTAAACCTACAGGTCGGCAGACGTTGTCGGGAAGCAGCCGGCCGAACCCACGTTTTTAATGAGGCAGGCAATGGACGTCAAACTCATCTTTTTCAAGAGTAGCGGGCAGAGGAAAGACATTCCAGTCACCAAGTCCGAAGTCATCATCGGCAGAGGTGAGCAGTGCGATGTGCGTGTTCCGATCCCCAGCGTTTCCAGGCGTCACTGCCAGTTGACCCTCGGTGAAGAGGGCGTGAAGGTCCGAGATTTCGGTTCTTCCAACGGAACTTACGTGAACAACGAGCGGGTTACCGAGGCGACGCTCAGCGCGGGCGACCGACTGGTGGTCGGGCCGGTCATGTTCACCCTGCAGATCAACGGAGAGCCCGGGGACGTCCAGCCGGTCAAGACGCGCGGGCAGAAAATGGCAGAGGCCGGCGAGCCCGGTGCCGAAGAAGTCGTCGATCTGGAAGCGGATATCGTTGTTTCCTCCATGCCTGAACCCCCGGCTGAACCGGGCAATCAGCCCCAACCGTCGCAGGGACAACCGACCGCGCCGCTGCCTCAACAGCAGCCTCCGGCAGTGCCTCACGAAACTCCCCAGAAGCCGCCCGCACCGCCTGTGGCCCAGCAGCAGCCGGCAGAGCAGCCTGCAGAGCCCGAGCCGGTCGAGTTCCCCGGTGGTCAGAAAGACATTTCCGAGGACGACATCGATCCAATCGCAGCTCTGGAAGCGCTGGCACGCGAAGAAGACGAGGACGAAGAAGAGAACAAGCAGGGCTAAGCCCTCCTTCATATAAAAATGAAATGCCCGGCCCGTTCAGGTCGGGCATTTCATTGCGCAAAGCAAGCGATGCGTTGGGCTTGACTGAGACAGAACCCGCGGCTACAGTATTCCGGTGTCGCCCCAGCGGGCGGCGCAAAGCAAATCCTCAGCAGAAAGGGCAACAGTGACTGCGAGGCTCACCAACCCGGCCGTGGTGTTGCGCCTGGAGCTGATTTTCTCCGGCTGACGTTTCTCGCCGGCCTTCGGCGCAATCCCTGAACCTTCACAGCAGAACCCGTTGTGCGTGCGATGTATGCGCCGGCGGAGAAATCAGGAGACGTCGAACATGACCGAAGAACGTACCGCAGCGGCGACGCTGCAGGATGACGCTTTCCCCGAAACGCTGAAAATCAGTACGGGACAGCACATCGGCTTTGTCCGGATGGTTGGCCGCCGAGAGGAGGTGGACCGGTGAACACGATCCGGAAGATCTTTGCAGATAGTGTCGAACTGCTGTGTCCGGTGCTGCGGCTGCGGAAAGACTAGCGCGCCGGCGGTGGGCCGGCGGGGTTACTCCTGTTCGGCTTGGGCTTCGTGCGGTTGCGGAGCATTGGTCGGGCCGTGCGAACGGAAGAAGTCCTGCAGGATGTAGCTGGCGGCGATAGCATCCTGCCGGGCTTTTCTCTTCTTGCGGGTAAATGTGCCTGCCAGCGCCTGGTCGGCTGCGAAGCTGCTCAGGCGCTCATCCCAGAGACGCACGTCCAGGCCGGTGCGGTCGACCAGCGTTTTGGCAAATTCCCGGACGATTTTGCCCTGATCGCCCTCCGTGCTGTCCATGTTCAGCGGCCATCCGAAGACGACGCCATCCACCCCGTACTCGCCGGCCAGCGCTGCAATGCGCTCCAGCGCCATCAATTCGGTGGAATCGGTGATGATCTCCACGGGGCTGGCGATCCCGGTGAGGGTGTCCCCCACGGCCACGCCGATGCGTTTCGTCCCGTGATCAATGCCCAGCCACGATCCCATGAGAAAAATCCTGTAATTGGGGAATACAGCATCTATCGGTTGGCGGGTCTCCTGACCCGCCAACGGGGCGAGACGTCCGCAATGAACATCGTGTAAGATGGTGGGTCGGGAGACACACCATGCAGGGCAGGATTGTGCCATCACGCGCTATTAAAGGTACTTGCCCTCGTACTTCTTTTCGAGGTAGTTCACCAGTTCCTTCAGCCGCTGGGCGTCGGACTTGCTGCACACCAGCGTGGCGTCTTCCGAATGCACCACGATGCAGTCGTCCATGCCCAGCACGGCCAGCAGGTGGTCGTCCTGGGTGACGACGACGTTCCGGAAGCTGTCCATGATGGTTGCTTCGCCGATCACGACGTTCCCGCCCTCATCGGTGTCGGTGACGTTTTCCAGTGCCGGCCAGGAGCCAACGTCGATCCACTCGCAGTTCAGTTCCACCATAAGAACATCGTCGGACTTCTCCATCACGGCGAAGTCGATGCTGATCTTCTCCAGCGTGGGATAGACCTCTTCAAGAATGGGCACGTAGTCCTTGCCCTGCTTTACCGCCTCGGCCACCGGCTCAAGCTTCTGTTTCGACTCGGGCAGGTTCTTCTCCAAGGCATCCAGAATAGCAGAGACTTTCCAGACGAACATGCCGCTGTTCCAGAAGTACTGTCCGCTCTCGACATAGCGGCGAGCGGTCTGGTGGTCCGGTTTCTCTCGGAAGCCCTTGACGCGGAAGACGCTGTCTTCCAGGGATGCTCCGCAGTGGATGTATCCGAGCCCGGTATGGGGCCAGCTTGGCCGTATGCCGAACGTGACCAGCGATTCCGGGTGCTCTTCGGCTGCGTTGCAGGCCAGATCTACACACTCGGCGAATTTCTCGACCGGGCGGATTACGTGATCGGCGCTGAAGACGGCCATCGTTGCCTCGGGATCGGTCGCTGCCAGCAACTCGGCCCCGAGGGCGATTGCGTTGGCGGTATCCCGTCCTTGCGGTTCACCTACGATCCGCTCTCGAGGCAGATCTGGAATTGTCTCTGCCACCAGCTCGGCGTATTCGGCGTTGGTAATGACCCAGATCTTGTCGTTGTCAAACACCTGCCGGGCGCGTTCGACAGCCAGTTCCAACAGGCATTTTCCTTCCAGCACCGGAAGCAACTGCTTCGGACGGGACCTGCGACTGAGGGGCCAAAGGCGTTTGCCGGCTCCGCCGGCCATGATTACCGCGTGACGCATGAGAATCTCCTCTGCGGGCGCTTCGCACAACTGATATCCGTTCGTTTCCGCGGAAGTATACCCGATTGTCCCGGAGTTTTCATCCGCTCAACACTTCCCATTTCGGCACAACACCGGACCGGACGGTAGGAAAAACGCTGCAGACGGCCCGGCCAACGGAAACCCGCCTGACGTAGCGGTCAGATGTTTCGGCGATGGTTACTAACGGCCGGGTGAGAAAGGCTTGATGATCTGCTATACTCTTCTCCTTGCGACCTGCATGTCATTACTTGCTCAAGATGTCGGAAGGAGAACAGAGTGTTATACCGTGAGCTGGGTCAAACCGGACTGAAAGTATCGCAATTGGGATTCGGAGCCATGAGGCTCCCGATGGTCAAGGACGGTGAAGAGAAGAAGGTCAACGACGAACTGGCCGTGCCGATGATTCACAAGGCCATCGAAGCGGGTGTTAACTACATCGACACCGCGGTCATGTACTGTCATCACGATTCACAGCGGGCTGTCGGGAAGGCCTTGAAGGGGTGGCGCGACAAGGTAGTGGTCTCGACGAAGAACCACTACTTTGGCGACGACGAATCCAAATGGTGGCAGAACCTGGAGGATTCGCTGCGCCTGCTGGATATCGACTGCATCGATATCTACAACTGCCACGGGATGAACTGGGACACCAAGTGGTGTCAATGGGTCGATCCCTACATCTCCAAATGGCTGCAGAAGGCAAAGGACCAAGGGCTGATCAAGCACATCTGCTGTTCGTTCCATGACAACGCAGAGAATCTGGTCAAGATCATCGACACCGATTTCTTCGAGTCGATTACGCTGCAGTACAACATCCTGGACCGGAAGCTGGAAGACGGGATCGCCTACGCCAAAGAGAAGAACCTGGGCGTGGTGGTGATGGGGCCTGTCGGTGGCGGACGGCTGGGTGCCGGCAGCGAAGTGCTGGAAGGGCTGCTCCCGCATATCGAGCGTGTTCCCGAACTGGCGATGCGCTTCGTGCTCAGCAATCCGAACGTGGATGTTGCCCTCAGCGGGATGAGCACGATGGAGCATGTCGAAGAGAACATCCAAGTCTGTTCGGACAAGATCAGCCTGAAAGAGGAAGAGAAGCAGGCGATCGAAGAACATCTGGCCCGCATGCACGAGATGGAGAAACTTTACTGCACCGGCTGCGAATACTGCCTGCCGTGCCCGCAGGAGGTGGCGATTCCGAAGATTTTTGAGCGGTACAACGTCGGCAGGGTGTACGGCCTGTGGGAGCACGCGAAGAAGGCGTATAGCCGCATCGGCACGAACAAGTGGGACACCGGGAACAAAGCCGACGCGTGCGTTGATTGCGGTATCTGTGAAGACAAATGTCCGCAGGACATCCCTATCCGCAAGCAACTCAAAGAAGCCCACGCAATGCTGGCTGAGGAAGACACAGCCAAGGCGGCAGAATGACCCGACGATCGGACCCGGCTAAACTGACGTGTGTAAGGCGGCCATGGAAAAGGTTCAGTGCGACGCGGCGGATTCAGGATCTCTCGCCTCGTATTGCGCCGACAGGAGAGATGAGCGGTTTTGCGGGTCGGGCTTGACGGCCGGCGGCCGACGCGGTTCCATAGCCGAATCGAAACAAAGGAGAGCAGAATGGCAGAGGTGGCCACTGAAACACAACTGGAAGAATTCGTCGCCGCCTGTCGACAGGTGGGCGCCTATGGGCTGGTCCGTTGCAGCAGCGGGAATCTTTCATTGCGCCTGGACGGCGAGCACATGCTCGTCAGCGGCACGCAGACCTGGTTGAGCACGATCACTGCCGATCGAGTCAGCCTCTGCCGCATCGCCGATGGGACCCCTGTCAACGGGATCAAACCGTCGGTTGAGAGCCGGTTCCATGCGGGCATTCTTCAGCGGCGGGGTGACGTGAACTGCGTGCTGCACTTTCAGTCCCCGGCGGCCACGACATTGTGCTGCATTCCAGAAGACCGGCGCCCCGAGGTATCGCTCATCATCGAGATGCCTTTCTACGTGGGGCCGGTCGCAAGCGTGCCTTTCCTGATGCCCGGTTCGCAGGAGTTGGCCGACGGGGTGATCGAGGCACTGACGAAACAAGATATGGCGATGCTGGCCAATCACGGGCTGGTGACAGTGGGCAAAGACCCTGCCGACGTGATCCAGCGGGCAGTGTTCTTCGAACTTGCCTGCGATCTTGCCCTTCGTGCCGGCGGTGACGCCGTGGCGATTCCGTCGGCTGACGCGGACCGTTTGAGAAGTGTCTACCAGGGCGTCAAATAACCACCCATAGTCACCGCCGTCCAAAAGCAACCGCTTCGACTCGCAGCAGACAGACGTTAGCCCGCATGCAAAAGGGGCCCCGATCTTGTCAGGCCCCTCATCTTAGTTTGCCGGTCTGCGGTCATTTCCGATCGGGCCGGGTCGTTGCGGTCAGCAGGCGGACCAGCGGCTTGGCCAGCACCTCGTGCGACGCCTCGCCGACGGCTACATATGTCCAACCCTCAAACCGCACAGCCAGGAAATTGCACTTGTCGCTTGTCCCGGCGTTCATCCTGTGGCCCGCGAACATCCTCGCGGCGATCAGCCCCAGATCTCGTGGTTGCTCCTTCAGGACGACAATCGAGATCGAGTTCCCGTCGAAGAGGACCAGGTAAGAGGCCACTTTTTCGTTGCGGAACGACGCCATGCAGCTGGCCTGCAGTTCCATCCCGTCCCCGGGGGTTGGCACCGCGACTGTCTTGCCCACCCGTTCGGACATCCATCCAGCCATCTCGCACGGCTGACCGCCGGGGAAGCGTTCCTGCGATGGATTGTGATCGTGTGGCTTAAGGTTACTTTCGTGGATCTCCGCCAGTTCGGTCTGGGCCACGGCGGTGGAATCGCCGGAGAAGGCAACCGACAGCAGGGGGATCCCCACCAGCAGCATCGCCGCGGCGGCGACAGCCGGCCAGAGTCGCCGGAAACGTTGCGTGAAGACCGTGCGGGGTTTGTCCTGGTTCCGCGGGCCTGTGGCATCGGTCACCTGTTGCTCGATGGTAGTCCGAAGCCTGTCCGGAGCCTGAACGGAGGCAAACGCGTGCTGCAATCTTGCCTGGATGGCCTTCATCTCCGTAAGCTTTGCGGCCGATGTGCTGTCCAAATCCTCCGGCTGATCGGCTCGTCCCTGCAGGACGTCTTCGAGTTGTTCGTCGGAAAGCGGGGTCATTATTCTCGTCCCATGAAGCCTAAGTCGATCGCGTGTTCGTGAAGCCGTTCTTTCAAGGCGCTCCGCGCACGGCTGGTGCGGCTTTTGACGGTACCTACCGGGACATCCGTGATCTCGGCGACTTCTTCCTGGCTCAAGCCTTCCACGTCGATCAAAAACAGCGTCATCCTCTGGTCCTCGGGTAACTCGCCCAATGCTCTGATGACCTGCTCATCCGAAAAATTTTCCAACATATCGGATGCATCGCTCCAGGAAGTGGGCTCGACGGGCTCGTCCTGCTCGATCAGTTCCTCTTCAACAGGAACCTCAGGCCCGACGACCTTGCGGTGCCGCAACTGATCAATCCACGTATTGTGAAGAATTCGCATCAACCACGCTTTGCAGTTGCTGCCTTCGCGGTAGGTATCAAACCGCTGCAAAGCCTTCGCAAAGGTCGTCTGCGTCAGATCCTCCGCCGTGGTCCGGTTCCGGGTCTTGGCCAAAGCGGCCCGGAAAACCGAATCCAGGTGAGGCATTGCGATCTTCTGGAAGTCTTTTACATCGGCCATACCTAAGCCGTGACGCTCTCACGCCACCCTCAATAACGATCCTTCCTGGGCTCCCGTTCCAGAGTATTGTAGAAACGGTTACTTTGAGACGTTGGCTTAACTTACAGGGGATGGACTCCGTTTGCCACCGTTGTTTCTTCGCGCGCGGCTTGTTCTGGCCGGTCCCTGCCCGACCCTCAGAACCCGTACCGCAAGGCGGCGTACACGTTCGAATTCCGCGCGAACTGGGTGAAAAAGGTGTGCGGATGGGCTCCGAAAAACACGTTCCCGCCAAATTCTACGCTCCAGTGGTCGTCGATCTTGTAACTGACCTTCGGGCGGAGGTAGGCATCGGAATCGCTAGGACTGTAGAAAGCGAACATCGAAAGGGTGAGGTTCTGGCTGAGGTACTGCTTGCTGATGCGGAAGGTCAGGACGTGACGGAATTCGTCGGCGCTTTTGGCCGTGGTGGGCAGGGCGTCCTTGTACTGCTCATAGTCCTGCATCCATTCCAGGTAATACTGCATGCCGATGCGGAGATCGTGGGCCACTTCCGGCAAATCCCGCTCGTATCCGACAAGGAAGCGGATCTGATCGTTGTTGATAAACGGATCCTCCCCCGAGCGGTCATGTTTCGAATCGTAGTACCCGAATTCGACATTCCCGATCCCCCCATGTATCTGCTTGCGGGCGCTGGCGCCGTAGACGTTCAGCCGCGGGAATGTCGCCTCCCCGGTCACAGGGTTCAGCCCCCCGGGGCTCTTCCAGTAACCCCAATACCCGTAGGCCGCCAACTCCAGCCCCTCCAGGTTCCTGAAAATGCGGAGGTGGAATTCGTCGTCCCGGAACGGCTCGTTCGGTTCGTCCCCATCGATTACCGCGTCCCGCCCGGCCCGCCGGCCCAACGTGTTGCTCCAGTAGGAGATCCGCCTGCCACGGACATACCGATCACCGTCGAACTGCGGGACATAGACGACGTCGACGTTCGCGAAATCGCTGAACGCGCTGAGTTTGATCGCGTCGGAGGGAGCCTTGAGGTACTCCACGTCGCGCCCTATGAAGAACGAGATCCAGTCCTTGGGGAACAGGTCGTTGATGAAGATCAGGTCGCCGGTGCCCCAGGTGAGAATCTGTCTGCCTAGACGTATATCCAGCCAGTCCAACGGTGTGAAGGATACGTTCGCCTCTCGCAAGTTGAACCAGCCCTGTCCGCTCTGCAGGTCGACGCTGTGATGATCGAGCACCGGATCGTAGAGGAAGTCGCCCGTGACGCGGAAGCTCATCTTCTTCCACGCCTTCATCCATTTCAGTTGTAAGCGTGTCTCTCCGACGGACGCGTCCTTCTGGTGCCGGTCCGCCTGGGTGCGTACCCCCCCGCGGACCTCCCAGAACCCGGTCAGATCCAGCCAGTCCGGCAGGACCTTCTCGTCTTCTTCCCGTTCCGGCAACGGTTCCTCATCGTCACCCAGCCCCTCCGGTAGCGACGGCCCGCCGGGTTCGTCACCATTCAGACCGGCAGGGAGGGTGGGGCCGTCCGTTCCGCCGTCATCCCCGCCGAGCCCGGGCGGCAGGGCCGGGCCTTGCTGGGCATGTGAAATAGCGGTCAGCATAGAGACGATGACTACGTTCAGGCAGATCGTGGTGCGTAACTTGTTCATCATGTCCTCATTTCGAACTTCGATAAGGGTGGTGGTTCAGGAGACCCACCGCCCGCGAAGGGGGACATCCCGGATTGGTTGGCGGGTCTGGCGACCCGCCAACGGGTGCAAAGCGTTCGCAGTGAGCATCGAGAAGCGTGGCAGGTCTCCCGACCCGCCCAAATCCTACTGGACTCGCTACTTCAGATACTGCATCGGAGGCCGGCGGAGGTACCGCTCGGAGAAGATCTCTTCCTTCAGCGGCACGTCGTACTTCACGTCCGAATACTGCATCACGGTATACGACTTGTCCCGCAGGTCGGTCATCCGACTCTTGACGACCGTGGGGTGTCCCTGGATGTTCTTGACCCCGAGGGCGTTGTACCGGCGGTATTCCTTGCCCTGATCGTCGTAGTAGGACGTCTGCACGACGACGAACGAATCCTTGTGAATCCACATCTTGTAGTAGGCGAAGTCGACGTATTTTTTATTCTTCGGCGTGTTCTTCAGGATGTAGTAATCTTTCGTCTCATCCACCAGTTCGTGTTTGTCCAGATCGATATTCCGGCCGGACACATCCTCATAGAGGAAGTGCGAGCCGACGAAGCTCGTGCGCTTGTCGGCAGCGGAGATCCGCTTGAGGTTATCCAACTGCGGCATGTAGAGCCACCGGTCGTCATCTTTGCCCATGTGCTTCCAGACCAGAAATGCCCAGTTGTCCACGTCGGCAGGACGGTGGAAGAAGACATAGAACTTCTGCTCGCCCGTGTGCTGCTCGATCTCCTTCTGCTCCTTCTCGGGCAGCTTCTCGATCTCTTTGTCGCTGAGTTTCTTGGCCTTCGGATGCGGCTCGTCCCATCGGATGATCGTAAATTCGCGCGATCGTTTGTTCTTCCGGGCGTCGACGATCGTCATGTTCACGTCGGCCTTGCCGGTTTTGCCCTGGTAGTAGCTGACGTAATTGGTCTTCTCGACGATCTCATCCACGCTCGGACGCGTGGTCGTCTCTTTGGCGGGTTTGGTGGTCTGGGCCTTCAGCAGGCCGGTTGCACCGGTCAGCACCGCGATAGCCATCAATGTGCTCAGTGTTCTGATACGCATAGTCAATTCTCCTTCCCGACAGGTGCGGGGTTAAGAATACATTTGTCTCTCTTGGAAAGCATTCGGCAGGCACCTGCCGCCACCAGCACCACACCGACAGCGACCAGCACCAGCCAGTTCAGGCCGATGTCCAGGTAGCGATAGCCGTTGACAACAACCAGCGCCCCGGCCGCTACGGAAGCAGCGATGCACGTGCCGCACTTGCAGGCAATCGACGTGTCAGCACTCGTTGCGAACATGCGCTTTTCGAGCAGGCGGATCATTGCCGGCAGGATGAACAGCGTGGCAACCCCGCTGACCAGCAGGATCGTCGCCAGCAGCGTGCCGACCGTCTTGTACGGAATCAACGGGGCCAGCAGCAGCGGGAGGAACCCCGCGGCGATGACGATGATGTTCCGCATGATCGCCCGCGCAGGCTCGCCGAAGACCTGCGGGGCAGCTTCCTTCCACGACCCGGTCTCGGTATAGATCGCTCTGCTCCTGGCGAGGAAGTGTATCGCAAAGTCCACCGCCAGCCCCAGCGTGAGGCTGCTCAGCACCGCCACCGGCATGTCGTACTCCTTCCCCACAATCCCGATCGCGCCGTAGATCGCCGCGATCGTCACCGTCAGCGGGACCATGCTCAGCAGGCCCCACAACGCCGAGCGG
>JBKHHU010000148.1:0-9084 GCA_046539045.1 Phycisphaerae bacterium
CGGCTGCATCGGCAATGCTACGGCATTGCCTGCTTCGCCGTCCTTGTCAGGAACGTTTTCGCTGACGCTGAACCACGAAATTACTTCTGTCACTCACTCCAGGCCCCTGCCCGGATGGAGAAGAACCATGCTGCTGGAACCAAATGATCACGTGCTCTTCTACGGCGACAGTATCACCGACGTCGGCCGGCGGAGCTGCGGCGAGAAGCTTGGCGGCGGATATCCGCGCCTGCTGGCAAGTCAACTGGCTGCCGATCTGCCCGACTGGGAACTGACGTTCACCAACACCGGGATCAGCGGGAACCGCATTTACGATCTGGAAGAGCGACTTGAGGAGGATCTGCTGGCCCACCGGCCGACCCTGGTGAGCATCCTGATCGGGATCAACGACACGTGGCGCCGGTATGACCGCGATGTGGTTTCGCCCATCGAGGAGTTCGACGCGTCCTACCGGCGGATACTCCAGCGGATTGACGATGAACTGAGCGCCAAAATCGTCGTCCTTGAGCCCTTCCTTCTGCCGGTTCCCGAGGCGAAGAAGCAGTGGCGTGAAGATCTGGATCCGCGTATCCAGGCAGTGCGGGAAATCGCTCGGGACACAGGGGCGACTTTCGTCCCGCTCGACGGATTGTTCGCCGCGGCCAGCTGTCGTCGCCGGATGGACTTCTGGCTGCCGGACGGCGTGCACCCGAGCCCGGCTGGGCATGGACTGATCGCCGGCGCGTGGGCGGACGCGGTACTGGGATAACTCCGGGAGCCTTTCGCCCGGACGAGCTGGAGCATGGCGGTTAAGCAAGGGGTGGCGGGTCGAGAGCCCACCACCCCTTTCCCGTTTGGCGCTACAGCCCGCGAATCTTCCCGACCTGCTCCAGACAATCCACATCCACGTCGCGGAGCAATCCCTTATTATTGGGAGCGGCATTGATGACGAAGTTCGCCCCGCGCCGGTTGCACTGGTCCAGCCAGTCCACCACCCACTGCGGCTCGCGAACACTGTTGTCATCTTCGTGCCAGAACCATTTCCCGCCGGCGAACATCCCCCTGCCGGTACCCGCGCTGAGCGTGTGACACACTTCCCCGGGCAGGTAGTCGCCGATTCCACCACAGTAGTAGATCTTCTTGTCATCCTCGGCGGGCATCTTCTTCTCGAAGATACGAAAGTCGGCCGGCCAGGTGATAATCTCCCCGCTCCGCCCACTCGTTCCATTGTTGCCGACCAGACAATCCGGCTGGATGGTCTTGATGTGCTCGTAGATCTCCAGCCAATGCCACCGACGATCGTCCTGCCAGTCCACACCGCCCTTCTTCCAGCCGCCGTCGAACCAGATTTCGACGATCGGGCCATAGTTGGTCAGTAACTCGGCCAGTTGTCGCTTCATGTAGATGGCGTAGGAGTGATCGTGTTCGTACGACGGACAGTTGCGATCCCACAGCGAATAGTAGAAGGCGAGTTTCAGCCCGTGCTTACGGCAGGCTTCGGCGAGTTCGCCCACGACATCGCGCCCGAACGGCGTGTTCTTGACCGAGTATTCGGTCCAGCGGCTCGGCCAATTGCAGAAGCCGTCGTGGTGTTTTGTCACGAGCATCACATAGCCGATTCCCGCGGCCTTGGCGGCCCGGCACCACTGGTCGGCATCAAAATCAGTCGGGGTGAAGGTCTGCGGATCCAGGGTTCCGTCGGACCATTCGGCATCATTGAACGTGTTGATCCCGAAGTGAACGAACATGCCGAATTTGAGGTCCATCCACGCCTGCTGTGCGGGGGTTGGTTTGACCTCCACCTTGGTATCGCCGGCTTTGGCTTCGCGGACTAGCATTTCCTGGATATACGGATCGAACGACATCGGTGTCTCCTGTGGCTGATGGGTCTGGGGTGTAGGGGTCAGGCGTCTGAACTAAAGCGGTTGTAGTGGACCACATTGATGAACTCGGACTTCTCGGGGCGACGGGGGCGTACGGCCGGTGCGCCGACGGCCAGGATTGCCCAGACCCGCAGGTTCTCCGGCACGCCTAGCAGGTCGCGCAGGTCCTTCTCGCACCGGCTTCGCGGGCCTTCTATCCAGCAGGAACCGTACCCCATCGCCACCGCAGCGAGGTGCATATTCTGCATGGCGGCAGAGGCGTCCTGAATCCAATACTCGCCGAATTTCGTCGGCGTCGGGTCCATGACAACCACAATGGCGGCCGGGGCGTTCTTCATCGCAGCGCTGATCGGGCGGAGTTCATCCATCGTCTCCGGCTCATCGATGATGATATACTGCCGCAGTTGGGCGTTCACCCCGCTGGGGGCTTCGATGCCCGCGCGGACCAGTTCCTCAAGGGCCTCTCGCGGCACCGGCTCGCCGGTGAAATTACGGACGCTGCGGCGCTCAGTGATCACTTCGAAAAAGTCCATCACTGCTCCTTTTCATTCATTTGTACGTCGAGCACGTCATTGTCATTTCGCGCGACGAGTTTTCCCCCCGGTGGGATGATCACAAAATCCTCATCCCACTCGCCGCCAAACAGCCGTTCCAGCAGCGACAAATCGCCGGGAGCCTTCCGGAAAGTCCACCCGTTCTCCCGGGCTTCGGCCCGGGCAGCATCGATGAACGGCGACTCGTCGCAGACACCCATCTCAAGATAAAGCAGGTCGGTATAGTTTTTCCGCCAGTCACCGAGCGTCGAGAGGATGTAATCGGCGTTGTTCTTACCGTAGCGGGCAACCATGTCGGCGTAGCTCTCGGTGAGCCCCAAATGCTTCATCACGCCGGTCTGGCCGAAAGCGGGCTGTTCCGAACCGATCGCATCGTTCTCCCGCTCGGCCCACCCGGTCGTCATGTAGTACGTACCCGGATGCTCCTGAAACCATTTCATGTAGCGGTCCCGCGACCCGAAGAACAACGTGATGCAGTCGTGTGCCCGCGGGATCACCAGCGGGACCGACCGCGCTTCAAGCCCGACCAGCCCGTCGTTACATCGTGCATAGCCCAGAAGGATTGCATCGGCTTGGTCCGGTTCGACCTGATCCACCGTCTGCTGGATGCGGCTGAGCATGTCACGGGTTTCGAGGTCATGCAGTCCTTTGGGGAGGAATTGCACATCCACCCGATGCCCACACCGAGCCGCCAGGTGGCAGGCCTCGCGATAGATGATTTCGCAGCCGATGAACTGAAAGCGTTTCTGAGCAATGGGTAACTTCACGACACATCTTCCTGGAACTACTGAGCGCGGCGAGTGTAAACGATCTGGTGCATCGGCTGATCGGACAAGTACAGGATCAGAGTCTGGCCGTCGTCGATCAGGCGCAGCTTGCCCTGCAGGCGATGCCCACCGGCCTTCAGGTCAACCGAATAGAGATTGGGCGCGATCGACTTGGCCGTGCCCGCCACCGGCGCCTGGGGGATTCTGACATGAACGGAATCATCTGCCGCAGTGACTTCAAGGCGATGGTCGACCGCCTGCTGAACCGCTGCCATGGCGGGATCCGGCAACATCGGCTGGAGCGACCGCGGCGGATGCTCTCGCCACGTCCCGACAATGGCACCCGCCGGAGCGGGCTCGGGCTGCAGATCCACCGTCACTTCGGACTCTCCCACACCGGCGACGGCCAGGACACCGGTACCGGCCAGTTCGGGCAGTTCAAAGGTCATTCGAACGAGCCGCTTCTCCCGCGGCTCGAGGCGCAAGCGGTCCAGCCGCCGCCCCAGCAGGGAATCGCTTTCGCGCGAACTGAACTCGATCAGCGCCGCGACGATCTGGCCAAAACGGAGTTGCACCGATCGCCCCGGGTTGCGGATCAGCACGGGTTCGTCGCCGGCCTTCACGACGGCCTCGATTTCCAGGTAGGTTTTGTCAGGTGCTGCCGGATAATAGCCGCCCGCCCGGAAATGCCCGGGTTGCTGCCCGACAAGAGCGAAACTCGCCGACGATCGCGCCGGCTGCGGCGGGATCGGTTTACTGGTGATTCGGGTAGTCGGTTTATCGGATGGGGCCGTAGCGACCACGACGGGACGGTCCGCCTGGTTCGGGGTCTGCTTGACAACATCCGGATCACCGGTCTGACCGAGGATCTCCGACGTATCCGATGCGGTATCGTCGGTAGCGTCTTCTTTGCCAGACGTAAAGAGCGCCATGAGCACAATTCCGGCGATGACGACCGCAGCAACACCGATCCCTCCCAGAATCATCAGGCCGGACATCCGCTTCCGGTCCTCGGCGGGAATTTCATTCTCCGCCCCCGGTTCATAAGGCGCTATCTCCGGCCGGCCGGGCAGTTCCGGCTCCTCGATCGCGGGATACTCGCCGGAATGATCCGCATCGAGTTCTTCGGTCTTCCCCTCAATCCCCTGAGAGGCCAGCCGCAGGCCGAGCATGGCGAAATCGTCTTCCTCGTCCAGGTCCGCCAGTGCCGGGATTCTGATATTCTTCCCGCACCCCGGGCAGCGGGCCCTTTTTCCAGCCAGCCGGGAACCCACCCACAGCCCTCGTTTGCACCCGCCGCAGATGACGCGGATCTTCCGCTCCATCGCCTTCCGGGCAGCCTGGGCGAACTCCTCGCCATCGTCTGTGAACTCCAGGCCCATTACGCTTTCGCCCGGAGAGAGAGCCAATTGAGAAAGCGGCACGCGGTGACCGCATTCGCCGCAGACAGCCGTCTGGTCCGAACGGCTTTCCACGTCAATCATCGCGCCACATTGTCCGCAAAGAATCTGTAAAAGCCGGTCACTCTCCCTGCACGTACCGCTGGGCGATCGGCATGCGTCTGCCCGACCCGAAAGCCCGTGGGGAAACCTTCAGCACGGGAGCCGCCTGCTGCCGCTTGTACTCATTCCTATCGACCATCCGCACGATCCGATTGACGGTATCGGCGTCGAACCCGTCGGCGATGATCTGCCGGGCTGTATGGTCATCCTCAATATACCGTTTGAGCACCTCGTCCAGCAACTCGTAAGGCGGTAGCGAGTCCTGATCCACCTGGTCGGGCTTCAGCTCAGCCGAAGGAGGCTTGACGATCGTGTTCTCGGGAATACGGTCTGTCCCCACCTCGGCGTTCAACTGACGGGCCAGAGCGTACACCTGAGTTTTCAGAACGTCACCGATAGGCGCCAATCCACCGCACATGTCACCGTAAAGGGTACAGTAGCCCACCGACAGTTCCGACTTGTTCCCGGTCGCAAGCGGCAGGTGTCCCTCGGCGTTGCTCAATGCCATCACCAGGTTCCCCCGGATTCGCGCCTGGATGTTCTCGCCCGCCACTCCGGCGAGTTTGTCGCCAAAGGTCTTCACGACGCTACGCTCAAACGCGTGGTGCATGTCTTCGATGGCGACGGTCTTGTGAGGCATACCGAGGCTTCTGGCGAGTTTCTCCGCGTCGGAGACGCTGTGACCGCTGCTGTAGCGGCTTGGCATGAGCAGTCCGAAGACATTCTCCGGACCCAGCGCATCGGCAGCCACGGTCGCGACGACCGCCGAATCGATCCCGCCGGACAGGCCCAGCACCACGCTGGAGAACCCGCACTTGCGGGTATAGTCGCCGATGCCCAGCTTGAGCGCGCAGCTGAGCCGTCGCATCTCGTCCTCGATTTCCTCACACCGCCCAGCGTCCGCGGAATCACAGTCGACGATGAGAAGATCTTCCTCGAAGCTCCTGGCCCTGCCGACGATCTTCCCGCTGCCGGAGACAACACAACTGGCCCCGTCGAAGACCAGTTCGTCATTCCCGCCAACCTGATTCACGTAGACAATCGGCTTGCCGAACCGTCTGGCCTGGCGGGAGAAGAGATCTTCCCGCACAGCGGCTTTGCCGACGTGGAACGGGCTGGCGGCCATGTTGATAATGATATCCGCCCCTTGGCGGTCCAGCGTCTCGATGGGATCCGTGCCGTAGAACGCCCTGCCGAGAGCTTCGGCGTCCCACATATCCTCACAGATGCTCAGCCCCAGCCGGGTGTCGGCGACCTCGATGCACTGCGGGTCTTTTTCTCCGGGCTCAAAATAACGCGTCTCGTCGAAAACGTCGTAGGTTGGCAGGAGCGTCTTGACGTGAACGTGCTTGACCCGCCCTTCTTCCAGCAGCGCGGCGACGTTCTGCAGCGGCCGACCCTGCTGCTCCGGGTTCCGCCGGACGTAGCCGACCAGCGCGGAGATACCGCGACAGCGAGCGGCCATATCTTCCACGGCGGCCTCGGTTTCCGCGACGAACTCCTCCTTTGCCAGCAGATCCCGCGGGGGATAGCCCACCACGGAAAGCTCCCCGAAAACGACCAGATCGGTGTGCTGAGACCGAGCCTCATTGATCATTTCCTCGATCCGGGCACAATTTCCGGGGATATCTCCGACGGTGGGGTTGTACTGAGCGAGTGCGATTCTCATGAAAACACCATTGATGGACCCGATTTTCTGCAACCGGGCAAGATAAACTACCAACCTTTTGCCGATACGAGTATCGTATTCAACATGGTTTACGTGCTCTACCAAACCGGTCCCGGCGCGGCGCCTGACCGGCTGTAGAGTAATATGTCAGCACCCGAACGGGTAGCATTTCTTTATTGTCGGCAAAAGGGAGACAACATGCAAAGCATCGGAAAACTCGCGGCTGGAGCGATTCTGGTTTCGCTCGTGACATTGGTCGGATGCGACAAGAAGTACAATCTCACGTTCGTCAATCACACGGATCAATCGATGGAGGTCAAGGTGACACCTCCGATGGGCAGCACGCAGACGATCGGCCAGATCGGCGCCGACGGCAGCCAACTCAACTACAGTATCAAGGTCAACACCGACGATATGCCCGCCACCACGTCGGTCAAGGCAGGAATGATGAGCCGCTCGTTCACGATTACCGAAGATACGCCGGGCAAGCTGTGGTTCCACATCGATGACAAAGGCATTCAGGGACCACTGGACAAGAAGACGCCCTACGTCAACACCAGCGTGAAAAACAGGATCACCCTTCCCGCCGGAAGCCGAACCGTAGTCGAATAAACCAGACAGAGACCCGGCCGCTCCGGACCAACCGGGGCGGCCGGGCGTTTTTTCACGGCAGTATCTCATGAGCGGGGGGGATGGGAGACTCGGTCATGGAACTGATCAATGCCGTAGCCAAAGCCCGCTTCAATGCCACCAAGCCACAGCGTATCCACCTCCACCGCTCCCCGAAGACCCGCATTTGCATGCTCTGCTTCGAGCCCGGCCAGAAACTCCAGGCGAAACCCGGCGACATCGCCTACTACGTCATCTCCGGCAAACTCACAATCTCCGCCGACGGAAGTGACCGGAGCGTCCCCGCCGGACAACTGGTGTCTTTTATGCAGGAGACAACGCACCAACTGCTGAACGACCCGGACCGGCGGGCGATCTGCCTGGAAATCGCCCCCAGCTGACAGACCGACCTTGTCGGAAGCAATCCCGGGCGCTAAGGTTACTGGCGATACCCAAGGCGCCGCTTCCGGAGGAAAGAATGGGCCGCAGGATTCGCATCATCGCAGGCAAAACAACGCTGAAAGCCGAACTATACAACACGCCCACCGCCGATGCATTCTGGCAACTGCTGCCTACCGAAGGCTTTGCCAACCGCTGGGGCAATGAGATCTACTTCAACTCCCATCTGGATCAGCCGCTGGAGACAGACGCGCGGGACGTGCTGGAAATCGGAGAGATCGCATACTGGCCACCGGGAAAGGCGATCTGTTTTTTCTTCGGACCAACGCCGGCATCCGACCCGGACGGCAAGCCCCGCGCCGCCAGTGAAGTCAACCCCGTGGGAATGATCGTCCGGAACGCGTCCACGCTCAAAACCGTCGCCGACGGAGTGGATGTGCGCATAGAGCGGGCAGAGTGACCGGTGACAAACGCCCGGCGTGCTGGTATCCTCCTTGGCCGGAAGGAAAGGAACCGCCATGCTCGCGACATGGGTACTCACGGCACAAATTCTCGAAAGCGCCATGTTGATCGCCTTCGGCGTGTCCTGGCCGATTTCCATCCTCAAAAGCGTCCGAAGCAAAAGGGTCGAAGGAAAAAGCATCTGGTTCCTGGTGATGATCTGCCTGGGGTACGTCTGCGGAGTCGGCAGCAAGTTGTTCCGGGCCCATGCCAATGGAACCCCGCCCGAACCGACCACCGCGCTGTACGCGCTCAACGGCACGCTGGTGTTCATCGACATCCTGCTCTGGTTGAAATACAGCCGCGCCGCCCGCGAAGCTGCTCAGCAATCCTGAACCTGCAACACCGCCGGATCATGGCCTGAGACACGAAGCTGCTCTCCGATAAAGAATAGCCCCTCCCCGTATCGGATAACGGGGAAGGGCCCTTCAGACGTGGCAGCGGGTTCTGCGGGAACCCGCACTGATCAGTTTCGTGTTTCGGGCTCGCCTTGACCGGACAAAGGCGACCCGTTTTCAGTTTTCTGCACGGCCTCCGGTTTTCTGCCGGATCCATCGGCCGGGTTCGTTGTGGGCCTGGTGGTCGGAATTTTCGGGTCCAGCCCTTCCAGTCCACTGCCGCTTCGATCTTTTTCCATCTGCGGAAGCACAACCACCAAGACCGTCAGTACTAGAATCACCGACGCTGCCGCCAGCCAGACCGGAGCCCACACGATCCGTCGTCTGCGGTGGTGCTGCATTGAACCGTAGATCCTCGATTCAATGTGCTTCCGCTGCTCCGGATGCAACCGCTCGTCCGACACCTCGGTCAGTTCCGCGCCAATGTGTTCAGAGACGGCCCGAATCTGCTGGACCTGCTCACGCAGCACCGGGTCTTCCCGCATCCACTGCTCGACCTCGGTCCGCCCTTCGGCGTCCAGTTCACCCAACGCGTATGCGGTCAGTTTCGCTTCGTCATACCGGCCTCGGTTCATGACTGTTCCCCCCGATGGCTCGGCCGGGCAGCAGTCATGCGGTTACGCAACGCCTTGACAGCGGTATGGATCAGGACGCCCACATACGAAACGCTGTGGCCGGTGATGTTCGAAATCTCTTTGTAGCTGAACCCGTTCTGAAACTTCAGGAGCAATACTTCCTGCTGATTGTCGGGCAGGAGTTTCATCGCCGCCAACATCCTGCCGACGTCTTCATTGTGCTCTGCCGCGGCGTGAGGGCTGCGGTG
>JBKHHU010000018.1:0-27435 GCA_046539045.1 Phycisphaerae bacterium
TCTAACGAAACGTCCGAGCGTACCGAACGAAAGAGACTCACATGCGACGCGTGCTTCTGACAATCATTCTGCTGCTGACGCTGACGGGCCTGGCCCGGGCCGAGCGGCTGAAGGACATCGTGGGCATCCGCGGCGTTCGCGGCAACCCGATCTGGGGCTACGGGCTGGTCATCGGGCTCAAGGGCACCGGCGACGGCTCGAATATCTCCAGGCAGGCGATGACGAGCATCCTCCGCCGCAGCGGGATCACCCTCCAGCCGGACGACATCTCCAGCAAGAACATCGCCTCGGTGATGGTGACCGCCGAGCTGGGTGCGTTCGCGGGCAAGGGCTCCAAGCTGGACGTGACAGTCTCGACCATCGGCTCGGCCAAGAGCCTGCAGGGCGGAACCCTGCTGATGACCCCGTTGGTCGGTGCCGACGGACAGACCTACGCCGTGGCCCAGGGCGCCATCTCCATCGGCGGGTTCAGTGCCGAAGGAAAGAACAGCTCCGTCCAGAAGAACCATGACACCGTCGGCAGAGTGCCCAACGGGGCGATCGTCGAACGCGAAGAAATCGCCGACATCATCGAGAACGGTCGCGTGACCCTGCAACTGCGGAACGCGGACTTCAGCACCGCCACCGAGGTGGCCAAGGTCATCAACCGCCTCTATCCGAAGGCAGCCAACGCCGAGAACGCCGGCTCGATCGCCATCGACCTGCCCGAGAAGATCAACAAGAAGAACGTCTCCGCCTTCATCGCCACCATCGGGCAGCTGCAGGTTACCGTCGACCAGCCCGCCGTGGTGGTCATCAACGAGAAAACCGGAACCATTATTGTCGGCGAGCAGGTGAAAATCTCTACCGTCGCCATCTCCCACGGGAACCTCTCCATCGTCACCCGAGAGGAAAAGCAGGTCGTCCAGCCGGAACCGTTCAGCGAGACCGGCGAGACGCAGGTGGAAGAGAACACCGATCTGAGAACCATTGAGGAAAAAGGCCGGATGGTCGTGATGCCCAAGCAGGTGTCCGTCAGCGATCTGGCCCGTGCCCTCAACGCCATGGGCATGACCCCGCGCGACCTGATCGCCATCTTCGAGGCGCTCAAGAAGGCCGGGGCACTCCAGGCGGAACTGAAAGTGATGTAAGGAGCCGTCATGAGCGGCATCGACAGCAACAACCTGCCGGGCCCCGGTGGGGTCAACCCGCTGGACCTGATCCGGAAGAACCGGCTCAATACGCCGTCTGATGGCCAGGACCTGCAAGGCGCCGCAGCCGGGTTCGAATCCGTCCTGCTCAACAAGCTGATGGACGCGATGCAGAAAACGATCCCCGACGACGGAATCCTCAGCAGCGGGATCACCAAACAGGTCCAGAGCATGTTCTGGATGTACCTGTCCCAGGACCTCGCCGACAAGGGCGGGCTGGGTCTCGGCAGGCAACTACAGCAGCAACTCCGCGAGCAGCTGACCGGCCCGGAGCAGCCCGAAACGTCCAAGATCGACATTGTGGAGTAAGCATGACCACCGTATCCGAAACAATCGCACCGTTGCTCGACGACCTGATCGCCCTGCTGGACGAGCAGGGTCAGCTGGTCGCCCGGCGGATCGAGAAGCTGGACGAACTGACCGACTGCATCACCGGCCGGGACGAGAAACGCCTGGAAGCGCTGGTGGAAAAGATTGACACCGTCACCAGGCAGCAGGAAGCAGCCGACCGCCGATTGGCGGAGCTGCGCAGCTCGCTGGCCGCGTCCCTCGGCACCCAGCCGGACCAGACGCGCCTCGGCGATCTGATCCGGCACATCGACGGCCCGCAACGCAAGCAACTGACAGAGCGCCGCCAAACGCTGCTGGAGATGGTCGACTCCCTGAGAGATCGACACATGCAGTCGGTCATGCTGATTGCCGAGTCCTCGCGAATCAACCGCCTGCTTCTGTCGAGCCTGTTCGGCGAGAACCAGGAAGTGAACACCTACAACACCACCGGATCGGACAACTGGCGCGACGGAGCCGGGCTGGTCGACACGGAGCTTTAAGATGATCAATGGTTTCCAGATCGGACTGAGCGGCCTGCGGGTCGCCCAACAGGGCATCGAGGTGGTCGGTACCAACATCTCCAACGTATCCACCGACGGATACCACCGCCAGAACATGAGCATCGCGACGCAGAATATCAACGTGCTCGACGGCGTGGCCATCGGTGGTGCGCAGGTGGAAGACGTCCGTCGGAATATGAGTCACATGATCGAATCGGAACTCCTGCGCCAGGACCCGCTGATGGGCGGAATCCAGCAGAAGCTCCAGACGCTCCAGTCCGTCGAAAGCGCGTTCGGCGATATCGACTCCGACGGACTCGCTGAATCGATCCGGAAGATGTTCGCCGCCTTCCGCGAGCTGACAGCCCAGCCGGAGAACAACGCCCTCCAGGAACAGGCGGTCTGGGCGTCCGATGGCGTCGCCTCGCAGATGCGAAACCTCGGGCAATTCTTCGCCGACCTCCGCAGCCGCATGCGGAACGAATCGGAAACCTACGTCCACAAGATCAACGAGCTGGCCGGCGAGGTGGCGCACCTCAACGAGGAAATCCGCCAGATCGAAGCCGAAGCAGGCAACGCCAACGTCGTGATGGACCGACGCGACCAGGCCATCCGCGAACTGGCTGAGCTTGCCCCGGTGACCACCCACAGCAGCGCCGACAGCCAGTCGATCGTCAACGTCAGCGTCTGGGGCACGCCGATCGTGGTCGTCAACCGCAAGATGGAACTGGAAGTCGGACGTACCGGACCGGACACCATCGGCATCGCCAGCAAGGGGTCCAACTTCTATCAGCAGGATGTCACCGGCGGGAAAGCCGGCGCGCTGATCGACATGTACAACACCACCATCAAGGACCTTAGCAACAGCCTGGATACCCTCGCCCAGACGCTCATCACCCGCATCAACCGCCTGCACGTCAACGGTGTGGGCACCGCAGGCAGCTTTACCGAAAAGGTCGGCTTCCAGACACCGACCGGCACCATCGGTGAATGGAGCGATGCTGTCCAGGCCGGTTCGTTCTTCGTGCGTGTTACCGACCAGAGCACCGGCGACGTGGTCCGGCACGAGATATCCGTGGATCCCGACACCGAGACCGTCGAGGACATCGCAGCCAAATTGAACGCGGTCCCCGGACTTCAGGCCACCAGCCCCGATCGCATCCTCCGAATCCAGAGCGATGCCGGATATGAATTCGACTTCCTCCCCGCCGTCAGCGCGAGCCCGGACAGCTCCACCATGACCGGCACCGCTTCGGCCGAAATATCCGGACTCTATACCGGTCAGGACAACCAGGAATACACCGTCAGCTTCATCGGCACCGGCACCGTCGGGCAGGGTTCACTCAAAGCCCGCATTTACAACGGCGCCGGTGACGTGGTAGCCACGCGAAACATCGGAGAAGGGTATATCGCCGGAGACAAACTGGAACTGGGCGACGGACTGGAATTCGCCGTCTCTGCCGGGACGATAAACGACAGTGAGCAGTTTACAGTCGACGCCTTTGCCGATACCGACCCGACCGGGTTCCTCGCCGCTACCGGGATCAACGTGCTGTTCACCGGGAACACCGCCACCAGCATGCGAATGCATCAGGAGATGCTCGAAAACCCCGCCGCGCTGGGCCTGATGCTCGACCCGCGTCTGAGCGACAACCGCAACGCCATGCTCCTGGGCGAACTGGGACAACAGCCGCTGGAAGAACTCGGTGGAGTCGCTCCGGAGGCCTCCTTCCGCCAGATGTCGGTCCGGGTTGCCCAACAGATCGAGATCAACAAGTCCCGAAGCGAAAGCACCCGCAACATCATGCAGCAGCTCGAAGCCCACCGCGACCAGATCAGCGGCGTGGATATCAATAACGAGACTGCCGAGATGATCCTGTTCGAACGCATGTTCCAGGCCATGGCCAAATACATGAATACCCAGTCAAAGGTGATGGACTCACTGCTGGATCTGCTGTAAATCGCAGCGCGATGCACACGGGATACCGGTAACCAACTCGCGAGCAGCGAATCGACCAGCTCGCGAGTAACGAATCAACCTATTCACGAATAACAAACCAACGGATGAACGAACTATGAGCGGATGGGGCACAATATACAACAACACCAGCTCGGCGCTGCACAAGCACGGGACGCACATGGCCAGGCTTCAGGAAATGATCAGCAGCGGCTCGCGGGTGTCCAGGCCGTCGGACGATCCGAACGACGCCAACATCATCCTGCAGATGAAGTCGACCCACGCAAATCTGCAGAGCTACACGCGGAACCTGGATGAAGTCTCGCGCTCGCTCGAGGCCTCTAACGATACGGTTCTCCAAGTCACGCGAGACCTGGCGACCATCAACCAGCGCCTTACCCAGGCGGCCAGCGGAACCCTGAGCGATGCGCAGCGTCAGGCGATGGCCGCCGAGGCCGACTCCATCCTGGAAAGCGTCCTCCGCCAGATCAACACCCCCGTCATCGGGCAGTACCTCTTCTCGGGAGCGGCTACAAATGTCAAACCGCTTCAGGTGACTCGCGAGAACGGCGAAATTGTCGACGTAAAGTACGGCGGAAGTGACATTGACATGAAGGTCATGGTCGCACCGGGCATCCAATTTTCCAAGACGTCCATCGCCCCTGACATTTTCCAGGACAGGAACCCCGGCGACATGGTGTTCCACGGCAATACCGGGGTGGTTGAGGGCACCGGTACCTCTTCGGTGCAGGGCACGACACGCCTGGATCTGGAACACGTGGAGACGCTCATCAGCGACCCCGGCGCCAGCGGCGTGGCCGTCGGCACCAGCAGCGCGGCCGGGGACACCATCCTCGGCGTCCATTCGCTGCAGATCAACACCGACACGAAACAGGTCTCGCTGGACGGCGGATCGGCGGTCGCCTACGACGGGACTGAAACCGATCTGGCGGTGAAGAATGCCGACGGCGACGTGGTGCATCTGGACATGACCGGCGTGGTCGCTTCGGCCGGCACAAAGACGGTGGAACTGACCGGCAACGGGCAAGCAAGCATCGACGGTGGGGCGTCCTGGAGCACCATCGACACCTTCGGGGACAATGTTGTGGTTGCCAACGCTTCCACCGGAAGGGCTCTTTATCTGGACACGACCGACCTCCAACGGACCGGGACCGAGCGAATCCGCCGGCCGGGGACGTACAACCTCTGCGAGGCGCTGATGGAGGTTCGCGACACACTGCGGAACAAGGATAAGCTGCCCGAATCCGAGCAGACCAAGATGCTCGCAGCCGTGCTGGAATCGGTCGACGAGGTGCGCTCGCTGGCCACGCAGGAGCTGACCGGGCTGGGCGGGCGTCTGCAGGCACTCGACGGGCTGCGGACGAGCCTTCAGGACCAGGCCGACCGCGCGGATATCCAACGGGCCGAGATGCAGGACGCCGACGTCGTGCAGGTCGCCACCGACCTGGCCCGTTACCAGACCCTCTATGAAATGACCCTGGCCAGCGCCAGCAAACTGCTGAGCATCTCGCTGCTGGATTTCATCAGGTAACGCCCTGTTCAACTCACCCAGCCGGGCTCGCAGCGCAATACACGCCCCGGCAGGGATGGAGCGCCCCTGTCCCCAAGTACCAGTCAACCGATTAACCGATTAACCAATTAACCAATTAACCAGTCAACCAATCAACCCGCCGCGACCCCCCGCCCCTACTCGCGCGTGAGAATATCCAGCCCTTCGCGGGGTCCGGTCGGGCCGTCCCAGCGATGGCGTTTGGCGACGTCGACGATCTCGCGGGCCAGTCGCACCGCCGCCAGGCCGTCGGCAGCGCTGCAGACCGGTCCGGCCCCGTTGACCACGGTATCCCGGAAGGCCTCTGCCTGGTGCCGCAGCGGCTCGGCCGACTCGTCGATGACCAGTTCTTCCACGTTCAGCAACTTGGTGTAATCGACCGACTGGGCCAGCTCGGCCAGGTCGGAGATATCCTTCTCCCGGGCCATCTGGATCAGGTCGAGATTCTCGCTCTTGGTGACCACCAGCCCGACCTTGCGGGCGTAGTCGACCGACAGGTATGCTTCCTCGGAGAAGATCCGCATCTTGCGTTCGGTCTTGATCGCCAGGCGGCTGGCGGTGATGTTGACCACCGATCCGTTGGCGAACATCAGGCGGGCGTTGCAGATGTCCTCGTGCTCGCCGATGACGTTTACGCCGACCGCATGCACCTGCTCGATCTCGGCGCCCGACCCCAGGAGCATGAGCACCAGGTCGATGTCGTGAATCATCATGTCCAGCACGACGCCCACGTCGGCGGAGCGGAACGTAAACGGGCTGATGCGGTCGGCTTCGATGAACTTCGGCTTGATGTCGTACTTCCGCATCGCCACAGCGACGGGGTTGAACCGCTCGGTATGCCCGACCTGCACGCTGGCTCCGGTTTCCTCGGCCAGATCGATGAGCTTCTGCCCGCCCTCGAGATCGTTGGTGAACGGCTTTTCGATCAGCACGCTCTTGCCTGCCTGCACCAGCGGCTGGGCTGCTTGCAGGTGGTGGACGGTAGGCACGGAGATAATGGCAGCGTCCACCTTGTCCACGATCCCGGAGACGGTGGTGAAGGCCCGGCAATCCCGTTGTCTGGCGACGGCTCTGGCGGTCGCTTCATTGGAGTCGACCACGCCGACCAGTTCGGCATCCGGCATTTCGCTCAACACGCGTGCGTGGAGCTTGCCCATTTTTCCGCATCCGACGACGGCTACTCGAAAACTCATTCCAGGATTCTCCGGTTATCTTTCAGTAGTTCGGGAGGCAGGTATTTGATGGCTTCGGGCGGGTACTTTCCTCGATAGGTCTCGCGGTCCCTGCCGTAGACTCCCCGCAGCGATCGCTGGCAGAATTCGCACAATGCCGCGACCTCTCCTTCCACGCCCATGTCAACCAGTTGCTCGATTTTGGTCTGGAGGGCCAGTTCATCGTCAAACAGTTCGTGCAGTGCTCTGCGCAGTTCCCTGCGGGCCAGCGGGGCCAGGTTGGCCGCCTCGATACCCGCCTCGTGAATCCCGCGCACCGCCGGGGGAACCCAGTCATAACTCGGGCTGTAGTAATCGGTAAACGGTGGAACGTCCCGGCGGACAGGCGTGCGGGGCCCCACCCTGGCGTACCTTCCGATCGTGGTAAAATGATGACACCCTGCCATCGTCTCCAGCACCGCGCCGGTCTGCACGCGGATATGACCGGCCAGCAGCACCTGGCTGCCGATGCGGGTGTTGTCGTCCACGAAGCAGTCGTGGGCCACGTGGCTGGAATCCATCAGCTTGTTACCGTTGCCGACCCGCGTGAGATACCCGCCGACCTCCGTGCCCACGTGGGCCGTCACCCGCCGGCCGAAATAGTTGTTGTGCCCGATGTGCAGCAACGTCGGTTCGCCGCGGTATTTCAGGTCCTGCGGAGGCAGGCCGATGACGCAGCCTTCATCGAAGACGTTCCCGGTCCCGATGGTCGTGTGCCCGGTGACGGTCACCCGCCGGCGGAGGATGGTCCGGGGCCCGATCGTCACGTGCGGGCCGATGACGCAGAACGGACCGATCTTCGCGTCCGGCGCGATCCGGGCCGCGGGGTCGATCTCTCGAAGGACTTCCACCTCAGGCATCGGATCCCCCGCCGGTCTGCTGCGACTCGGCAATGGACTCGATCAACCGCTCCACGAACGGGTTCATCTCGTCCTCGCCGGCCAGCCGCTCCATTGCCTCGGGCTTGGCCTGGATGCCGGATCCGTTGAACAGCTCGCGGAAGGCATTCTTGAGCGCCTTGATGTCCGATTCGCCGAATCCGCAGGCCCGCAGGTTGTGCGTGTTGACACCGCGAACGCGGAACGGGTAGCCCTGGATCATCGCAAACGGCGGAGCGTCGCGATCGACCCCGACATACCCGGCTGTGAAGGTGTACGCCCCGACATGCACGCCGGGCTCGATGCTGGTGAACCCGCTCATGCGGACGTACTCGTCGATGATCGCATCCTGGCCGATCTGCGAACCGTTGGCCACGACGATATGATCGCCGATGGTCGCCTGCGGGCCGACGGTGGTCTCGATCATCAGCAGGTTGTTGCGCCCGATGCGGGTGGGCGTCTGCATGCCGCTGTAGACCGTCACGTGTTCGCGAATGCTGTTGGCCTGCCCGATCAGGCAACTGCCCGGCTCGTCGGCCCCCTCGGGCGTGGCGCCGATGACCGCCATCGGGAACACGTGCGTCTGCTTGCCGATGGTGGTCTGGCCGATGATCGTAACGTTGGTTTCCACGATCACGCCGGATTCGAGGGTCACGTCCGGGCCGATATAGCAGAACGGGCCCACGCAGACGTCGTCGGCGAGAACGGCTGAGTCTTCAACAATAGCTTTCGGTGAAATCTTCGGCATGATAGCGCGTTACTCCGGGGTCAGACGGGCTCGGCGTCGACGAGCATGAACTTGATTTCCGCTTCGGCGGCGACTTCCTCGCCGACCTTCGCATGACAGCGGCAGTGCCCGGTTCGTGACCGGACGCGAATCGCCTCGGCGATCAGTACCAGTTGATCGCCCGGACGGGCAGGGCGCCGCATCTTCACGCGGTCCATACTCAACAGCATGGCGACCTTTCCGGTATGCTCAAGCCGCCGACTCAGCAGAATGCCCGACAGTTGGGCCAGCGCCTCCAGGATCAGCACGCCGGGCATGATCGGCAACCCCGGGTAGTGTCCCTGGAAAAATGGTTCGTTGATCGTCACGTTCTTCACGCCGATCGCTCGCTTGTCGCTTTCCAGTTCAACGAGGCGGTCGACCATCAGGAACGGGTAGCGGTGCGGCAGCAGACGCATGATCCGCCGGATGTCCATCACCGGCTCGCCGATCAGTGCCTTGCCCATTTCCTGGGCTTCGGCCTGCTCTGCCAGGCGGCGGACCAGCTGGTGGTTCAGATCGTGCCCGGAGCGGTTGGCGACGATGCGCCCGTAGATCGGCCGGCCCAGAAGCGCCAGATCGCCGATCACGTCGCAGATCTTGTGCCGCACGTGCTCATCCGGGAAGCGAAGCTCGTTGTCCACCGGGCCGTCGGTGTCCATGATCAGCAGGCCGCTGGCGTCCTGGTGCGTGCCGATGCCCTTGGCCAGCGCCTCCTCGGCCTCCGCCTTCAGCAGGAAGGTCCGGGCCGGGGCGATCTGCTCGAAATAGTCGTCCTTGCCCAGGCGGAAACTCTGCACCTGCCTGCCGATGCTGGGCATGTCCGAGTAATCCAGCTCGTAGATGATCTCCAGGCAATCGCTCGGGCCCGGCAGGGATGCGATCGATCGATCGCCGTCGTTGATACTGACCGGTTCCTCGATAACGAAAGGCCGCCGCTCGGCCTCCTGCTCCTCGAAACCGGCCTCTTTGAGCTTCTCGGCGAACATCAGCGGCGAACCGTCCGAGCTGGGCGTCTCCGAGGCGCTCATCTCGACAATCAGGTTGTCCACGCCCATCCCGACCACCGCGCTCATCACGTGCTCGATGGTCTCGACGCTCACCTCCCCGTCCAGCAGGCTCGTGCGCCGGGCCCGCTTGGCGAGGTTCTCGATGGAAATGGGGATCTGCACGGGACTCGGCTCGTCGGTGCGGACGAAGACCACTCCGCTGTCCGCCTCGGCCGGTTTGAACCGCATGCGGCAGGGATCGCCGGCAAACAGGCCTCGTCCCTGGATCCCGACTTCGCTCTTAATTGTCCTTTGACGACTCAAGGGCTTCCAGCCTCTCCTCAAGTTTACGAACGGTCTTGACCAGCGCCGGCAGTTTGGCCTGCGCCTTGCCCAATTTCATGAAATCGCGGAACGGAACCGCCGGCATGCCCGCGAGTTTCTCGCCCGGCTCGACGTCCCTGGCCAGGGCAGAGAGCCCCGCCAACGCCGACCCGTCGCCCATGCTGAGGTGGTCGCGAATTCCGCACGCCCCGCCCAGCATCACGCCGTTCCCGAGCTTGACGCTCCCCGCCACTCCGCACTGGCCGACCAGAATGCACGCCTTGCCGATGTCGACATTGTGTGCGATCTGGACCAGGTTGTCGATCTTTGTTCCCGCCCCGATCCGCGTTATCCCGAATTTCGCCCGGTCGATGCAAACGTTCGCGCCGATGTCCACGTGATCCTCTACCACCACCTTCCCCACGTGCGGGTAGCGATGGTGCACCCCGTCGGCATGATAGTACCCGAAACCGTCCCATCCCAGAACGCTGCCCGGACCGATCCGCACGTGCGAGCCGATCTGCGTGCCCGCCTTGAGAACCACGTTCTCGCTCAGCAGGCACTCTTCACCAATACGGCAGCCGGCATTGACGCAGACCCCGGCCTGCAACATGCTGCCGCGGCCTATGGTTACATTCGCGCCGACGATCACGTTGGGCCCGATCCGCACCGCGTCGGCGATGTCGGCGGAGGGATCGATCCTCGCCGAGGCGTCGATGCCCTCGGCGGGCAGATCGCACGGCTCGCCGATCATCTCCAGGATCCCTGCCACGACCGGCTCGATCCGGTCGACGCGAATCACCGGCATGTCGGCCGAGACCTCGCCCACGTCCGGACCTACGATGGCCGCTCCGGCGCTGGAACTGTCCAACTGACGGGCGTATTTGGCGTTTGCGGCGAATGTCAGGTCGGTCGGACCCGCCTGCTCGATGGGCGCAATGCCGTCCACCTCGACCGAGGCGTCTCCTTCCAGACGCCCGCCGACATGCGCTGCAATCGAACCGACTGTGAACATGATGTACCTTTCAAGCCTCGAGCCGTTCCGGAGCGTCCGATGCCCCGTACCCGGAAATCCGTTTTCGTACCCGGCTCATTGAGGTGCACATGATAGTCCCGCCCGCCGTGGAAGGCAAGGCTTCCGGATCGGGAGAACAGAGGGAGGGATTGGGGATTTTTGATTGGCGATTGCGGACTGCGGATTGGCAGGACCTTCCGGGAGGGATGCGGTTGAGCCTGCGACGGGCGTCGCGGGGTGATGCAGTCCATTGGACGCGGATTCGACAAGACAACGCCGTGGGCGCCGGGGGCATCAACCGGCAGATGGACGGCTACGGTATATTCCGTTTCATTGAGCGAGTGACAGACCTGCCTGGACGGGTTACAATTGACGGGCGGCTCTTCACCTGAAGGCTTCGACCTGGCGGGAGGTTCTCCCGTTGATCCCAGCAGAAATGGAATTCCATGTACGACGTAAGCAGCTACGGAGCCGTCGCCGACGGCAAAACGGTAAACACGCAGGCGATCCAGCAGGCCATCGACGAAGCGACCTCGGCAGGCGGTGGTGTGGTAACCCTGGGTCCGGGCAGGTGGGTCTGCGGTACGATCCACCTGAAGGACAACGTCACGCTGGACATCCAGCCGGGCGGAGTACTGCTGGGCTCCGGCGATATTGCCGACTACCCGGGCGTTGAGGACGAACGTCACGGGGACCGGCATGTGCATCATTTCATCGTCGCCCGTGATGCGGAAAACGTCACCATCCGCGGCGGGGGAACGATCGACGGCAATGGCCCGGCGTTCTGGAAGGAGCCCAAGGGTCCGCGGTCCTGGATCGGGGCCAGGAGCCCCCGCGTCAGTCCGATGCTGGACCTTGTCCGCTGCAGCGACCTTCGGATCGAGAACGTGACGATCCGGAACTCTCCCGGCTGGACGCTGCACCCGCACATGTGCCGTCGGGTCTGGATTCGGGGCATTCGCCTGCTGAATCCGCTGTTCGGCCCGAACACCGACGGGATCGACGTCAACGGCTGTCGCGACGTGTTCATCAGTGACAGTCATATTGAATGCGGCGACGACGCGATCGTGCTCAAGACCACGCACGATTCCCAGAGCCTCGAGCGGGTGACGGTGACCAACTGCATCCTTCGCACACACTGCGTGGGACTGAAACTCGGGGCCAACGAGAGCGTGCACGACATGCGGCAGATCACCTTTTCCAATTGCGTGGTCTACGCAAGCACGCGGGCGGTGGGCATCTACAACTGGCGCGGCTGCACGCAGGAAGACATCGTCATCTCCAACATCGTTTGCGACACCGACTCCGGATTCATCCTGAATCGGCCGATCCATATCGACGCCCGGCACGCTGAGTTCGAGCCGGGAGTGATCCGGAATGTGCAGATCAGCAACTTCGTTGCCCGCACGGACGGGCGGCTGTTGATGACCGCTGCCGACGGATACAAGGTGGAGAATGTCGTGCTGCGGGATGTGCGTCTGAGCTATCCGGTCGTGGACGACCCTGCACCCACCGGACTCGGGGCCAGGAGCGCACAGTTCTCCAACCATTCGCCGGAAGCCCGCGCGGCTCGCGCTGCCGTGGTGGCCGACGGAATCGACAACCTGGTGATCGACAATCTCGCCATCGACTGGCCGGGCGGTGAGGCACCGGAAAGCTGGTCCGGACCAAAAAACGAGAACGGATCCGATCGGGAATACCCCGGCCGGAACGAAAACGCCGGCGACCCGCCGATGTCCGTCCTCTGGGCCCGCAACTGTCAGGGCGGGTACGTCAACGCCCCGATGGCCGGACCGCTGAACGGGGCAACGCGGTACGACGTCGACGGCTGCGAACTAGACCTCAAATAACCGATCGGCTGAAGGTGCCCGGCGACTGGGTGGCCAATGAAGCGCGAAACCCCTTCGATCTCCAGTACGCCCGGGCCGGACGGATAACTGAACGCGATGTACGATGTACCCCTTCGGGCATTTGTCCGTGCGGTTCCTGAAAGCAGCATGTACAATGAGCACGTGACTGATCCTGGAGTGAGGACAACTCTGCAATGATGGCAGACATCCCATCTGAAGAGATCAAAACGTTCTGTCGGCAGCACCACATAAGGAAGCTGTCGCTGTTCGGGTCGGCCGTCCGCGATGACTTTACGTCGGACAGCGACGTGGACGTTCTCGTGGAATTTGAGCCGGGACGGACCCCGGGGCTCGGCTTCTTCACGATACAAGCCGAGCTTTCGGATCTGCTCGGCCGTCCCGTGGACTTAAACACGGCCGAGGATCTGAGTCCCTACTACCGGGAGGATGTTCTCAGGGAAGCAAAAGTTCTCTATGACGCGGCATGATCCGACAATCCGTCTCCGTCACATGCTGGATCATGCGCGCGAAGTGCGGGAGATGATCAAGGGCTGCTCGCGTTCCGAACTGGAATCCGATCGGAAGTTGAATCTCGCGCTAACGCGGCTGATGGAGATCATAGGGGAAGCAGCAGTTCGGACTCCCGATAGCTTCCGCAAGAAACATCCTGAGATCCCGTGGAGCGAGATAGCAGCCCTACGCAACCGGCTCATTCACGGCTACGACCGGATCAACCTTGACGTGCTTTGGGCAATCATCCGAGACGACATTCCACCACTAACCGCCCAGTTGCAGCACATACTGGAATCGGAAATCCCAGAAGAGTGACTGTGCAGGCACAGTAGCCGGGCCACAACGGCGAAACCTGAGATACGTACCGTCTTGAAAGCACCGGCAACGGCTTCCTACTGCTTTTTCCCGGGCCGTCCTCCCGTGGCGGAGTTGATCTGCTCCTGTCGCATCTCCGGGAAGTCGATGAGCGACGCGTCGGGTCGGCAGATGTAGATTTCGTGTCCCGGCTGGGCGGTTACCGCCATACCGGCGCTGCGAAGCATCGCCAGCACGCAGGCGTGGCTCGGCGCCCACCAGTTGGTCGGGTCGTTCTCCATCCGCTTTTCGATGAACGCCATCCGCGGCCAGGTCGGGTCGTTCATCTGCTCGCGATCGGCGAAGCTGAAGTCCTCCGGCGTGTCCGCGGTTTCCTCGTGCCCGACAGTGAACGTCTGGAACACCATCATCTCCCCGACCAGTCCGGACACGATGTCCAGCGCCAGCAGCGGATAGCGGAGGTGGTACAGCACGCCCATGAAGATCACCACGTCGAACTGCTCAGCCAGGTCGATCAGGCGGTAGACCGGCATGCGACGAAACTCCACGCTTCCGGACAGGTCGAACTGCCCCGCCTCCCAGCGGGCTTGCTTCAGGTAACGGTCGTCATGGTCAATCCCCAGCACCTCCGCCCCGCGGCGGGCCAGCTGGATGGAATAGAACCCGGCATTGCAGCCGATATCCAGCACTTTCCGGCCGGTCAGGTCCTCGGGCAGGTGCGGGGCGATCTGCTCCCACTTGAAGCGCGGGAAGTCGCCCAGCCAGTGGTCCGGGGCGGTCTGCTCCCCACCGGGCAGGTGGATGTTGTGAAACCACGGGCCGAGCCGGTCAATCATGGTCTGAGTATCGGTTTCCGTGTGCGGCTGGGGACTCATCGGGGCTCCTCGCTGGTGGTTCTGGTTTTCGCGGGTCGGTAGCTGCCGCGTCTTGCCGCGGCGAGTTCGGCTGCGTCGAGCAGGTGCTGTTCCAGTTCGCGGGCCCGGTGCAACGACGAGTGCTGCCTGGCGAAGCGTCGTCGGGCGGCCTGGCCGATGCAGTCCAGTTGCTCGACGCTCTTGCCGGACAGGTGCTGCAGCGCTTCTTCGGTGGAGCGGGCGACGAGGATCTCGGTGCCGATATCGAAGATGGTTTCCAGCCCGTCCCAGTAGTCGCTGATGATCGCCGTCCCGCAGGCGGCGGCTTCGAACAGTCGCACGCTGGGGCAATAGCCTACCGCCACCATCTCCTCGCGGGTGACGTTCAGCGTGGCAGCCTGTGAGTTGTAGAACCGGCAGTGCTCCGTCGGCGGGAGGTGGTCGATGCGGTGCACGTTTCCCGGCCAGTCGATCCGGTCGGGGTATTGCGGACCGGCGACGACGAACTTCAGATCGGGCCGACGCCGGGCCGGCTCGATCAGCAGGCGCTCCAGCACCGGCTGGCGGTCCGGACTGTACGTGCCCAGATAGCCCATGCACCACTCGCTCGGCCGGGGGTTGGGGAAGTATTTCTCCGGATCGGCACTGCAATACAGCGGCCTGGCCATCGGAGAATGATATTGCGTTTTCAGCCGCTCCAGCAGCGGCCCTCCGGTGAAAGAAAGGTACAGATCGTACTCGGCGATCTGTTCCGGGCGGAGGTACTCGTAATCGCCGCGGGCGAGTTTGCCCAGCGTCACCGGCGTGTCGATGTCGTAGAAAGCGACGGGCCCGGAGGCTGCCTGCGCCGCCCACCGGCCCACGTCCACCCCTTCCGGAACGTAGGACCCCACGATCACCGCGTCGGCGGCCCGGACCGTGGGCGTGTAGACGTCCTTGAGTTCCTGCAGGCTCCGGTACAGACGCAACGTGCAGAACTCCGGGTCGGGCAGGTCGCGATGGTTGGCGTACCAGGGCACGTCCCGCTCGAGGAAAACCACCTGATGCCCGAGATCGTCCAGCCCGCGGATGAGCCCGCGGTACGTTGTCGCATGGCCGTTGCCCCAGGCACTACTGAGGGAAAGCCCGCAAATGACGATATTCATGGTGTGGCCTCCCTGGCCTTGTCGGCATGGAATATCTGTTCGAACTGCTCGGCGCGGTGGGCGTAGGTGTGTTCGCTGAGGACGCGCCGCAGCGCCGCCTGCCCGATACGCTCCGCCTGGTCGCGATCGAGCGAGTCCAGGATATCCACCACCTGCTCACCGTCCTCGGCCACCAGCACTTCCTCCCCCGGCTGGAGGAACTGCTCGATGCCCTTCCACGCGTCGGTGATCAGGCACGCCCCGGCCCCGGCGGCTTCGAACACCCGCGTCGCCGGGGAGAACCCGTAGCGGGCCATCGACTCCCGCGAGATATTCAGCATCGCCAGCGGCGTGCAGTTGAAGGCGTTGTGGTCGGCGGTGCCGACGTGACCGACGTAGTTGACATTGGGCGTGACGGGCTTGTCGCCCCATCCGCTTCCGCCCAGCACGAACTGCCGATCCGGCAAGTCCTCAGCGGGACGGAGGAAGAATTCCTCCACGCGGGCTTCGCGGTCCGGCAGGCGATTGCCCAGGAACGCCAGGTCGCCGGTGAATCGCCGGTCCTCAGCGGCAGGATGGTGCGTCTGCGGATCCAGCGCGTTGTAGATCGGGATGCAGCGCCGGGCCCCCAGCGACGCGTAGGCGTCGGTCACCGGATACCCGCCGCCGTAGGTGAAGATGAAATCGTACCGGCCGATCAGCTCGGCGAAGGGATCCGACGGGTCGCTCTGCACGCGGTCCAGTGTCGCCGGGGCGTCGACATCCCAGAACGCCACCGCGGTCGTCGGCGACTGAAGGTCCAGCACCGCCCGCTCCAGGTACTCATCGAACACGCCCACGCCGCTGGCCTTGACCACCAGATCGCTGCCGGACGCCTGCTGCAGGGCTACGTCGAGTTCGCCGGTCCCGTCGGCGGAGTAGACCCGCACGTCGGCCCACTCCGGGTCCGGAATATCGCGGTTGGCCTGCCGGTCGTAGGCGTCCGGTTCGTGAAATGTGATGGTGTGTCCCCGCTCGCTCAATGCCCGGATGATGCCACGGTAGTACGTCGCCGCGCCGTTCCAGTAGGCACTGACGAGGCTCGAGCCGAAGAATGTGATCTTCACGGTCTCCTCCCTTCATCGAATTGAGTCTGCGCCTGGGTTGGCGTCGTTGTTCGAAACTGGCCGAGGGCGGTGGTGTCCAGGCCCATTTCCCGACAGATGCCCAGCAACTGCTCTGCGCGGTGTCCGCAGGTGTGGCGAGCGAGGATCCGCTCCCTGCCGTTGCGGACGACGCGCGTCGCCAGGGCGTGATCGTTCAGTAGGCGGCGCAACTGCGCCTTCATCTGGTCCCCGTCCCGCGCGATCAGGAAGTCCTCCCCCGGCCGGAACAGATGCTCGCAATCCTCCCACGGCGCGGAGATCAGCGGTATCCCGCACGCCAGCGCCTCGAACGGGCGGATCGTGGGGACACCCGGAAGTGCTTCCACGTAAGGCCGCCGGGGCACGTGCACCGTCACGCGGTGGGCAGCAAACTGCTGCGGCACGCGATAGTTGGCCAGCCATCCGCGGTAGCGCATGCCACACTCAGCCAGTGCGTCGATCGCATGGTCGGGGTATCGCACACCGAACACGTCGGCGTCGATGCCCAGCGACCGGACCGGCTCCAGCAGGAACTCGTGCAGTTCCTCGGTGCGTTCGTCGTCGCCCCAATTGCCGATCCAGACCAGGTCGCCCTCGGTTGGTGCGCCGGGCATCGGGCGGAACAGGCGAACGTCGGCCGCTTCGTGGAAAACCCAGGCGCGGCCGGTCCATTCCTGCTCGAGATAGATGTCGCGGATGACGGCCCCGAATGCCAGCACGCCGTCGTAGTCGCTCAGGTCGTAGCGGCTCATCTCCTCCGGCTTGGTGACGCTGCGGTGGTGCGTATCGTGGAACAGCAGGCGGCACCGGTCGCGGGTCCTTCGGTATTCCCCGATGCGCGCAACCAGCTCCGGGTCATTCCACTCGTGGACGATGATCAAATCCGCCCCGTCCAGTTCGGCTTGCAGGTCGATCGAGCCCGGATCGTACAGCCGGGACTCCAACAGCGGATAGATCCGCCGAAACTCTTCGATGGGCTCGGGGCCCTGGTCCTCGATGAGGTTCTTCCGGCTCCACGCGTCGGCCGGCTCGTAAACCAGCACGTCGTGCCCGCGTATGATCAACTGTCCGGTCAGGCCGCGGAGAAAGTGAGCGTTCCCGTGGTTCCAGTCCGACAGAAGCGAGTGATAGAACATCCGTATCCGCAAAATTACCGCCTTTCGCTGTCGCTTGTTTCGTGAAGCTTCGATGCGGCCGGGATCTGGCTGACGTAGCTGCCGTCGCCGGCGCTGAGCAGCGACCGATAAACCGCCATGTACCGCCCGGCCGTCATCGCCGGTGCATATCGGAGGGCCCTGCGCCGTGCCCGTCGAGCCATCTCCCGCCGGAGTGAATCATCCTCCTGCAGCCGGCGGATCTGCGCGGCCAGGTCCTGGGGGTCGTCGGGGGCAGCGTACACGGCTGCGTCGGCCCATACCTCGTGCAGCGAGGGGATGTCCCCCAGCACCAGCGCGCAGCCGCTAAGGCCCGCCTCCAGCGGCGCCAGCCCGAACGGTTCATACCGCGCCGGGTGCGCGTAGACGGCCGACCGACCCAGCCACCGGACCATCTTCTCCGGAGGCAGCCAGCCCAGCCAGGTCAGGGCGTCGGTCGTGTCGGCCCCTTCGCCTGCCACAAACACCGGCCAGGACAACTGCCCGGCGATCTCCTGCAGACCCGCGAGGTTCTTCGCTTCATCCCAGAGCCTTCCGGCACTGAAGACGATCCGCTCCTTCCAGCGCGGCTGGAATGGTCCGGGCCGGCGACAGTTGGGTATGACGCGCGTGTTCGTCAGCGGCCCGTAATGTCGCTGGAGTTCGCCAAGCATGGCCGCGGTCGGGGCAACTACAGCGTCGACAGCCTGCAGGCCGTCGCGCACGCGCCGGCGATATTCCGCCCAGCGATCGGGCGCCGGCTCGCCCTTGACCGCCTCCCACCAGGAGAGCACGCAGGAGTGGCCGACGGCGAGAACCGGCCCGCGCCACGGCAACGAACCGTGGGCGTACCCGTTGAGGTGGATCACGTCCGCCGCGCACTGGCGTTCCAGTTGCAGCAGCCAGTCGCCTGCCCGGTCGACGTCGCCCCAGGGATCGTCCGCCCATTCCAAACGGTAGTTTCCGGCATGGAGCGTGAGGCGATCGATCCGGTCTGCCTGGGTTAGCTGCTGCTCGGTCACCGGGCTGCCCATGACGGCAAGGTGCACCTCCACGCCCTGCTCGCCCAGAGCCCGGGACAGCTCCAGGCTGTAGGTCCAGACCCCGCCGAGATTGTCTGTGGTCATCAACACATTCATGAGGTGCACTTACTGATGAGGTTTGTCCATACGGATGATGGCCTTGAGAAAGCCGTTCGGCCGTTCTGCCGTGGCGTCCAGGGCCTTGTCCAGTTCGCTGAGGGGGTATTCGTGGGTGATCAGGCCCCACGGATCGAGCTGCTGATTAAGGATGGCCTGAATTGCCTCCCGCATTCCGTCGGTGTACTTGTGGATCGCCCGCTCGTGGGCGTTGATCACGTCCAGCCCGCGCCAGTTCCACAACTGCATGTTCACCTGCCGCAGGCCGTCCTGGTGGTAGCCCGCCACGATCAGCCGACCGCGCTGGCCGGTCAGCTCGGCCGACAGATCCAGCGGCCACTGCTTGCCGACCGCTTCGACGACGACGTCGCACAGCTGCCCGTCGGTCAGTTGCTTGACCTTCTCGATGATCTCCCAGTGATCGTTCATCGGGATGGTCTCAGCCGCTCCCATCTTCTTCGCCACGTCGAGGGAGAAGTCCCGCCGACTGATGGCGATCACGCGCGTGCCGGCCTTTACAGCCAGCTGGGTCAGCAGCGCGCCGAGAAAACCGATGCCGACAATCGCAACGGTCTGTCCGCCGACGATGCGGCTCCTGTTGAAGATGTTCATCGCGCAACCGAGCGGCTCGCCAGGGAAAGGCCTGCCGTCCAGTCCCGAGGGCAGCGGGACGGTCTTCTCCAGGTCGGTCACGTCGTATTCGGCGTAGGCGTTGTCGGACATCATCGCCACGCGCTGTCCCGGGCGCAAGCCCTCGACCTCCGGGCCGAGTTTCTCGACCACGCCCCACGCCTCGTGTCCGAGCTGACCGGCTGCCATGGGATACTCGAACCACTCGCGACCCTCCCAGGGCGGGAGGTTCGACGCGCAGACCCCGCAGCCTTCCAGGCGCACCCGCACCTGGCCGGGGCCCGGTTCCGGTAGCGGCACGCGCTGAACCGACAGTTCACCCGGTTCGGAAATGACGGCCGCGGCCATCAGGCCCGTTGACGTTTCCTGTTGTGAACACATAAATAGTTCCCTCTCCTTGTCACACCTTCACTTATTCGCTTCTTCCGACAGCCAGGGTCGCGGCGCCGGGCCCGCGGGAGATCTCCAGCCATTCGCTCAGCTTCCTCAGCCCTTCATCCACATTGTGCCTCGGGCGCCATCCGGTGATCGCCTGCAGGAGGCGGCAGTCGGAAACGTAGTACCGCTGATCGCCGGTTCGCCAGTTGTCGAAGGTTACCTCCGGCCGAGCGCCCTGCAGGTCTTCGATCTTCTCCAGGAGGTCCAGCAGGCTGATGCGGTTGCCTGGTCCGCCGCCGACGTTGAAGGCCCTTCCGGCGGTGTCGTCGATGTTCTCCATCGCCGCGGTCATCGCTTCGACCAGGTCCTCCACGAACAGGACGTCCCGCACCTGCCTGCCGTCCCCGTAGATGCAGATACGTTCCCCTTCCATCGCGCGGATCAGGAAATGTGCCACCCACCCCTGGTCTTCAGTGCCGAACTGATGCGGCCCGTAGATGCAGCTCATGCGGAATACCACCGTGGGCAGCCCGTAGCTGCGGCTGTAGTCCAGCACGTACTGGTCGGCAGCGCCTTTGCTGCAACCATACGGGCTGTGGAAATCCAGCGGACGGTCCTCCCCAATGCCCCGGTCGCGGATTGCCCGGTCGACCGGCTCGTACTGCCTGCCGCGGATGCGCAGGGACACATCATCCAGCGCCCCGTAGACCTTATTGGTACTGGTGAACAGCAGCGGAGGCGGATTGTCGCAGGCGCGGATGGCCTCGAGCAGATTGAGCGTTCCGCGGGCGTTGACCTCGAAGTCGTTTCCCGGAGCCGCCAGGCTGGTGGTCACCGCTACCTGAGCGGCCAGGTGGATCACGCGTGACGCTGCACGGCAGCACCGCTTGAGCAGGTGCGGGTCGCGCACGTCCGCGATCTCCACCTGCACCCGCCGGCCGTGCTTGCGACGCAACCAGCGAAGATTGTCTTCCACGCCCGGACGCGACAGGTTGTCGTAAAGAACCACCCGCCCACCGTCCGAGCAGATCCGGTCGGCAAGGTTGGATCCGATGAACCCGGACCCGCCGGTGATCAGGACCGGTTTGTCCCCGTGGTCGGGGGAGTCCGGGATGGCCGGTTTCATCATCGGCCGGAACTCATCCAGCGTCGCCGGTCCCATCTCCCACAGTCGGGCCAGAAGCTTTTCTTCGCCATTGTCGGACTTCAGGCCGAAGTGATACTCGCGCTGGTCGGTGTGGAACCCGTCCAGGCAAGGCAGGTCGCCGGGCAGGTCGTGGATCGCGTACCAGTACACCCGCTCTGCCGGAGCGTCCAGTACGTCCAGGAACTGCCGCACCTGCTCGCGCACCTGGTGGCGCCACGTGGAGCATCCGGTCTCGGTGATCCAGACCTCGCCGTCATGGTCGTTAGCCCGCAGCACGTCGCGGACCTTCTCGATCATCGACGCCCAGCTGGTCCAGTTGGGCGTGAAACATCTGGGGAACCCGTGGATCCCGACCACGTCGATGTGCGCCATGACCCCGCGCTGGAACATGAGGTGCAGCCAGGACGGGTCGATCGGGCTGAGCCCGCCGAGCACCGTCTTCTTGCCGCATTCTCGCGCCCAGCTGGCCGCGTCGCCGATCATCTCGGAAAACTTCACCCACTCGTTGTCCAGCGTCGGATCCCACTCGCTGGCGTTATTGGGCTCATTCCACAGTTCGACGTACTCGAAGTGCCGGCCGTGCCTCTGGATGATCTTGTCCAAGAAGTCCGCATAGTCCCGCAGGCGTCGGGGCGGAGCCGAGGTCCGCGGTTCCTCGCCCAGCGACGGTGGGGTATATACGAAGCACGGCAGCAGCTCGAGCTCTTTGCCCAGTCGCGGGAGGAGCCAGTCCAGCCAGTCCATTCCGTCCGGCCGGAGAGCGTCGGCCCAGGAAATCCCGGTCCGCAACCGCTTGACGCCGAGTCTTCTGCACATCTCCAGCGACTGTTCGACCCGCTCGCGCCGGCCGACGTGGAACCATTCCAGCAGTCCGAGGCGTTCCAGCCGGCCTGCGGTGATGCGGTCTCTCCGGACGGATTCGTAGTGGTTCTGGTGATTCATACCGAAAGACCTCGCTGTGCAAGTTCGCGACGTGATTCCTCCACCCGGTCGTGGGCGACCTGGGTATCCAGCCATCCGGTCAGCTCATCCAGCGACGACTCCAGCGTGTGCCCGGGCTCGTATCCCAGCACCTCGCGGGCCAGAGAGATGTCCGGCACGCAATGGCGAATGTCTCCCGCGCGGTATTCCCCGGTAACCTTGGGTTGTATGTGCTCCTTGCCCATCGCCTGGGCGAGCCGGTCGGCCAGTTGGCGGATGGTGATCCGCCGACCGCTGGCGATGTTCAGCACCTGCCCGGCGGCCTGGGGCACTTCCATCGCCAGTCGACAGGCTGCGGCGACATCGTGCACGCTGACCAGGTCGCGCTGCTGACAGCCGTCTTCGTTGATCAGCGGCGGCTTGTTGTTCATCAGGCGCGATGCGAAGATCGCCAGCACGCCGGTGTAGGGGTTGGACAGCGCCTGCCGGGGGCCGTAGACATTCCAGAACCGCAGCGCCACCGTTTCCAGACCATAGAACCGGCCGAGCACCATGCAGAGCGTTTCCTGGTTGAACTTGTTGGCCGCGTACACGCTGGACAGCGAGATCCGCTTGGTTTCGGGCGTCGCCAGCGGTTCGAGCGGCCGGCCGTCTTCGTCCAGGATGTCCCACTGCGACCTCTGCAGTTGGTCGATCGTCCGCGAGGCGTTGTGGATCATTCTTCCGCGGGAGTCGCGGTAGAGGCCCTCGCCGTAGATGCTCATGCTTGAAGCGACGATCAGACGCTTGATCTTCCGGTCGATCATCGCCTCGCACAGGACCGCGGTGCCCAGATCGTTGGTACGGGTGTAGTCGGCGATTTTGTACATGCTCTGGCCGACACCCACGGCGGCGGCGAAGTGATAGACCACGTCCACGCCATCCAGGGCCTTCCCAACGGCGGCGGGGTCGCAGACGTCGCCGCGAATGAATTGCACCTCGTCATTGAGGTACTCCGGCCGCTTGGGATTCTCCCCGTGCACCTGCGACCAGAGGCTATCCAGCACCCGCACGCGGTGTCCCGCCGCGAGAAGCTCGTCGGCTACGTGAGACCCGATGAAGCCGGCCCCACCGGTAATTAAAACAGTACCAGCCACGTCAGACAGCTCCTTTCATTGATTGAATGTTCCGTGAGATCAGTCCGTTCGCCTGGCGACGGGAGAAGCAACGTACCGGCCTGCTGCGCCGGACGATTGCCATCGGCGTGCCTGACTGTCGCGCCGCGAGTCTGCCGGGAGCATCGTCAGCGGGAAGCAGCGCATCTGCGGATACCGCTCGCGGATGAGGCCCATCGCGGCGGAACGGGCTGCTTTGCTTCGCGCGACGAACTGGGCGACACCGTCTCCCTGGCTGCCGACACCCTTCCCGCCGTACACGAGCATCTGGAGAGGCTCCCACTGGAGCAGATGGTGCAGAATCGGGCTTGTCAGCTGTTCCGGGCAGTGGGGAGCGACCAGGCGGTCGAAATCTTCCTGCGCGGCGGTCATCAACTGCCCCAGCTCTTCGGCATCGCCGGATCGCAGCGCCTCGGCGGCCCTGTTGACGGTCTGCTCATTCCGCGGGCCCAATGCCCGGCGAAGCTGCTGGGCCGAAGCGTAGGCGGCGTTGAGTGAGCGGAGGATCCGGACCGTGTCCTTCTCACCGGCGAGATCCACAAAGAACAAATGCAGCGGCCGCCCGGGGTGCATCGGTTCGATCCCAACGCCGGAGCTTTGATCGAAAGTCAGCAGCACCGGGGTTTTGCCGTAGATGCAGGCCTGGTCCATCCGCCCGCACTGGCTGCCGGTGAGTTTCTCGCCTTCATAGGCCAGTTCCATCAACTCCCGCGTGGACAGCCCCATGCGATAGGTCTCGTTGAATGCCCGGGCCACCAGAATGCAGATGGCAGCGGAACTGGAGACGCCTTTGCGGAGCGGCAGATCCATGGACGTGATCCTCAAATCGATCCCGCCGGCGCCGTGACGTTCCACGATGTAGTAGGCCACGCCCGCGCAGTACCGAAAATACTCACGCTGGTCCTGGGCGGCCTCCCGGAGCATCTCTGCCGTGGCGGGACAGGTCATCTGCCGTCGCCGGCGTGTGGGCCTGCCGAGTCTTCCGGGAACGGGCGTATCCACGCGGAACTCATCGCTGCGACCGGCCACCGCAGAGAAGCCCTGATCCGTGCCGACTACGAGGCAGTACCCGTTGTGGTTCCCGCGCTCGGCCGCCCAATCACTGTGTTCACCGAAGAGGCACAGCCGCCCCGATACAAACAGTTTCACCTGACGTGTGGTGTCCGTCATAATACATCCTCGAACGTGCAGGCCGAACCTCCGGAAAGACGGCTCCCGGCGGATCAACCCGGACCAACGAGACTAAGCCTGATCAACGGAATACCACAGGCAACGGAATCTGATATCGGGGTCACGGTGTATGGCCAACAGATCGGCCGAGGGGACAAACTCACCCGTGACACTCGGAACGGAACCCCGCAACTCAACAGAGTAAGTCACTACCTTGCATCATCGAACAATGACAGAGTTCTTCACTACACAATCCGCCACGAGTCCCGCACAACAGCAGGCGGATGGGCAGATTCCCTCGTCACGCAAAATGGTACGCATCTTCATCCCCCGAAAGCATACTCTTCTTTCATATCATTCGACATTATCAGGAGGAACGCTCCTTTGTAGAAACACCGACACGTCCACCGCATACGGCATTGCCCCTTATTGTATATCGTCATTGCCACCCGGCCTTACAGCAGGCGTCATGTATTTGCATTATCATGAACACTGTAATTACTACATTTGATTTACTCGGGTTCCGGAGACTTCGTCAAGCGACCCGACACAACAGCCCTGAGTCACCCATTCGCCGGCGGCGTCTATCAAGTGACGCCTGCGTCTGCAGCATTCGACGGCTCTCGCGATGCCTGCCGAGGCTTTCGCCTTCGCCCTCGCCGACCCGAAGATGACAATGCCAACTTACCGCACATTTGAAGGTTGGAGCATATCATGGAACACAGGAAAACCCTCACCTGATATGCACGAAGGAACGGAGCCGATATGTTCGCACTCTTTCTGACAGTCATTGTCCTGCTGATGAGCGGGTACTTCTTCTGGCGGTTCCACGTCGCCTTCCCCCAAGCCGGTCTGGGTTGGCATGTCGCGGTCGCCGCGGTACTGGTGCTGCTGGCGTCGGGCAGGTTCATCTTTCGGGCGATGGAATCCGCCGGCTGGGAGTTTGCCTCCGACCTGGCCAACTGGATCCTGGTGGTGTGGATGGTGATCCTGTTCTGGTTCGTGTGCGCGGGCGTACTGATGAATGTATGGAACGGACTGGTCTGGCTGGTCCAGCGCATCGCCGAACCGGCAGGACGGGCGTTGATTCCCCCGAAAGTCAGCTTCTTCGCCTGCCTGGCGATCATCGTCGTCGGGCTCATCTGGGGCTGGTTCGAAGCGGCCAACGTCAGCATCAACCGCGTCGTCATCGAGGTCGAACATCTCCCGCCGGGCAGAGATAGCGTCGTCATCGCCCAGATATCCGACCTCCACATCGGCAGCCCCCGCAGCGAACAGCGCCTGCTGAGATCGATCAAACTGCTCCAGGAGGCCCAGCCGGACATGCTCGTCAGCACCGGCGACCTCGTGGACGCCGACTTCCATCAGGTCAATCGTATGGCTGAGAGGTTCCAGGCCATCAACCCGCCGCTGGGCAAGTACGCCATCTTCGGGAATCACGAGTTCTACACCGGTCCCGAGCAGAGCCGCATGTTCCACGAACACGCCGGATTCGTGCTGCTGCGGCAGGAGTCAGCCGTGCCTGCCGAGAACCTGCGCCTGGTGGGCGTCGATGATGAAACGGCCGAGCGGTTCAGCAGGAACCCCCTCGTCAACGAGCTGGCCGTGCTGCCGAACCGTAAGCGAGCCGAGACGGTCATCCTACTGAAGCACCGCCCCATCGTCGAACCGGAAGCGGCGGAGCTGTTCGATCTTCAGCTGTCCGGCCACATCCACGGCGGACAGATTTTTCCGTTCGAGTACATCACCCGCATGCAGTTCGACTACTTCACCGGCGTGCATCAACTCGCCGCCGGGTCGACGCTTTTCGTCAGCACGGGCACGGGAACCTGGGGCCCGCCGCTACGGGTCGGCGCTCCACCGGAAGTCACGCTGATCGAACTCCGCCGCAGAACCCCGACAACCCAGTGGGGAGGCAAGTAAATTCCCCCTCGACGTATTTCTTCGCCAGGCGCGGTTGGTATCCGGCGAGACGGCCATAGACTTCCACCAGAGCAAGTTTAACCCTGAAAGGAGAGGTTTCATGTCCGTAGCGAAGAATGTAGAGATTTCCGCCCAATCGACCGAAAGCTTCGAGGCCGCGATTCAGGAAGGAATCCAGCGGACCAGCAAGAGCGTTGAAGGCATCGAATCGGCTTGGATCAAGGAACAGAAGGTCGTCGTCGAGGACGGGAAAGTCACCGGCTTTCGCGTCGACATGAAGGTCACCTTCGTGGTCCACGACTAGCTCCCCCCACCGACAACCGAAGCCCGGCAGGGAAGTTGCTTGACAGCTTCCCGCGTCGGCTGGAAAATCCGCTCGTCTGCATTGGTACCAACTCCAACTCCAGTCGGGCGGATTTTCAATGGGAAACGACGGTACGTTCGGAATCGTGATGCACGCGCTGATTGGAGCAGCCTTCGGGGCGGCCGTCGGAGGGTCGGGCAGGAGTTGTAGTATCTCCCCGGCGACAGGCACCAAATGGCCGAACACGTTTGACCGACATCAGAAAAGAGCAGGAAAGGCAGGAGCCGACATGGCTGACGAAGCAATGAACACATTGACCCCGCAGGAACGCGAGAGCGGTTGGGAGCTGCTGTTCGACGGGGAAAGCACCGACAAGTGGCGTGGATTCCAGAAGGACGAGTTCCCCGACGGCTGGCAGGTCGTGGACGGAACGCTGCACCGGGCAGACAAAGCCGGTGACATCGTCACGAAGGAAGAATACGCCGATTTCGAGCTGAGCATCGAATGGAAGGTCGCCGGTCCGGGCAACAGCGGGATCATGTACCGGGCGTCGGAGGCAGAGGACGCCCCGTGGAAGACCGGCCCGGAGTACCAGATCCTCAATGACGACATTCATCCGGACGGAAAGAACCCCGTAACCAGCGCCGGCTCGCTTTATGCGCTGTACCCGCCGGAAGGGGCAGAAACCAAGCCGGTCGGGCAGTGGAATCACACCCGCATTCTCGTCAAGGGCAATCTCGTCGAGCATTGGCTCAACGGGAAGAAAGTGGTCGAAGCCGAGATCAACGGCCCCGAGTGGAACAAGCGCGTCGCGGAGAGCAAGTTCCGCCAGTTCCCCAACTTCGGCAAGATGCCCAAGGGCCACATCGTCCTGCAGGACCACAACGACCCGGTCTGGTACCGGAATATCAAGATCAAGACGTTGTAGCGGCCGGGCTGACGGCCGCGAGATTGACATACCGAAACCAGGCGTGGTGGGTCTCCCGACCCACCACGTTCGGTGACGACCATTGCGGGCACCGTGTT
>JBKHHU010000019.1:0-27365 GCA_046539045.1 Phycisphaerae bacterium
TGTCGGACCGGCTGGGAGTAGAGAGGTAAACTACCGGTAAGGTCATACAGATCCCCCCGGTGGCGAAGTAATCATCTCGCCGGATAGCGTCCGGCGTGAGATTGCAAACATGCCGTCCACGATGTAACGTACCTGCACGAAAGGAACAGCCACTTACCATGAATGCAGCTGAGTTGCTCAACGCACTGAAGAATACCGATCATCCCACGAAAACCACGGAAGTCCTGCAGCGGGCCATCGATGACACCGCCGAGCAGGGCGGCGGGCTTGTGCTTGTTCCGCCCGGGACGTGGACCATCTGTACGCTCTTGCTGCGGAGCAACATCACCCTGCATCTGCAACGCGGGTGCGTGCTGCAGGCCCACGACGACCTCGGCGACTATCCGACCGGGCAGCGCGGGCACAACAAGGACCGCACCGCGTACCACCTGATTGTGGCCGACGGCTGTGAGCGACTGACCATCGAGGGCGACGGCGTGATCGACGGGCGAGGTGAACTGTTCTGGGAGCGCCCGCTACGCGATCTCAAGGCCGAGGGCGTGGACATCTCCGAGGACATCAAGCGGGCGCCCAGGCACTGGCCCATCGAGGGCCCGTTCTACCGCGGATGGAACCCGCGCATCAGCCCGATGATCGAGCTGCGACACTGCACGGATCTGGTGCTGCGGGACGTGGTCATCCGCAACTCGCCCGGCTGGACGGTGCACCCGTTCTGCTGCGACCGCGTGCGGATCGAGGGCATCGTCATCGATGATCACATGTACGGGCCGAACACCGACGGGATCGACGTGAACGGTTGTCGCGACGTGCTGATCAACAACTGTCGCATCGTCGGCTGCGATGACAGCATCATCCTGAAAGCCACGCCCGACGCCCGCACCTGCGAGCGAATCGCGGTGACCAACTGCACGCTGAAGACCAACTGTGCGGCCCTCGGGCTCGGCGCGGAGACCACCAGCGGCATCCGCGACGTGACGTTCAGCAACTGCGTGGTCGAGCAGGCCCTGCGGATGATCCAGTTTGAGATGTGGGCCCCGGGCTTCATCGAGAACGTGACGGTCAACAACATCACCGGCCGGTGCATGGTGCCCAGTGAGATCCCGCAGGAGAAGGTCATCTACGCCGACATCCAGCATCACGGCCGGGGGCCCGACAGCGAACTCGGCTCGATGCGGAATATCGTCATCAGCGGGATCACTGCCGAGACCAAGGGCCGCGGTGTGCTGCTGACGGCCGCCGACGGGGCGATGATCGAGAACGTGACGATTCGCGATGTCCACCTGACGTACCCGCAGATGGAAGACCAGACCGCGCAGGCGAAGATCTGCAAATCCAGCCAGAACTCCAATGACAACCCGTGGGCCCAGGCGATGAATTCCGTCGTCGTCGCGGAGAATGTTCGCGGGTTGTGGCTGGAGAACGTGCGAGCCCAGACGCCGCCCGCCGACGGAAAGATGATTCCCGAATACCGCGCCGTCGCCGCCCGGAACCTTCAGCAGGGCGTGATCGATTGTCCGTGGCTGGCCTCCAACGGCGAACTGGACAGCGTGCTGCTGGAAGCGTGCGACGACGTGGACGTCCGGGCGATCGGCTGAACGGCCGGATAGCAACCGGCAGTAAACAGGTAGCAGGACGGCGGGAGCCTCCTGCGGCTTGCGTGGAGCGAAACCCGGCTCGATCAACATGCGGTTCATCCGCCTGGACAATGTCACCGTCTGGTCCGCGCCCGCATCCACTCGTGACCAAGACGCCGGTTGCGGCGGAGGTTCACGTCCCGGCCGGGTGCAAATCCCGACACATTCCGACCATCGCGGTGTTTCTATCGTGAGAGCAATCATGCTAAAGTGGACGCTCCGGTCAGAAAGCAAACTCGCAGTTCGCGGAGGCAGACAAACATGAAGAAACGTACGATTACAGCGGCGGTTGGAGCCTTGGTGCTCATGGCGGGTCTCGCCCAGCCGCTCCATGCAGGTACGCAAGAAGGTACGAATCCGAAGAAGGTCGAGATCCGGCCTACCGACCGAAATGTCGACCGCATCGCGGCCGGCGACGAAATCGACCAGCTCGAGAAGAAGATCAAGCCCAAAGCCCGCTTCGAAGGCTATCAGCCCAAGTGGAAGGTCGAGGGACGCACGTTCAGCTGGAAGCACCACGGCAAGACGGTCACGAAGGATCATTTCAAGGTGATCCTGGACGGCGATCGCGTGGTCGGGCTGGTTCGAAGCGGGGACATCATGCTCATCGCCCGCACGCCGGACACCGCCTCCAGCGAGATCAAGATGCCCACCGAGCGGCTCCACCTGGACAACCTGCTCGGCCCGTCGCTGCCGACCTACCAGTTCATCAAGCGGGTCAAGACGCACGGCTCGATTTACAAGACGCTCGGCGACAAGGCCATTCCCGAGGAGTACTGGGAATCCGACGGCAGGCACCTGACGTTCGTTCGCAAGCAGACGCTTCCGAAGTACCAGGTCGAGGCGCGGTTCATCCTGACCGTCGACCCGGTGTACGGGTACCGGATTGACGCGGTCCGCGATGTGCTGTTCAACGACGATTACAAAGCGGGGAAGGTGAAGATGAATCTCGGTTCCTTCTGTCCCGGCTGCTATGTGCCGTGGGATTACGCGGCGATTTACGACCGGACCGCGTGGACGCCGGCGACCGGCGGGGTCCAGGGCTGGGCGAACAACCTGGTGACGATGGACCGCTGCGACAGCGACCACAGCAAGTTCGTCTGGCGGGACGACGGTTTCATTACGTATATGCCCGAGCGGAAGGGCTGGAGCCCGGTCTTCACCCGGGCCGACGGCACAGGCAACACGCCGCCCCTGGCGCTTTGCAACGCCCACAACGATTTCCACCTGAAGATCATTCTGAAAGATCTGCCCAAAACGAAAACAGGCGGGTACCGCTTCAAGGCGGTGCACCGGTTGATGTCGCTCCCGCCGGAGATGACCGCCCACGTGTGGGACAACGTCGATCTGATCCAGAAGAACGCCACCGCGATCATCATCAAGCTCGGGAAGACCGAGGATTTCGAGAATCAGCCGGTCAAGTTGACCGAACCGGCCCGCGGGCTGACGTGGACCTCCGGCGGACCCGATATCGTCAAGGGCGACGCCCACAGCGGCAAGCAGTCGATCCGCATCGAGGGCAGGGACTGGCCGAACCTCCCGCAGGTCTCGCTCAAGCCGAACACTCGATACCGCCTCGAAGGCTGGTTCAAGATCCAGCCGTACACGAAAGAGCAGATCCAGAAGCTCAAAGCCCGCGACGCCCGGCGACGCGAGAAACTCAAGAAGAAGGGCAAACCGCTCCCGCCGGAGAAGGATTACACCAAACTCGACCCGAAAGCGTGGATTCAGGGCGATTTCTATGAGTGGTCGCCGTACAGCGGGAAAATGCTCGTCAAGCAGAAGACCAGCGTGGCGACCAAGCCCGGCACCTGGCAGCACGTCAAACTCGACTTCGACTCGCCGGACTGGGGTCCGTTCATCAATATCGCCTTCCACGCCGAAGACTGCACCGCGCTGCTGGACGATTTCGCACTGAGAGAACTCGGGCCGATAGAGACGAAAGAGGACAGCGGCGAGAAGGAATAGCGGGCTCGTTGAGGCTCACACAGAGACGCAGAGTCACAGAGAGCAGCAGGCTTTCTGATAGGCAATCGCCCCGGGTTTTCTGCTTGCTGCGGTCGTCGCCCCCCGGCGACCGCAGCAAGGAAAGATCTCCAAGCTGCGCACTGCCGTTAAAGCTCTGTTTCTCTCTGTGTGAATATCAACCCGCCGGCAGATAGGGTCTCTGTCTCTCAAGCACCGCGACGCTTGAGCAGGACCGGCAGGCCGAGTGCCGGCAGGGCGAGCACGCCGGGTTCGGGAACCAGATTCACGTATCCGCGCCTCGGTGGCCCCAACTGCAACGGAACCTGCACTCAGAACAGCAGAAACGACATAGCACAACACCGCACCCATCTTCCTTACCATCACGGGCCGGTCCATCGGGCTACCTCCAATCAAGGTTGTCCACTCCATAGAAATGTCGCTCATCCGACTATAGCCAGAGCCTATGGCGTGGCAAGACGTCCTGCGGGGGATCACGCCGGCTTTCTCAGGAAAATCCGGCACCGAATGCGCCTGCGGAAGCCGATTTCCGATAGATACTCGCAGCCGGGCGTATGGACGGGTACAATCTCCGCCTCCATCACGGATGATCGGGCAATTGCAGTGAAAGGCGCAAGGTTTTATGAACGAAACGCATGTAAAGAAAATCTCTTCCGAACTGGATCTCGCCGGCAAACAGGTTGCTTCAACGGTCGCGTTGCTGGATGAGGGGTCGACCGTCCCGTTCATCGCCCGCTACCGAAAAGAGGTAACCGGCGGGCTGGACGAAGTCGCAATCACGGCCATTCGTGACCGCGTCGAGCAACTGGCTGAACTCGACAAACGTCGAGAAGCCATCCTCAAGAGCCTCGACGAGCAGGGCAAACTCAGCGACGAACTGAAGAAGAAGGTCAACGCAGCCGAGACCATGGCCACGCTCGAGGACATCTACCTGCCGTACCGCCCGAAACGGCGCACACGCGGGATGATGGCCATCGAGAAGGGGCTCCAGCCGCTGGCGGAGACGATCTTCGAGCAGGGCGACGTCGACCCAGCCGCAGAGGCGGAGAAGTTCGTCGATCCGGAAAAGGAAGTCGAGTCTGCCGAGGATGCGCTGAAGGGCGCCCGGGACATCATCGCCGAGTGGATCAACGAAGATGCCGACCTCCGCTCGCAGATGCGTGAGCTGTTCGAGGAGCGGGCGGTGCTGTCCAGCAAGGTGGTCACCGGGAAGGAAGAGGAAGGCGCCAAGTACAAGGACTACTTCGAGTGGGACGAGCCGGCGAAAGATGCTCCGTCTCACCGCATCCTGGCGGTGCGTCGCGGCGCGAAGGAAGGCATCCTCATGTTCCGCGTCCAGCCGGAAGCGGAAGAGGGCATCCGCCTGATCGAGCGTAAGTTCGTCAACGGCTCCGGTTCGGCGGCAGAGCAGGTTCGTCAGGCGGGCGAGGACTGCTACAAGCGGTTGCTGTCGCTTTCGATGGAAACCGAGATGCGGCTGGAGCTGAAGAAACGTGCCGACGAGAAAGCCATCAGCGTCTTCGCGGAGAATCTGCGGGAACTGCTTTTGGCCAGCCCGCTGGGGCAGAAGGCGATTCTGGCCCTGGACCCGGGCCTGCGGACCGGCTGCAAGCTGGTCGTGCTGGACAAGCAGGGCAAGCTGCTGCTGAACGACACGATCTACCCGCTTCCGCCCCGGAAGGAGACGGACGTAGCCGAGGCGAAACTCAAGCTGCTGTGCGAGCGGTTCGACGTGGAGGCGATCGCGGTTGGTAACGGCACCGGCGGGCGGGAGGCCCAGGCGTTCTGCGAGAGCTGCGACCTGGGCAAGAAGATCCCGGTCATTCTGGTCAACGAGTCCGGCGCCAGCGTGTACTCAGCCAGCGAGGTGGCTCGGGAGGAATTCCCGGATTACGACCTGACGGTTCGCGGTGCGGTGTCCATCGGGCGGCGTTTGTGCGATCCGCTGGCGGAGCTGGTGAAAATCGATCCGAAGTCGATCGGCGTCGGCCAGTACCAGCACGATGTCGATCAGTCGACGCTGAAGCGGGCGCTGGACGATACCGTCGTCAGCTGCGTCAACAATGTCGGCGTGGAGATCAACACCGCCAGCAAGCAGTTGCTGAGCTACGTGTCGGGTCTTGGCCCGGTGCTGGCGGGGAATATCGTGACCTATCGTGATGTGAACGGGGCGTTCGTCAGCCGCAAGCAGCTGCTGGAGGTGCCCAGGCTGGGCCCGAAGGCGTTCGAGCAGGCGGCGGGGTTCCTCCGTGTTCGCGGCGGCCAGAACCCGCTGGACGCCTCTGCCGTCCACCCCGAGAGCTACAGGATCGTCGAGAAGATGGCCGCCGATCTCGGCTGCAGCGTCAACGATCTCATCGCCGACGCGGGTCTGCGTCAGCGGATCAAGCTGGAGAACTACGTCACCGACACGGTCGGCATGCCCACGTTGAAGGACATCCTGTCCGAACTGGCCAAGCCCGGGCGCGACCCGCGGAAGCAGTTCGAGGTGTTCCAGTTCGCCGAGGGCGTCAACAAGATGACCGACCTCCAGCCGGGGATGAAGCTGCCCGGGATCGTCACCAACGTCACCGCGTTCGGCGCGTTCGTGGACGTCGGCGTGCACCAGGACGGGCTGGTGCATATTTCCGAACTGGCGGATGAGTTCGTCAAAGACCCTGCCGACGTCGTGAAGGTGCAGCAGCAGGTGCAGGTGACGGTGCTGGATGTGGACCTGGACCGCAAGCGGATTTCGCTGTCGATGAAGACCAACCCCGGCCAGAAGCCCAAGCGCGGCGGCGGGAAGCCCAAAGGCCGCGGCGGGAAGAAGCAGGGCAGTCGCGGCGGCGGCAAGCCCCGTCAACAGAGCCGACCCGCCGGCGAGACTCCCTTCGCCGGATTGCTGAAAGACTTCAAGCCGAAGAAGAAGTAACGCCGCAGAGAAGGTCAACCACGGAGGACACGGAACTCACAGAGATGCGAGGCCGTGTCCTTCTTCTTTGCGCCTCTACTGTGGTCGACACGTTCTTTGCACTTGCTTCTCTTGAGAGTAGAATGCATGTGGAGAGGAGAAGAGACATGAGTTGGCGAGACAGAATTACAGTGAATCCCGATACTTGTCATGGGCGGGCGTGCATCAAGGGGACGCGCATCGAGGTTTCCGTGGTACTGGACAACATCGCTGCCGGCGTTTCTGTGGAGGAACTGCTGGGTTCCTACCCGTCTCTCGAACCCGGGGATATTCAGGCGGCACTTGAGTATGGTGCGGAGCTTGCGAAAGAAAGGTCCTTAAACCTGCCGTCCGGTGCGGCGTAATGGCGAAATTCAAGGTAGATGAAAATCTTCCACGACAGGTCGCCGCTCTGCTTGTCGATGCAGGGTACGATGCCGTAACCGTTCTGGATCAAGCAATGGGCGGTCGGCCGGATGAGGAGATCAGCCGGGTCTGCCTGAAGGAAGAAAGGGTGCTCGTCACTCTGGATATCGGGTTCGGAGACATCAGAACCTATCCTCCGAGCACGTATCCGGGGATCATCATTCTTCGTCCGGACCAGAGCGACATGGGTTCAATCCTCTCCCTGATGCGGAGGCTCCTGCCTGTCCTGGAGGCAGAACCGCTTGCAGGCAAGCTATTGATTGTCGAACCGGAGCGGGTGCGGGTTCGGGAGTAGAGGTCCGGTTCCAGGGCAAACCTGCTAAGCCTGCGGCCCATGGCGCATGAAAACAGCCAGACCATCGCGTCAACGCGGAGGCCTGGACTGTTTCGAGTGCGTTACGAACGGCGTCTCAGGCTTCGATCCTGGTGACCTTGACCTGGGTATATTTCTGCCGGTGGCCCTTCTTGACCCGGCTGCCTTTGCGGCGGCGGAACTTGACGTTGTAGACCTTCTCGCCCTTGACGGTCGCCTTGACGACCTCTGCGGTCACCTTGGCACCGTCCAGAAGCGGCGTGCCGACCTTGATGCCGTCGTCACCGCTGACCAGCAGGACGCGGTCGAAAGTCAGTTCCTTGGTATCTTCCGGCAGATCCCGGAGATCCACGTTCAGCTCGTCGCCTTCGCAGACGCGAAACTGCTGTCCCGAATCTTCAATAACTGCGTACACGTTCAACTCCTTCGTCCAAAAGGGGAACGAAGCATTTTCAGGATTCTGCCTCGTTTGTCAAGCCGATTTCGCGATCCGCCGGCGGCGAAATGCCCCGGCCCGCCGCTGCGATTCGCTCACATCAACTCCGGCAGCGAACACATGAACGCTGCCGACGCCTTCGAGCCCCGGTACAGGCAGTCCAGTGCGAACTTCTCGTTGGGCGCGTGGATGTTGTCATCCGGCAGCCCGAAGCCCATCAGCACCGCGTCGATGCCCAGCACCCGCTGGATCACCTCCGTTACCGGTACCGACGCGCCGCAGCGGATCAGCGCCGTCTCCTTTTCAAATGCGTAATCCATCGCCCGCCGACTCGCTTCGATGGCCGGCGATCCGGTCGGGATCATCACCGGCCGGGCTTCGGCGTTGACCTTCATCTCCACCGTGAAGCCTTCCGGCGTCTGCTCTTCGATGAATGCTCTGACGGACTGGACGATCTTTTCCGGGTCCTGGTTCGGGACGAGCCGGCAGGAGATCTTCGCGTGGGCCTTGCTGGGGATGATCGTCTTGGATCCCTCTGCCGTGTATCCGCCGACGATCCCGTTGCAGTCCAGCGTCGGCCGGGCCCAGGATCGCTCGAGAGCCGAATATCCCTTCTCTCCGCCGGTCAACGCGTCCAGACCCATCGACGCAGCATACTCGGATTCATCGAACGGGAGCGATTCCCACGTCGCCCGCTCCTCGGCGGTCAGCGGGATCACGTCGTCATAGAAGCCCGGCAGCATGATCCTGCCGTTTTCATCGTGCATGGCTGCGATCATCTTCGCCAGTGCGTTGATCGGGTTGCCGACCGCTCCGCCGTTCAGGCCGGAATGAAGATCCTGGTTCGGTCCGGTCAGGGTGAGCTCGAAATATGTCAGCCCGCGGAGGCTGTAGATGATGCTGGGCACGTCGGCGGCGAAAAACTGCGAATCGCTGATGACGCAGTAATCCGCTTTCAAGCGATCCTTGTGTTTGGTCAGGAAGGCCTCAGCGCAGGGCGAGCCGATTTCCTCTTCTCCCTCGAAGAACAGCTTGATGTTCACCGGCAGGCCGACCGTGTTCCGCAAGGCGTCGATGGCCATCAGGTGCGTCCAGAGCTGGCCCTTGTTGTCCTCGGCGCCGCGGGCGTACAGGTTCCCGTCGCGGACCTCTGCCTGGAACGGACCGGACTCCCACAACTCCAGCGGCTCGGGCGGCTGGACGTCGTAATGGCCGTAGACCAGGATCGTCGGGAGCTTCTCATCGACGATCAACTCCCCGAGTACCGCCGGTTTGGTGTCCGTCGGCACGACCTCCGCGTCGAAGCCGAGTTGTCCGGCGTGCTCAGCCAGCCACCGGGCGCACTGCTCGCACGGGTCCGGCTCTGCCGTCACGTTGGCAACGCTCGGGAACGCCAGGAACTCCTTGAGTTTCTCCAGGTGCTCCTGGCGGTGGGCATCGAGGTAGGCGGTTACGGATTCGGGTAGCATGTCAACTCCTGGGGTATTCATGAACGCTTCCAGAACTGCCACCAGCGCTTACGCCTGGCGGCGGGAGCGTCGATCTTAAGCCGGGCGGCCATGTAGTCCAGTGCAGGCAGTCTGTCCTTCATTGCCTCCAGGTGCTTGCGGGAGAACTTCTCGGGGAACTGGCGGAAGTTCCTGCGCTCCTGCTCGGTGAAGAAAGCGTCGGCCGGGGGCAAATCTTCCCCGCCGTAGAACTTCAAGGCTTCCTCCAGGCACTGTGCGGCGAGGTAGCCGGCCCGGCGGACGTCGGACTTGTTGCTGCTGCCGGCGGAGCGTTCGACGTACATGTAAAACAGCCCCAGCCACTGGGCGACATCGATGATGCGGCTGGGCGTGTCGGTCGGGTTGACCGGTTCGGGCAGGCCGCCCATCTGCGGCGTCGGGCCGGGGCAACGGAACGTCAGATCCAGCGGATGATCGCACTCATCGCACCGCCCGGTCAGGTGGAGCGTCTGGTCGGCTTCGTCGTAGTGTTCTTCGGTGATCACCCACGGCCCCTGGCCGCACTCGGGGCAGGGGGTGACCTTCAGATAGAATTCGGTCTCGGCCCTGGAATGTGCCTCGAGAGGTTCCGACATCGCCACTCCCCGTCAAGCCGCGGTCTACATTTCTGCTTCGTCATCGGGCTCTGCCGGCGTGTCGGTGTCGGTATCTTCGTCCGTCATCCCGCCGTCGTCCGGTTCGGTATCGTCGACCGGCGTCGTCTCATCGTTGACGTCCAGATCCGAACCGCCGTAAGAGCGGTTCTCCGCGGCGCGGGAGAGCTTCGTCTGATCCATGGCCACGGCAGGGTCCACGTTCGTCAGCACAGGCGGGGCCACCCCGTCGATCGACGCGTCGTACACCGGATCGTCGTAGTAGTTTTCGGTATCGGGCTCCTCACAGGCGACGACCAGGCACAGTGCGGAAACAAGCAGGAAAGCGGCGAGTCGTTTCATGGTACCACTCCTTTACTAGCCGGGCCGATAGCCCGATGGTCAGTTGATCTCTTCCTGAAGCTCTTCGTCTTCGTCGGTCAACAGGGCGTCGGCTTCTCCGGGTTTCATGATCCCCAGCGACTCCAGGCTGTTCCGCTCGATCATCGTACGCAGGATTTCCCGGGGCACCGAAGGCAGATTGGTGCCTTGGGTTACTTCGTGCAGGCGGTACACGCTTTTGATCGCATCGGCGGCGGTCAGGTACGGGAAATCGCTGCCGAACAGGACCTTTTCCATCACGTTGAACTGATGGGCCAAAACCAGCGAATTGTATGCCTGCCAAGGCCTTCGGATGAGCCCGGCGATGTCGGCAAATACCCGTTCGTGCTTGCCGATCAGGGCAATGCCCTCCTCGATCCACGGATGACCGAGGGCGGAAATGACAATGGTCAATTGCGGAAAATCCCGTGCGATCTCGTCCAGCAGCAGCGGTCTGCCGAACTCGGCTGAGCCTTTCGGAGCGAAATGCGTGCCCTGGTGGATGAAGACCGGCACACCGCGCTGCTCGGCCAGTTCGTAGAGCTTCAAGGCGCTGCTGTTGGCCGGGTGGAAGTTCTGGCTGGAGGGGCTGACGGTCAGTCCGCGAAACTCCGGACGATCCAGCAGTTCCGCGGCCCGGTCGACCTCGCTTTCCCGCGCCGGATCGACCGCGGCCACCCCGATCATCTTCTGCGGGTGGTTGGCGACGTAATCGGCAATGAAATCGTTCGGGATTTCCGCTCCGAGGTAGTCGCTGACGTACCCGAAGACCAGGGCCTTGTTCACGCATTCGGAGGCTTTGGCGTGCTCTGCGGGGTTGGCGGTGACTTCCTCCCGTCCGCTCTGCCTGCGAAGGTAGGCGCGGGCATCGGACCCCAATTGATCTACGCTCGACCAGATATGAGTGTTGCAGTCAATAATCATGCGTTCTCTGAACCTTGCTGCGGTAACGTATGCTCCATCAACAAGCCCTATTCTATGGATGAGCCCTGGAGTTGGCAAGCGGACCGGATGCGGTGTGCGACAAATCCCTTCGGCGATAGCCCCTCAGCGTCCGGCGCTGTGAATGACTCGCCGCAGAAAATCCGCGTAGGCGGGGAAAATCTCCTCCGGTTCGGCAATGTCCGGGTGCCACACCTTTTCCCATTCCAGCGTCAGATAGCCTTCGTACCCGCTGCCGCGCAACAGGCCGATCAACTGGGCCAGCGGAACGTCGCCCTCCGTGGGGCCGACCAGGTGGTTTTTCCCGTTCTCGTCGGTTTTGCTGTTCTTCACGTGACAGTACTGCGTGAATTTCCCGATATTGTGGAAGGTCGTCGACGGGCTCTCCCCGGCCTGCTGGTAGGGATGATGCAAATCCCAGATGATGCAGACGTTGGCCGAGCCGACCCGGTCGAACACCTTCGCCAGGTGCGAGCTGTCGACCCAGTCGTCGTGCGTTTCCACGCCGATGGTGACCCCCCGCGCCACGCGTGCCATCTCCTCCAGCGTCTCTGCTGCGGTGGTGACCGCCGCCTCCGGGTCGGCCCCCTTGGTCGCCCCGCCGAAGACACGCATCATCGGCGTGCCGAAATTCCGGCAAACCTCCGCGTACTTCTTGACCTCCTGGATGCTCGCCTTGCGCGATTTGGCATCCGGGTTGAACATCCTGGCTCCCGTGGAGAAGCAGGGGATCTCCAATCCCGCCGCCTGGAATCGCACGAGCGTCTCCTGGGCTCTGTCGGTGAACTCCGGAAGCTTGGTGATGTTCATCTCGCCCTGCAGGCCGCGAAAATCCACACCGTCGTACCCGTACTCGCGGGCCGCGGCGATGATGGTATCCAGATCCCACTGGGGGCATCCGAGTGTCGAGAAAGCGATCTTCATGTCGTCTTCCTTGCTTGAGTTGCGTCCCGTCGCAGCAGCGCCTCCTGTAACTCTTACCGTAGCGTTTGCTGCCCGGCTGGTTCGGTGGTATCTTACCCGTCCTGCTGGGGAAGTTCACCCGTCGGTTCCAGTTGGTCATCCTCGCCTTTGGACAGGAGCTGAATCTTCTTCTCTGCCGATTCGAGTATCACCCGGCACTGCTTGATGAGCCTGGTTCCCTCGGAATACTTCTCGATGGACTCCTCGAGCGAGGCCTTCCCGCCTTCGATCTCGGCCACGATGATCTCGAGTTTCTCCAGGGCCTGCTCGAATGTCAGCTTCTTTTCCTGCGGCTCCTGGGAAGTTTCGTTCGGTGCGTTGTCCGTCATGGGTGGCGATTCCTCTGATTAAAACAGCGTAGGATGATCCTCATCCGGTGTCGGTGGTTTCTTCTTCGATGTCTTCCGCGGCTTGACCGGGAGCGGGGCTTTGTCGCCGGAGACCACGCTGCGGATCTTCCCGTCGACCAGTTCGGTCTCCAGCGGGTCGCCCGCTGCGGATGCGTGGGCGGAACGGAGAATTTTCCCGTCCGCATCTCGGGTGACGCTGTATCCGCGCTTAAGTACGTTTCGGTAGCTCATTGCCTCCAACTGCCGATGCAGTGAGGCGAGCTTCTGCTTCTCAAGCTTGAGTCGCCCGCCGGGATGCACCGCCCCGAGACGGGCCGACAGGGCGGACAGACGATCCCCCGCCTGCTTGCTCCTGCCGCCCAGCGCCCAGCGAAGGCGGTACGCCAGGTCCCGCAGCCGTCCGACTGCGCGGTCGTGAAGCCTCGCCGGATGCAGCGCCGCCAGCCTTCCGGCAGGCTCACCCAGTCGTTGCCGATGGCGGGACACGTTTTCCCGCACGGCGGAGACCAGACGCTGTGCGTTCTCATCGAGCCGTTGCTGGGCCGATCGCAGGCGGTGGGCCGGGTCGCGGAAGACCACGCTGCGGGCGATCCCGTCGACCTGGGCGGCACACATGTCCAGTATCGCCCGGACGCGACGCGTCAGCCTGTCGTCCAGCGAACGGACGGCCGCGGCGACGTCCGCCCGGTTCGGCACCGCAATTTCTGCCGCTGCCGTGGGCGTGGCTGCTCGAACGTCGGCAACCAGGTCGCTGATCGTTACGTCCACCTCGTGCCCGACACCGGAGATGATCGGCACCCGTGCCCGATGGATCGCCCGGGCGACCACTTCCTCGTTGAACGCCCAGAGATCTTCCAGGCTTCCGCCGCCTCTTCCGATGATGAGCGTTTCGATACCGAGCCGCCCGGCATTGAGGTCCGTCAGGCGGATCGCCTCGGCGATCTGCTCCGCCGACCCGGGGCCCTGCACCAGGGCGGGGTGGAGATACACCTGCACGCCGGGCCAGCGTCGCTTGATGGTGCGGCGGATGTCCCGGATAGCTGCCCCGGTAGGGCTGGTGATTACGCCGATGGTTTTCGGGAAGCGGGGGATGGGCTTCTTGAGCGACGGATCGAACAGGCCTTCCTTCTCGAGCTTCTCCCGAAGCTGCCGGAACGCCAGTTCCAGGACCCCCGCGCCCTTCGGCGTCATCTGCTCGACGTACAACTGCAGCTGGCCGCGGACATCGTAGACGTCCACGCGACCCTGCACGATCACCTCCAACCCGTTCTCCGGGCGGAATTTCAGCTTCGATGCGGCGAAGCGGAACATGGCTGCGTCGATGGCGGAATCGGCGTCCTTGAGGCGGAAATACATGTGCCCGCTGGTGTGCCGCTTGAAGTTGCTGATCTCGCCGACGATGGCCATTCGCTCCGGGAGCCCGTCGGCAAGGGCAGCTTTGATCTGACCGATGAGCACCGAGACGGTGATCGGCTTCCTGCCGCTCTGCGCGGAGTCTCCCTTCGGGTCGGTGAACTCGGAGGTGACGTCCTTGCCCACGTCGGGACCCTTGCGCGGGCCCTTGGCCCGGTCCGGATTGAAGAAATCGAATGCTTTGCCGGCCATCGTCGGCATTGTACCGACAGACCCGCCGGATTGCACGCAATGGAACGTCAGGCTGTGGGACGCAGGCTATCGCGCCGCGGCGGGGGATTCCCGGTCCGGCTCGGACGAGGCGGTCAAGTCGTCGATGGCGGATTCCATCGCCTCCAGCGTTTCGCCCAGGCCGTCTCTGCGGTGGTCGTCGATGCCCTCGCCCAGCTCGTCGACGCGACTCCAGAAATCCTCCAGAACACTGTAGTTGAACTTCTTGTGACTGGTCTGGACGCCGATGTGCCACCGCTGGACGGTCTTGGCGTTGAGACGCTGCTCCAGGGATTCCTCGGGGACCAGCAGCATGGGCTTGCCGAAGTGGATCGCCTCGGAAATGAGCTGATTGCCCGCCGTGGCGAAAACCGCCCGACAGCCGGCCAGGTCGCGAAGGAACGGCTCGTTACCGAACGGCCGGTACTGGATGTTCCCGTCCTGCCGGTCTTTCCCGAGTCCGTACATCTTCACCGGCACGTCAAGTTGCTGCAGGGCCTGCTCGATCTCCGGCGTGTAGTTCTCCGAAGCGTTCGAAAAGTAGGTCAGCAGGTAGTCTCCGCCGGCCGGTTCGGTCTGGCGGACCCGTTCCCGCAGGATCGGACCGACGACGGTCACGCCGTCGCGTTTGGGCGCCCCGTCATAGAACGCTGCGGCGATGATCCGTTCCGGCTTGCCGATGAGCATGCGGTACACCCGCGACTCCAGCCAGCAGGTGATCCGGTCCAGCAGCGACATCCTGAACCGGCAGAACGCCATCACGCCGTAGTGATCGAAGCTGATCCGCGGGATCTTCAGCACGTGGGCCACGTGGTGGGTCCAGCCCTCGGAATCCGAGATGACCACGTCCGGCTGGTACTCGTTCATGATCGAGCAGACCATCTGGAAGATCGGCCCGCGCATCAGCATGTCCTGCAGGCCGGGGGTGTTCCGCTTGAGCGTCAGGTAGGCGCTGCGGCGTTTTTTGTCATTGTTGTAGTACCGCAGCACGGGGATGCGGGTCACGTCGTAGCGGTCCCGGAGTTGGTCGAACGCGTCGTCTCCGGCGAGGATGCGCACATCGTAGCGTTCGGTCAGATGCGGCAGCACCGCCAGGGCCCGGGCGGCGTGGCCTCTGCCGTACCCGTGCACTCCGTAGATGATGCGTCTTGTGGGTTTCTGCTCCATGGAGCAAGTATCCCCGCAAAGTATGCAGATTGTTTTAGTGCGGCGCTACCGGCCTCAGAAGATGACCGCGCCCTGGTCTCTCAGCTCCTGCTGCAGGCGGCTGGTGTCCACGCGGTCGACGGTCAAATCATCCTTCGCTGCCTGTGCGGCGGCCAGTCCGGCAGCCTGTCCGGTCTGGTTGCAGTTGACCATCACGCGCAGCCCGCCGTACGCACCGCGGTCGGCGTCAAGCAGCCGCCCGGCCACCAGCACGTTCTTCGAACCCTTGGGCACCAAGCTACGGTAGGGGATCTGGTAAAACGCGTTCCAGTCGTCGGTTTCTTCGCGCCATCGGCCGAGCTGCTTCGGCTCGCCCGGAGCCAGATACTCCTCCCGTCCGTCGAGGTAACGGAACGTCAGCCCGGGCTTGTCGCTGTGGTGGACGTCCACGCGATAGCATCCGTTGCCGATGGTGTCCGGATACGACACGCCGTGGAGGACCTCCTCTTCGGTCACCCGGTGCAGGCACACCGCGTGTCGCGTCTCCCGGATGCCGATGTAGGAACTCATCCCCGCCAGGCCCACGTGCTGCTTCCCGCCGGGCAGGCTGCGCAGAACGTCACAGATGACCCGGACCTGCCGCCTGCCTTCGATCTCGGCGGCTGTCAGCTCATCGGCGTCGGCGCAGTTGGCGTTGTTGACCCGGCTGCCGGCGACCATCCGCATGTTCTCCAGACCGGTCACCTTGGACGTCCAGAGGAACCCGCACGTGAGATGTTCCGGCCGGGACTCGTCGAAAACTTCATCCACCCAGTGCCTTTCGGAATCGATCTGGTCAATCCCCTGGATCATCGCGCAAACCGTCGGCGGCTGGAGGTCGTCGCGGAGTTCGAAAGGCAGACCGGCGCGGGCCAGCAGGTCGCCGTCGCCGGTGGCGTCGATGAACTGTTTGGCCTTGATCGCCCGGCGGCCTGTTTTGTCCTCGATAATCGCCGCGGTGACCTGCCCGTCTTCGGTCACCGGAGCGACAAATCGTGTGTGCAGGAACGGGCGGACACCGGCGTCGCGGACCAGTTCGTCCAGTTCGATCTGAAGCTCAGCCGTGTTGAGGATGAACTGCTTGCTGGCGTCGGGGACGAATTCCTTGACCGCATCGCGTTTGCGGAGTCGATCGACGACTTCCATCGTCAACCCGCCGATAATCTGCTGCTCCATCCGCTCGTCGACCGTCTTGTGCCAGATGTTCACCAGCCCGGCTGTGGCGACACCGCCGAAGCAGCCGTTGACTTCGACCACCGCTGCCGAAGCGCCGGCGCGGGCCGCAGCCACCGAGGCAAACACGCCGGTGCAACTCCCGCCCAGCACGCAGACATCCACTTCCGCCACGACCGGCACGTCGCGGGCCGGTTCCGTTATTGTCAGCATGTATCGTCTCCTTCGGTTCGGACTGAACAACACTACCCGATGGAGAATATCGCCGGACCGTCCGCGATGCACGCCCGTTCCTGTTTCCGCCGCAACAGCGCATGAAAAAGCCCTGCGTCCGTGCAGGGCCGTTTGTCGTTCTTCCGGGTGGATCAGGCCACGCCGGCGTCGGTGAGCGTCCGGGCGACTCGCGACTCCGCGGCCTTGCGGAGCTTGTCCAGGTCGAAAGGTTTGTAGATGACCGGCAGGTGCTGATCGCGAATGGCGGTACACGTGCCCGGGTTGTGCCTATCGCCGGTCAGGAGAATCGTCTTGCCGATCAACTCCGGCTGGGTCGCGGCGATGAACTCCAGCACCTTCCAGCCGCTCAGGTCGGGCATGACCAGATCCAGCAGAAGCAGGTCGTAATCGTCGAAGCTCACGCGGGAGACGGCGTGCGTTCCGGAATGTGCCGTCTGCACGTTGGCGCCACAGGCGGTCAGGATCTCCTGGATCAGCGCAGCCAGCGGTCTGGAGTCGTCGACCACCAGCACTCGTTTGCCCGCCAAGGGGCTGGTGTGAGGTGATTGGGTATCCATGTTCACGCTCCGAGTCTGCGAAGTGTTGGATTCTTGCTGGTATTGACCATGCGGCGGAGTTTGTTCATCAGCGCCTTGTGACGCAGGCAAACCGCCGACTCGCTGATCCCGAACACCTGGCCGATTTCCTTCATCGTCATGTGCTCGGTGTAGTACATCATGATCAGCTTGCGATCGCGGTCGGGGACCTTCTTGATCAGCGACGTCAGCAGATCGCGTGCGATGACCCGATCGTGGGCTTTGCGGGCGCCGGGATCGGGCAGTTCGACCGACAGGCTTACCGCGTCCTGATCGCCCTTGGGACGGTCCTTGCGGGTGAGCATGCCGTCCTTCCGCATCTGATCCACCGCCAGGAACGTCGCCTTGGTCAGAGCGTAGCAGACAAAGGGGACACCGCGGGAATCGTCGTATTTCTGAGCGGCCTGGGCCAGGCCCAGGTACGCGTAGCTCTTGATGTCTTCGCGAGGCAACCAGCGGTACCGTCGCATGAGCCGGGAAGCTACTTTCCCGGCAATTTCCAGATGCTGGTCGGTCAGGTCGGCGGGCGAAGTCGGATGGCCGTTATCGAACATTGTCATCTCCTGTTGCTCCATTCCTTCTCTCTTTCTCATTACGATTTACAGAAGCGGGAGTCGAATCGCCGTACCCGGCGAGCTTGACCGACCCTGCGAGCGCGCCCCACGCCCTCAACTCCTGACGCCTCCGGTCCTCGTACATAAAGATTGTCGAACGCTGAGAGGTCGGCTATATCAGGAGGATGCCCTATTCCCGTAGGGATGAGAGGGATCCGCAGGAGGAAATGCACAGGTGTGCAGAGAATGTTAAACTGGGTAAAATGGAAAACCCAGAGAAGATGTCTGTGCCGGTCGCAGCAAGATGCTGCGTAACGGCTGTGGAGATGATGAATTACCGCGAGCCGGGCAAAGACGGAGAAGCTGCGTCGGAGGTTCAATCGCCCAGTGTCTGGTCAGACAGCAATGGGTGCTTCTACCTAAGGCGGCTGCGGGAGAATTCAGGTCGATTCGTTACAGAAAACCCCAAGATGCGGAAACATTTTAGAGACATGCGTCATGTCTCATCCGGTAAATGCCGGCCTGCAGCGGCATGAGATCGTCCGGCCGGCTCGTCGTCCGAAGCCCGAAATCCGTGGTGAGAAAAAAGTTAATCTTATTTCTCGCGTTTACGCTTCGGGAAGTTGTTTTGTGAGGGATGAGGCCCGCGGCGGGGCCTTCGAGGCGGGCGTTGACCTGTAGTCCGTTCTGTCCACGTTGGTTGTCCTCTAAGGAACTACAGAAGTCATCGCCCGAGAGGGCGGTAACAGGAGCTTCTCACCTTGATACGTCCGACCCCCAAAAGCAAGCCTCGCCCGCAAAGATCCGGGAACATCAGCCGTCGACGGCAGTGGAACGTAACCAAACTGTCTGGCGGAGTGTTCAGCACAGGAGCGGCCGCAAGTTGGCCCGGCCGATCTGTTTGGAGACGGGTCGTGTTCGCCTGAGCAAGCAGTGAGGAATCCGGATGCGATCAGCAGTGTTCCTGGCCGTCGTGCTTTTGTCCGGCGATCCTGCTGCCCTTTCGGCTGGCCGGGGAGGATGTCAAACGCAAGCGTGCCCAACGCCCACAGCTCGCAGGGGAGAAATTTTTCGGCGCCGCCAGCCCGCATATATACGGCGACAGGCTCTACATCCGCGGGTACGATTTCTTTGGTGCATGGGTAGGAAATAGCCTCTTTCAGAAGCGCTTCGCTTCATCGCGGGCCTGTTCGACGGCGGCTCGGATCATCATGTCCTCGCGCCCCATTTCCGCGGGCATGGTCGGTTCGACTACGATGGAGCGCATGTCGGTAAAGCCGATCAGGCCGAAAACGCTCTTGAGGTACGGCAGCTGGTAATCGTGCTGCTCAGCTCCGGTCCCTTTGGCGTAGGCGCTTCCGCGGGCCACCACCAGCGCCAGAGGCCGATCGGTCACCAGTCCCTGATAGCCAAGTTCCGCGTCGAAGCTGAACGTCAGTCCCGGCTGGACGATCACGTCGATGTAGTGCTTGAGCGGGTAGGGCACGCCGAAGTTCCACATCGGGCTGGAAATGAGGACCTTGTCGGCCTGCTTGAGCCGGTCGACCGTTTCGATGACCGGCTGCCATGCACTTTCTGCCTCCCCGGACGGTTCATTCCCGGCCAGGAGAGTATACTTCGCCTTTGCAGCGGGGGCGCGGAACGTGGGGAGTTGGGCGTCGAAGAGATTGATCGTCCGTACCTCGTCGTCCGGGTTCGTCTGACGGTAGGCGTCGATGAATTCCCTCGCCACGTGGATCGAATGCGAATCGTCTCCTCGGGGAGACGCCTCAATATGCAGCAATTGGGCCATGGTCGGCTCCTCTCGTTCGGATTACCTCTTTGCCTGCAGTGAATTGTATACCCACCGTCGGTGGATCAACTTCTCGGCTTGCTTTCCCCGGAGGAAAATGGAAACTCGGAGCATGTCATTGACCCTGGACCAACTTGAATTCCTCCGCTCCGAGCAGGGCCGATCGCTGCTGGAGACGGACTGGCCGGACGACCCGTTGGCGGCGATCCAGCGTCTCCGCAAGAAATGCGACGCCGGGCAGGCGTCGGCGGTGCTGACGATCCGCGATCTGCGCTGCAGCGCCGTCGGTTCCGGCAGGTTCCCGAAGCGGCTGGCGGAGAACATTCTCTGCACCGACACGCTCCTGCAGCAGGCCAGTTCCACCCGTCTGGCGGTGTGGAAGGGGCGGAGAATCTGCGAGTCGGCCGGCGGGAAACCGGTGTTGGATCTCTGCTCCGGGCTCGGCGCCGACGCGATCGGGATCGCCTCGGCCGGGTGCGAAGTGCACCTCGTGGACCGATCCGGCGAGGCGCTGCTGTGCGCTGAACACAACAGCGAACTCATGGGCGTCGCGGATCGGTGCCGGTTCGTGCAGTCCGATGTCGAAGCGCTGGATCTGCCTGCCGACGCGGTAGTGCACGTCGACCCGGACCGGCGTGCAAGCGGGCGGCGCCGCGTGGACCTGGCCGACTACGTTCCGGGCCCGGCCTTCCTGCGAAGCCTTCTTGAGCGGACCCGGGCCGGGGTGATGAAGCTTTCGCCCGCGCTGCCGTTTTCCGAACTGGAGCATTGGCCGGGGCTCGGTCTGGAGTACGTCAGCGAGGGCGGCACGTGCAAGCAGCTGCTGGGCTGGTGGGGCCCAGGCGTTCGGCAGGAGGTGGTTGCCACCGTCGTCTCCGGCGAGCACGAGTCGCCCGTCGGCGAGTCCATCCGGCGGAACCCCAACAGCTATCCGACCATCGCCGCACCGGGAGCATATCTCATCGAGCCGGGCCCGGCCGTGCTGGCCGCCGATGCAGTGGACGACCTGGCCGAGCGATTCGGGCTGTGGCGGATCGAGCCGAACCTGGTCTGGCTGTTCGGCGATGAGCCTCCGCAGACGCAGTTGGCGCGGTCGTTCCGCGTGCTTCAGCAGGTTCCCGGACGGGAGCAGGACATCAAGCGGGCTCTCCGGAAGCTCCAGGCGGGGGTCGTGGAAGTTAAACCGCGCGGAGTGCGCATGAACACCGACAAGATGCAGATGCGATTGCGGGGAAAAGGCCGACGGCCGCTGGCGGTGCTGTGGGGCAGGCTCGGGCGGTCGGAGCAGGCGTTCATTGCCGAGCGGGTGTGACGGCAGGGTTTGTGGCCGGCCGGCAGCACCAGCGGCATCTCAGTAGTAGATCTCTCCTTCGACCGGATCGCCCTCGGCGCGGAGTCTTCCGCCGAGCATGGCCTTGGTGGCAGCGTAGGCAGCGAGCACCGCATCGAGAGCATCGCCTCCGGGATCTTCGATGGCTTCCCACCGCAGGTTCCAGGACAGGAGGCTGACCAGTCCGGTCCGCTCCACGTACGCCAGGATATCCTCCCGTGCCTTGCGGTGCCCCGGCGAGTCACCCTTGTACGGCGCGTAGAGCTTCTTGTCGCTATGCTGCTGGATATCTTTGATGCTGGAAGCGGGGCAGATTTCGACGATCGCCGGTTTGTCCTCAGCCAGCGGCTGATACGGCAGCACGCGCACCTTGTCGGACTCCACCAGCGGAGCGATCAGGTCCTTCAGACCGTAGTATGTCTGTTTGTAGAGCCGGAGGTTCACAGCCGAGAAGGGCACCTGCGCCCGGCGCTCGGTATGACGCTTTAGCTCCTTCCCTCCCGACAGCTTGATGCACCGTTTGCGGAAGATTTGCGGAGAGTCGCTGGTGTAGCAGAGCTCGTGCACGAAGTTACGCCAGTCGCTGCTCCCGAGGTACTGCTTTGGGAGCGTCAGCGGGAAGTCCACCCCGAACAGCCCACTTCGATGGTCGGTTATGAACCGGCGGAGCACCGGCATGCAGGCTGACCGCCCCGGCCCGGAATCCGGAAGCTCATCGGCGCGGATCAACTCGCTCAGCAGCAGCTGCCTGCCGTGAATCCTGCCCGAGGCGATCCAGATTTTCGTGCCGGCGTTCTCGGCTCCGCTGAAATCCATACCAAACACGAAGGGTTTTTCCGCTCGCGCAGACGATAGATGTCGTCTTCCTTTGGGCATCGCGAAAACCTTCCCGTCGTGCGTCCATCGTTTTCTCCGACGCATGGAAAATGCACCGCGCCGGAGCGTCTGGATATGATTCCCGACAGCTGGGTCAGCCGATTTCCGACAGGTCCACGCCGAGCACCTGTCTGCTGATGTGGTTCAGCGAATCGAAGCTGCCGGACAGGTGGCAGGTCCGATGGGTATGGCCGATCGCTTCGCCGGAGCCCAGTTCGGCTGCGGGGCTGGACGTCTCGATTTCGTAGAAGGGACCGAGCTGTCCGGCACCCGGTTCGGGCTCACCATCATTATAGCTGTTGATCGCGTCCCCGGAAAACGGCTCGTCCTGGATTTCCCATAGGCTGTTGACGTACGGCAGGTCGGCGGCGTTGTCCGGCTGGGTGAACCGCACCAGCGTCAGCAGGTTCGCATCCGGATCGTAGCTGCCGATGATGCCCTTGCTGCGCTCGGGGCTGATGCCGATCTTGCTGCGGTACTCACCGTCGCAGGTGAAGAAGACGGTGTCCTCGGTGACTTTCCCGCGGTCTTCGTCGAGCGGGCCGAAGTAGTCCAGCGTAGCGCGGGGCCCAAGCTGATCTTCCGGGCCGGGAACGATCGGGATGATCACTTTCCCGTTCGGGAGCGGCTTGAACTGCCCGAGAATCCAGACGCTCGGCATACCGGTCTGACGCGTCCACGGGTCCTGCCCGACGTTGGCCAGCGTGTTGACCGACTCGAACGCGACGGCGGAGACGTCTTCGGGAATAGACATGCCGAATGTCTCGGCTGCGTGCGGGAGATTCAGCGCGTTGATCACGCGACGGACCGCACAGAGGAACGTCGTGCCGGAGTAATTGGTCACGGTGAAATCGCGGGTCATGGCGATGGACGACCGGCCCTGGCTGGTGATGGCGAACGCGCCTTCGTTGAAGCCTTCCGGTGTGGTCCAGTGATCCAGATCGAAGGGCTCGCCCTTGTCGAACCACAGCGCGAACTGACCGGCCTCGGGGCCCATCCAGAAGCGGTCCTCGCCACCGTAGTTGTTGAACGACTTGTCGGTCTGGCCGGAGGCGATGAAGTCCTTGTTGAGCCAACCGAAGCTCGAGCCCTCGGCGCCGGCCAGGGTGCTGGTCATCACGCGTCCCTGCCACTGGGGCGCCACCGCAATGCGTGAGCCATTGCCCGCGTCCAGTTCGACAATGGAGGTGTGTGAGTTCAGGAAGTCCAGGTCGCTCGCGTAGTTATTCTCAGCCATGATCGTTTTCCGTGGTCTGGTGCCAAAGGGTCAAGCCCCCCAATTCGCGCATATCCTATCTGCCGACAGAAGCTTCCGCAAGGGGCAGATCTCAATCGCCGCCGACCAGCCCGACCCGCGCCTCCACCGGGTTGTGCTGCCCGTCTCCGATATAGCAGACCACGTGCTGTTTGAGCGTGTTGGCATTGAGGTGAATGTTCAGCCCGTCTCCGATATCCTCCGCGTCGATGACCTTGATCATGTGATCCCACTCCCGCCAGTCCGGCAGGAGGTCCCGCAGGTGGTTGGGCGCCTCGGCAAAAAACTTCTCGTTGAGCGAGTTGCCCTCGGCGTTCGGGAAGAACGCCAGGTACAGCATCTGGTTCTCCACCAACTCGTTGAGAAAGTGCGTGCCGAGCGAGACATCCGGAACCAGGTCCTTGCGCATCGCGACGATCTCGCACAGGACCGACACCGGGCTGATTTCCGCGAACCGAACCGGAATGCCCAGCGTCGGCGTGCTGGTGCCCCAACGCCCCGGGCCCATCAGCATGATCTGCTGCTTGCCGTCGCGCTGACTCCCGGCCGTGATCTTGCCGATCAGGCGGGCGACATTGTACCTGGAGGCCACCTCCAATTGCCCGTAATGCTCCGGGGAGACGTAGATCAGGCGGTCGATATCCGTCAGGCGCCCCTGACCGACGACCGCGCTGTGCGAGTCCAGAATCTTGTGCCGCGGAGGGATGTCGCTGGGCGGCTCCTGCACGGCCACGTCGCCCTGGATCTGCAGCGGCCGGCACTGCACGATATTGATGCGGTACCTGCCGTTCTCATAGAAGTTGGTCGTGAATTCCATGTCGACCGGCCACTCGTACGCCTGCTGGAGCGTCTGCAGGATCTGGCGCATATTGTCCACGAAATCGGTCTTGTCCAGCAGTTGCTCGAATGTCAGCACCCACGGGAAATACTCCTTCAGGCCGGCCTGCTCGGCGCGTCGGGCAGCCTGTCGGTCCTGGCTGGCGAAGATGTCGATCGGCACGCGCGGGCTCTCGCGGAGCACGTGCTGGAAGGAGTTGCTCACCTGCTGAGATGCCTGCAGGTCCAGCACGTCCACGCGTTTCTGCGAGTACTGGCGCACCTCGTCGAAATTCGACTCCACCCGTCGCTCCGGCGCGTTGAGGGCCACCACGCGGGTGTAATCGTCGTCGCTGCGGTCCACCGCGCGCGTTCCGAGCCCGAACACCACGCGCAGCACGCCGGCTTTCGGGTCGATGGTCTTGTTCCATACGTACGGGTTGTGCGACAGCCCCACGCCGGCCATCTGCGGATAGAACAGGTTTCCGTAACGTCTGCCGCTGACACGCTGGACCAGCAGGGCCATCTGCTCGTCCATGTCCAGCAGGCCCCGACGGCTGCGGTACGACAGCGCCTTCTCGCTCATCGTGGAGGCGTAGATCGTCTTCACCGCGGTCATCAGGTCGTCCAGACGCTTGTCCTTCGGACCCTGGTTGACGCAGAAGACACTCTCGTACTTCCCGGCGAATGCGTTGCCGAAGTTGTCCTCCAGCAGGCTCGAGGATCGGACGATGATCGGCGACTGGCCGAAGTAATCCAGCAGGTCCTCGAACTGGGCCTGGATGTAATCGGGGAAGCTGCCCATCGTCATGCGGTGGCGCGCCCGCTCGGTGCCCACCAGGAACGTTTCCGGATCTTTCTGCCGTTCGCGCTCGAACCAGATACCGTTCTGCACCAGGAACGTGTAGAACACGTCCGAGCCCAGGTAGAACGAATCGTGCGGCTCGAGCAGTTCCTTCCACTTGCTGTCGGCGTTTCGAAGAATCGCCCGGCTCAGCAGCATACCCACGCTCTTCCCGCCGATCAGGCCGGTGCCCACCATGTGCTTGCCGATCATCAGCACGTCTTCCAGCGTGAAATGCTTCTCAGCCAGGTCGAGCACGCGTTCGTCGCGGGAAACGCACATGCGCAGAAGCGAGTCCCGATACTCCTCCAACTGCTCGGCTGGGACCTTGCCCGCGCGGTGTTCCGCCAGCATCTCTTCGGCTTTGAGGAACGCCCGGTTCCAGACGCCGATGCGATAGCCCGCCGACTCTAGGCGGAACCCGCCGTGCGTGGCGAGGATCTCGGCGATTGTGGCGCTGTCGGAGATCGGCGTGTACTCATCGTCCCGGCAGAGGTGGAGCATGTTCATCGTCGGCGAGTACCGCTGCTGCACCTTGACCGGCTGGACGTAGAGCTTGCCGTCGTGGCGGTAGGTGTCCAGGAACACCTGCGTGGTCTCGCTGATCGGGCCGGTGGCGTGGAAGGAGTGATAGTCCCGGAGGATGGCGAAGTAGGCGATGGCTTCCATGTCCAGCAGGTACGGGCAGGTGAGCATGAAGAAGTTGCCCACCATCTGATCGCTGTACCAGTGCTCGGCCAGTTCGCTGAGGCAGTCGAAAACGTAGTACCCGCCGCGTCCGGTTCTCTCGATGATCTTGTGGATCTTCTGGATGAACGCCTCGAACCCGCCTTCGGGATCCAGCTCGTGGATCTCCGCACCGGATTCCGGACCCATCAGCGGTGGGTGGCCGGCGAACCGGATGTAGACCAGCTTCTGCCCGATCTGGTGGGCGAAGCGGGCGTAGGGTTCGATGAAAGGCCGGTAGTCTTCAACCGATCCGACCTCCCAGACGATGTTGTCTCCGGGAATCAGCCCGCGGAGAACGCGGTCCAATGCCCGGATACCGGTGCTCAGATGCGAATCCACTTGTGCCATCGTAGTTCCTTTTCCCCGAGGCCTGTCGACGTGATGCGCCTCGAGGTGTCAGCATACCGCAAAACCGGGCGACGGGCAACGCTGCCCGGTAGCGCGTGGCAGGCCGACCGAGACGGCGGAGAAGGGAAGGCTACCGCGGCCCAATCTCGCTACGGCACTTGCTGCAGAGACCGGTAACGATGACGCGCCGGGTTTCCTGTTTGAACCCGCGCTCCCGGCAGGCGCGGTCGATGATCCTGCCCATTTCCGGGTCGGTGAATTCGATGAAGGTCCGGCAGCGGGTGCAGATCATGTGTTCGTGGTGCCGTCTGCCGTGGATGTACTCGTAATGTGAATGTCGATCGGTGTCCCGCAACTCGCGGACCATGCCTGCTTCAACCAGCAGGGCGAGGGTGTTGTAGACCGTCCCCCGACTGACCCGTTCGGGCCCGGCCGACAGATCCTCCGCCAGGCGGTCGGCACGAAAATGATCCTCCCGCGAGGCAACCCGCTCCAGGATGATCCGCCGGGCCTGGGTTACTCTGGCACCACTTTCCCTGAGGAAGTCGGCGAACTCCTGCCATGCCTGGTCGACGGCAGGTTCCGCTGGTTCACTTGTTTTGTCGTTCCGGACCATTGGCACACCACCTCATGGTAGGCTTGCGCCGACCGTTTTTCTCCCAGCCTTGGCTGGCCGCCCGTTACGGCGTATAACATTAGCGGACGTGCTGGTTTACTAATCACTCCCGAATCTTCAGTAGGAGCGTAATTATGGCTTATGTAATCAACGACGATTGCATCATGTGTGATACCTGCCGACCCATCTGCCCGGTCGACGCGATCAGCAAGGGCGATCCCAACTACGTGATCGATCCGGACACCTGCATCGACTGCGGTGCCTGCGCCGACGTCTGCCCCGTCGACGCCATTCACCCGGCCGAGTAGCCTTCCGATCCACGCATAGTGCAGACCCTGTCGCTCCGGCGATGGGGTCTGTTTGCGCGCCGGACAACGCATCCTGCCGTACCGCACACGAGTCAGTGTAATTCATATTCAGTCTAAATACCAGGAAGTCTTCCGGCCTGTTTGGCAGTATTGTCGTTTTCCGCCTCTGATAGGCCGGATGGCAGCCGGCTGCGTGTGCCGTGCTTTCCGGAGGACCATTCGCTATGAAAGACAACAAGCCGCTGCATGCACACACGCTTCAGCCGTGCCACATGCGGCACACCTACAGCCCCGAAGAGCTGCAGGATATCCAGCCGGCCGAGCCGTTCAGCTTCACCAAGGGCTGCAGGACGATGAAGATCCCGTCCACCGGAAAGGTGCTCCCGGAGCAACTGCAGACGCTACTGTTCGATCTGGAGTCCGATCCGCAGCAGATGACCCGATCCGCGACAAAGACCTCGAAGCTCGCCTGAGGAACCTTATGATTCAGGAGATGAAACGTCACGACGTTCCGGCAGAGCAGTTCGAGCGGATGGGACTGGACTGTAACGGTGTGGCGGCTGGCGGAGCTTCGCCTCGGGTTGGCGAGTTGGCTGCAGTTCTGCCACCCCAGTGGTTGGCGGGTCTCCCGACCCGCCAACGGGTACCGGATGTCCGAAGGGTTCTG
>JBKHHU010000020.1:0-26892 GCA_046539045.1 Phycisphaerae bacterium
TGATTCGCCTTCCGCTATGTGCCGCAGGTACGGTTGTTTTTTTCGTAGTTTTCCGCAGTTTTCCGCAGGTTGGGTAGGAAGCCCCTTAGCAGGCTTTTGCGCCGGAAAACCGGTCCGGCGCCCGCGGCCGCAAGCAGTTCCACCACCGGTCGGAGATAGCGCTGTCGGTGGCTGGGAATCGAAATGGCGGAGACGACGAGCCGCACTACCTGACCACGAGGCGGGCGAAGAGAAACCGTCGGAAAGCGGCCGATTTCGCTAGACGGGATTGGTACTTGAGTCGTCTAAGATAATGTAGGACAATAGCAGGCGACCAGCCGTCCGGTGGTTCCCGGGCGGGCACATTAGATGGGGTGGACCATGCGAGAAGCATTCGACAAGACACTTCGTAAGGTCACGTTGCGATACAACGCCGACGTGCTGATTCGGCAGTTGGGTTGGTCGCTCCTGGCGGCGGGGGCGATCGGTGCGGTAGCGGTTCTGCTGCAACGCGTCTTCGGAATCGATTACGTCAATCAATGGCTCTATGTAGGCTTGGGCGCGTTCGTCCTGCTGGCCACGCTGGGGCTCTGGTTGATCCATCGCCCGACCAAAATGCAGATTGCGCTGGTCGTGGACGAGCGGCTGGGGCTGCGTGAGCGCTTCAGCACGGCTTTGGCGTTTGAGGGGAGTGACGACCCGTTCGCCCGGGCGGCGTGGAAGGAAGCTCACGATGCGGCAGGTCGGGTGGACGTGAAGGGCAAGTTCCCGGTCCGGCCGACGCGTCGATGGCTGGGCGTAGCAGGGACTTGGGCAATCGCGATCGCTCTGTTCCTGTTCCTCCCGGCGGTGGATGTGTTTGGCTACGGGCAGCAGCAGAAGGCGAAACAGACGGCAGAGAATACCGAGGAAGAAACGAAAGCCGAAGTGCGTCAGACGCTTGCGACGGTGGAATCTTCGGTGAACAAGATCGGCGACCCGGAGCTTCGGCAGGAGCTGGTTTCGCTGCAGGAACTGGTTGCCTCGGATGCCGGGAAGGATGTCAAACGCCAGGCCATCAAGAAGCTGGGCGACCTGTCCAAGCGGCTGGAGCAGATGGACCAGAGCGAGCAGGCCCAGGCGGAGAAGGCTCTCAAGGACATGCTCCGCAATCTCCGCGGCGATCCGAAATCGCTGAACCGCGAACTCGGGCGGGCGTTGTCGCAAGGCGATTATTCCCGTGCCGCAAAGACGCTGCGTGAAATGCAGGATCAGATGGAGCAGGGCCGGCTGACCGAAGAGGAGATGGAGAAGCTCTCGGAGTACATGAAGCAGCTCGGGCAGAAGCTTGATGATGTCGCCCGCAAGGCCGAGCAGAGCAACGAGAAGCTGCGGAAGGAGATGGAGAAGGAGGGGCTGACGCCTGAACAGGCCAAAAAACTGGCTGAGAAGGCGATGAAGGATGCGGAATCCATCAAGGAGGCGCTGAAGAAATCCGGCCTGTCCGAGAAGCAGATCAAGAAACTCATCAAGCAGGCCGCTGCCTCCAAGCAGGCGACGGACATGGCCAAGAAGCTCGCCCAGCAGTGCAAGAACTGCGGGAGCGGAAAGACCAACAAGGGCGGGATGCAGGGCGCTGAGGACCTGGCCCGGCAGTTGGAGGACCTCAAGCAACTCTCCGAGCAGATGAAGGCCCAGGGCGAGGCGATGCAGGATGTCAAAGACGCCATCGCCGGTATCGGCAAAAGCAAGGGCGACGGCGAGGAAACGCCGTGGACCGAGCCAGGGAAAAAGGGCGGCCAGCGCAACGGGCAGGGCAAGAACAAGTCCGGCCAGGGCAATCAGGTGGCCAACAACCCCAACAGTAAAGGTCTGGGCAGGGCACGGGGCGAGCGCCAGACCGGCGATGACAAACCGGTCGACTACAAGAGCGAGTTGTCCCCGAGCTTGGTCAACGATGCCGAGCCCGTCGCCAGCTGGTACATCAAGGGCGACCAGATCAAGGGCGAGGCCAAACGCGACTATACCGAAGTCATCAACCGCTCCGAGCAGTCCGAAGCCGGTGCCATCAAGGACAACCGCATCCCCCGCAAGTACGAAAAAGCCATGGGCAAGTACTTCGGCGAAATGCGTCACGCGGCAGAGCCAGAGGCCGCCACCGACGGCGGAGACGACTCAGATCAATAGACAGTTCCGCGTCGCGGGCGATCGAGGCAAGCAAATCCGCCTGCCTGGCTGAGAAGCGCCGGGCGAAGAAGGACAACCCCTCTGCCGATGTGTTCCGGGGCAACGAGATCTTCCACACCATTCGCCTGGCTGATGGGGGCGTGCACGAGTACGGCGGGAAGACAGTATCAGCGTGTATACCCGGGACGGCAAATTCCTGCGGCGATCCGGCGGCCAAGGCCCAGCCCGCGGACAGTTCAACCGCCCGCAGTCGCTGGTAATCGACGCCAGGCGGAAGGTAATGTATGTGGCCGACTCATGCAAACATCGTGTTGCCATGTACAATCTGGACGGTACACTCAGAGGGTATTTCGGCCAACCGGGAAGGCAGGCGGGGCAACTGAGGTACCCGGACGGGACGGTCTGCGCGGCAGAACATGGGAACAACCGTGTGCAACTGTTCAGCCCGGAAGGTGAGTCTCTGGCGGTCTATGGATCGGCCGGTCGCGAACTGGGGCAGTTGGCGTATCCGTGGGCGTTGGTGACTGACGCGAAGCGTCGGGCCTTCATCCTCGATTCGGGCAGCAATCGAGTGCAAGTATGGCAGTTCTGATCGCAACCTGGGGTTTCCGCTTCTCCCAGCCGTGGTGGCTGGCGGTGGGCCTGCTGATTGTCCCGCTGCTATGGATGGGATGGAGGAATCTGCGCTCGCTGGGACGCGCCCGGCAGATCACCTCACTGATTCTGCGGGCTTTGGTCATCGCGCTGCTGGCGGTACTGCTGGCCCGGCCGAACCTGATGTGGAAGAACGAGGAAATGACGCTGATCACCGTCTTCGATCGCAGCCGCTCGGTACCGGAGCCCCAGCAGAAGCGGGCGCTGCAGTTCCTGCAGGAACGCTTGAAGGACAAGCCGGCCAAGCACCGCCTGGCCGTGATCGATACCGCCGAATACCCCACCATCGCAAAACTGCCGAGCGTCGATCCCGGATTCCGGGAGCGGGCGCTGGGGCTGCGCGGTACTGAAACCGACCTCGCTGCCGGATTCCGCATGGCCTTGACGGTCGCCCCGCCGGACTCTGCCGTCCGCATCCTCCTGGCCAGCGACGGGAACGAAAACCTCGGCGACCTGAGGGAAGTCGCCCGTGCTGCCGCCGCCAACGGGATACCCATCGACGTCATCCCGCTGCGGTACAACCACCAGCGGGAGATCGTCTTCCGCCGGATTGTCGCCCCGTCGCGCCTGCAGAAGGGGCAGACGGTCAACCTGCGCATGGTAATCAACTCCACCCACCACACGACCGGGCGGCTTCAGCTGACGCTCAACAACGATATGGTCGATCTGGCTCCGGACAGTCCGTCGAGTACGATTCCGCTGACCCTCCGGCCGGGAACGAACGTAGAGAGCGTGCAGATTCCACTGGACGACAAAGGCATCCGGGAGTTCGTTGCCCGGTTCATCCCTGACGAGGGACAGGATACGGTCGCCCAGAACAACCAGGCCAGCGCCGTGGTCTTCGTCTCCGGACCGGGGCACACGCTGGTGGTCGACTCCAACGGCCAAGACAGCCTCCCGCTGATGAAGGCGCTGGCGGGTAAGGGAATGGAGCTCAAGTACCTGCCCACCGCGGCTTTCCCGTCGCGTCTGCCGGAGCTGATGAACACCGACTGCATCGTGCTGGTCAACACGCCGGTCAACGACTTCAGTGAACTGCAGCAGAAGCTGATGGTTGAGTACGTCCAGGAGCTTGGCGGAGGCCTGGTGATGGTGGGCGGTGCCGACGGGTTCGGCGCCGGTGGGTGGATCGGCTCCCGGCTGGCGAATATCCTGCCGGTCGACCCGGACCCGCCCCAGCGCAAGGAGATGCCGCGCGGGGCACTGGTGCTTGTGATCGACCGATCAAGTTCGATGATGGGGCAGAAACTTGAGACCGCCAAGAAGGCTGCGATGGCTGCGGCCCGCGGGCTCAGCAGGTTCGACGACATCGGCGTGGTCGTCTTCGATACCGGGGCCGACTGGGCCGTGCCGCTCCAGCGTGCAAGAAACCGCCGGGCCATCAACAAACGCATCAGCAATATCCGCATCGGCGGGGGGACGGATGTGCACGCCGGGATGCTCAAGGCCGCGGAAGCTCTCCGAAACCACAAAGCAGGGGCCCGGCACGTGATCCTCCTGACCGACGGGCAGACCGCCGGCCCGCCGTGTCGCGGCCTGGCAAGAAAGATGCGTTCCGACCGCATTTCGGTCTCCACCGTCGCCGTGGGGGCAGGGGCCGACCACGCGTTGCTTCAGGATATCGCCAAAATCGCCGCGGGACGCTACTACCCGGTCACCGATCCCCAGAAGCTGCCGCAGATCTTCATCAAGGAAGCCCGAACCGTGCTGCGGTCGCTCATCCAGGAAGAGATATTCGCTCCCAAGATCGCCGATCCGACCAGCGAGCTGGTGCCGCCGGGGGGCCTGCCGCAACTCGGCGGATACGTACTGACCAACCGTAAGGGCGGGTTCAACCGGGTGGTGCTTGCTTCGCACCGGAAAGACCCGATCCTGGCGACCGGTCAGTATGGGCTCGGGCGATGCGTGGCGTTCACCTCGTCGGCCGATTCCCGCTGGGCGGCCAACTGGATCGCCTGGGGCGGGTTCGATCGCTTCTGGCGGCAGGTAATCCGTCACGCGGGTAAGACCCCGCAGGGGCGGGACTGCGAGATCTATACGGAGGTGCAGGACCGGGACGTGCTGGTGACCGTCGAGGCGCTGGACCGCGAGGGGCGGTTCGTGCGGATGGAATCGGTGCGCGGCAGGTGGATCGGCCCGAAAGGGCAGACCGGCGACGTGGAGCTGCGGCAGGTCGGTCCGGGGCAGTACCGCGGAAAGTTCCCCACCGGCAAGGAGGGCAGTTACCTGGTCAACGTGCAGTACAGCAAGGGCAAGGGGCAGGGCAGCAAACTGGTGCATGCTGCGGTCAACGTGCCGTTTGCTCCGGAATTCAAGGACCTGACGGACAACGAAGCTCTGCTTCGGCAGGTGGCCGACATGACCGGGGGCAGGGTGCTTTCGATGAATTCACCCGAGGCGGAACTGTACGATCGGGCGAATCTGAAGTTCCCCGAGACGCTCATGCCGCTGACGGAATTCCTGATTCTCATCTGGCTGGGCGTGTTCCTTACCGATGTCGCCGTCCGGCGGGTATCGGTGGACTTCCGACGAGTCGGCCGGCGGGCGGCGGCGCTGATCGTCCGGTGGTTACCCAACCGTCAGACCGTCCGGGAAGACGATACGCTGGGTCGGCTCAAGGCGCGCCGTCAGGAACTGCTGAAAAACCGCACTGCCGCCGGCAAGCGCGTAGCCGGGCGGCGATACCAGGCCCGGGCAGACCGCGGAGAAGAGCAGTTGGACATGGCCGACGTGTCCACCCAGGCTCGCGACCAGCGGAAAACGACGCCTCCGGAGACCAAGGCCAAAGAAAAGACCAAGGCCCAGGAAGGCCAGTCCACCGGCTCCAGCCAGATTGACCGCCTGCTGAAGGCGAAGAAACGAATAAACAAGAACCGTCCCGAGTAAGTACAAAGGAAGGAAGAACCCATGGCCGAGGAATATGCCCAGGTTGAGCAGCAGTGCAAGGAGTTCCGCGACACGTTTTCGCGGTTGCGGAATGAGGTGGGCAAGGTGATCGTCGGGCACGGCGACATCGTGCAGGACGTGCTGGTGTGCCTGTTCTGCGGGGGCAACGTGCTGCTGGAAGGCGTGCCCGGGCTTGGTAAGACGCTGCTGGTGCGGACGCTCGCCTCGGCGCTGTCGCTGGAGTTCCGGCGGATCCAGTTCACACCGGACCTGATGCCCGCGGACATCATCGGCACCAACGTGGTGATGGAAGACAAATCCACCGGCCATCGGACCTTCCAGTTCCAGAAGGGTCCGCTGTTCGGGCAAATCATCCTCGCCGACGAGATCAACCGCGCCACGCCCAAAACCCAGTCGGCCATGCTCGAAGCGATGCAGGAGCATTCGGTCACTTCCGGCGGGACGCGATACGTCATGCCCGAACCGTTCATCGTGCTGGCCACGCAGAACCCGATCGAGCAGGAGGGCACCTACCCGCTGCCCGAGGCGCAGTTGGACCGGTTCTTCTTCAAGCTCGTCGTGCCGTATTCCAGTCGCGAAGAACTGGCCGAGATCCTCAACCGAACGACCACCGGCGCCAATCCCGAAGCGGCTCCGGTAATGAACGAAAACGAGATCATCACCGCCCAGAAGCTCGTCCGCCGCGTGGTGATCGCCCCGCACGTGCAGGATTATGCCATCCGGCTGTGCCTGGCGACGCACCCGGGCGGGGAGTTTGCTGCCGAGATGACCAATCAGTACCTGCGGTTCGGCTCGAGCCCGCGTGGCGTGCAGACGCTCGTGCTGGCCAGCAAGGTCCGGGCGATGCTCGACGGACGCTACCACGTCAGCTATGACGACATCGCCGAGAGCTACCTGCCCGCGATGCGACACCGCATCATGCTGAACTTCGAGGGCCAGGCCGAGGGCATCGAAACCGACGAGATCCTCGGGAACATCCTGCAGATCGTGCCGAAATCCATGGACGAGACGGTGAAGGCGTAAATGGCAAGGACTATCGCACAGACCGGCAAGCGGCTGACGGACCTGCTGGATCCGCAGTTCGTCGCGCGCCTCGATGCGCTGGACATTTTCAGCCGCAAGGTACTCCAGGGCAAACTCCAGGGCGAGCGACGCAGCAAGACGCGGGGCCAGTCGGTCGAATTCGCCGACCACCGCCCGTACGTCGTCGGCGATGACTTGCGGTTCATCGACTGGAACGTCTACGGCCGCCTCGATCAGCTGTTCCTCAAGCTGTTCCTGGAGGAACTGGACCTGAGCGTGCACGTGATGATCGACGTCAGCGCCTCGGCAGCGTTCGGCGATCCGCCCAAGGAGAAGGCCATCAAGAAGCTCGCGGCGGCGCTGGCATACATCGCGATGGCCAACAACTCCCGGGTGACCGTCAGCTGCTTTGGCGAAGGTATCCGCCGGCAGTTGGCCCACATGCGGGGCAGGCACTACATGCACCAGATGGCCGAGCTGCTGCTGACCACCGACTGCGAAGGTCCGAGCGATTTCGACCGGGCCTGTCGGGAGGTGGTCACCGGGCGGATGGGCACCGGCGTGATGATCGTCATCAGCGACTTCCTGCTGAAGGAAGGCTTCGAGGACGGTCTGCGTCGGCTCGTCAGCCGGAACTACGACCTCTATGCCATCCAGGTGCTCAGCCCGCAGGAGATCGACCCGCAGGTCAGCGGCGACCTGAAACTGACGGACATGGAAGACGGAGACGTCGCCGAAGTGACCATCTCCCGCGAACTGATCAAGTTCTACAAACGAAATCTCAACGCCTACTGCAACGACCTGAAACAGTTCTGCACCCGCCGCGGAGTCCAGCACATGCTGACCAACTCCGGCGAGTCGATGGAGATGCTGGTGCTCAACTACCTCAGGCGCAGGGGCCTGGTGAGATAAGGAAGGCCGGATCGTATGCAGTGGTTGAATCCATGGGGAGCTTTACTGGCCGCGGCCGTTGCCGTGCCGCTGCTGGTGTTGCTGTACTTCCTGAAGCTCAAGCGGCGGGAGGAATTCGTCTCCTCCACGTTGCTGTGGCAGCGGGCGGTGCAGGATCTCCAGGTCAACGCGCCGTTCCAGAAGCTGCGGAAGAACATCCTTCTGTTGCTGCAGCTGCTGGCGCTGATCGCGTTGCTGGTCGCTCTGGCCAGGCCGGTGATGAGCATGACCGCCGGCGGGGGCAACCGCTACGTCATCCTCATCGATCGCTCCGCCAGCATGAACGCCACCGACGCCGACGGCCGGTCGCGCCTGGAAGCGGCACAGGAGCAGGCTCGCGAGTTTGTCGAAGCGATGAAAGGCGGCGTCAACCTCGCCCTGCAGGACAGCTCCGACCAGGCCATGATCATCGCCTTCGACGCCAACGCGAAGGTCATGACCAACTTCACCAGCGATCGCGCCCAGCTCCTTGCCGCCATCGATGCAATCGAGCCGACCGATGCTCCCTCCAGACTCAACGACGCCATCACGGTCGCGCGGGCTTTCGTGCAGTCAGCCGGGGAGGAAGTGAACAACCGCAGCGCCGTCGATCGGGCGGGCATCGAGCTGTTCAGCGACGGGAAAATCGCCGATCTCCACTCCATCGTGATCGAGCCCGAGGAAGTGACCTACCACCGGATCGGAAGCAAGGAAGCAAACACCGCCATCGTCGAGATGAGGCCGCGGCGTTCTTACGAACAGGCGGAGGAACTGACGGTGTTCGCCTCGCTGGCCAATTTCGGCCCGGCTGCGGTGACCACGGACGTGGAACTGTCCATCGACGGCGATATCAAGTCGGTCCGTAGCGTCACGATCCCCGCCCGGAAGGTGCTTCCCGACGTCAGCACCGTGCCCGGCAAGACGTCAGTGACATTCCGCTTCACCCATCCCGGTGCCGGCGTCCTGCGGCTGAGACTGCTTGGCGACGACCTGCTCCAGGCAGACAACACTGCCTGGGCCGTTCTCCAGCCGCCGCGGAAGCTGGATGTGCTGCTGGTGGCCGAGGGGAACCTGCCGCTGCAGAAGGCGTTCCGCTCCCTCCCGCTGGCGGGGCTGGAAATTGTCACCCCGACCGAGTTCGAGCAGAAGGACCCGGACGAGATGGCCGTCCGTCAGCCGTACGACCTGATCGTTCTGGACAACATCCAGCCGGACAATCTGCCCAAGGGCAACTATCTGGTTTTCGGGCGCCCGCCGAAGCAACTCGACATCGTCGCCTCGCTGGTCAAGAAGCCGTCGCTGGTCATCGACTGGCGGACCGAGCATCCGATCATGCATCACGTGAACCTTGAACGGACCTTCGTGGCTGAGCATTACAAGCTCGATCTTCCGCGCGATGCGGTGGTTCTGGGGGAGTTCGCCGAGAGCGCCGCGTTCTCGCTCCTGCGTCGCCGGGGCAGTACATTCCTGCTGGCCGGGTTCGACATCATGCAGACGAACTGGCCGTTCGACGGGAGCTTCCTGATCTTCTGCTACAACGTGGCCGAGTATCTCGGATCGGACCTGATGCAGAACAACCCTGGCAGCGTTCCGGTGGGCACGGCCCTGACGGTTCAGGGTTCCCGGCAGGGCGGGGTGGCACGCGTGACCACGCCCGACGGCAGGACCGTGAAGATATCTCCCGACGGGTCGGGAACATACCGTTTCCCGGGCACCGGTCGCGTGGGCGTGTACCGCATCGCCGCACCGCGCCGGGCAGAGGAATTCATCGCCGTCAACCTGCTGAACGAGTCCGAAAGCGCCATCGAACCTGCCGGTGTGGTGGAATTCGCCGGACGTGAACAGGGCACCGCAGCCGAGGAGGACGTCTACCGGGCCACGCAGGAATTCTGGCCTTGGCTGGCGTTGATCTGCTTGGTTCTGGTTTGCGTGGAGTGGTTGGTATACAATCGGAAAATGCGGTTCTGAGGGAAGCGATCGGCGGATACTCCGCAGTAGATCAAGCAGCGATCGGGTAACGGAATGAACATGTCTTTACAACCGTTAAAGTGGGAGTCGGGGACCATGCGTCACATCACGTGGGGCGCAGTGCTTCTGCTCGGGCTGTCGACCCTGGCGTCGGCTGAGACTCGAAAAATCAATGTCACCTTCAGCCCGGGATGGGGCGGCTGCTATCGCCCGGAGGAATGGACACCGATCGACCTGACGCTGGTGTACCAGGTCATCTGGGGCAAGAAGGAGAAGCGCAAGCCGGTCGACCCGCTCAGTTGCGGCCTCCAGTTCACTGCCGCCCAGGACAACTCGAACAACCTGATCATCCGCCGCGACAGCGTCGTGCTGGTTCCGCAGCAGGCCCGTTTTGTGCCCATGGTTGCCAAGATCGGATACACCGACGACGAATGCGAACTGACGCTCCGGGACGACGATGGCAGAATCTGGCACCGCAAGAGCTACGGGCTGGTCGACATGGGCGGGTATCGCAACGCCGCCAGGGCACTGAACCAGCAGGATACCCTGATCGGGCTGGTGCGGTCGTCCCGGCCGGGCATGAACCAGGGGGTATTCGGCCTCCGGAAACTCGAGAAGAACGCCCGAAGCATTTCCCAGGGCCGGGGCGGGAGAGTGTTCGTCAAGGAGAAGCAGCCGCATCTGTGCCCGTCCGACTGGACCGGCTATGCGAGCCTGGACGCGCTGGTCCTGTATGACGTGGATGTTCAGAAATCCTTCACCAGGCACCAGATGCGGGCCATTGGACAATGGGTCCGCAATGGCGGCCGACTGTTTGTCGTCGTCGGGAGCAAGGGGTTTTCCGGGGACTCGGATCTGGCCCGGTCGCTCGGGCTGAAGCTGTCCAAGGAAGATATCGAGATCCCCGTTTCGGACTACATTCTCCAGAGATGGGGCGTGACCAAACCGGGAAAGCCCAAGCTGACCATTCGCCCGCCGGCGGTGCTTCCCCGGGGATTTACCCGGCAGAAACTCGGGTTCGACAGGGACGTTTACTATCAGGCGCCGGTTGGTTTCGGGAAGGTGGGGCTGCTGGCGTTCGACCCGGACAGCATCAAGGGCACGGCCCCGCTGTCGGTTGAGGTCGCCAGGTTCTGGGTCAGCCGTCTGGAACAACTCCTGCCGCCGGCTCGGCAACTGCATTTCGAGGAATCCGGTGGGGTTGAACAGGACTACATGGACTACTACTCGCTGTACCTGGGTGAAGTGAGCCTGGGTACCAACGGTGTGATAAACCATCTCCACAACATCGAGGAACTCAAGCCGCTGAGCATCTGGTGGGTCATTCTTCTGCTGGGGCTGCTGGCGCTGCTGCTCGGGCCGGTGGACTACCTCGTACTGAGGCTCTTCGACCGCCTGCCGTGGACGTGGGTGACGTCGATCGTGATCGTCGTCCTCTTCTCGATCGGGGCGTTCTACGGTGTTCGGGCCTTGAGGGCCGGCTCGGGGAAGGTGCGTGTGGTCACGGTCGTGGACGCGGTACAGGGCGCCCCGGCCTGGCGGACCACCTATGCGGGCATTTATGCGTCGGTGCACGACACGTACGAGGTCGTCGGCACGGAGAAGAACGAGTGGTGGTCCGGACTTGCCCCCACCGCCTACGAGTTGAGCGACCCGACCATGCAGCAGCGTGCCAAGGAGAACATCTACACCGTCCAGACCGGTGACGGCGGGAATCTGGTTACGGCCTTGCCGATCTCGCTGTGGACAATGAAATACATGCTCTGCGAAACGCCCGACGGTGAGATGCCGCTGAAGGTGAGGCTCGAGAACCGCAGCCAGACCGGCGTGGACATGGAGATTCACAACACCTCCGACCACCCGATCGCGTCCGGGTACATTCGCGCCGAAGGCAATCGAATCGTCCACTTCGGTGAGATTCCCCCAGGCAAGAAGGTCCGTGTCCGAGACGAGTACGCTCTTACTACTGACTGGAATTCGGCACTGGATGGAATGGACCAGATGGGCGGCTTCGGTCGGCCGGCGTTCTCGGGCGAGGAGGCGTTCTTCGCGAGAGGGACGTTGCGGCGGACCAGGGCAATGGAGCAGATGATGAGAGACGGGGCGGTGGTTGTGGTGGCCAGGTACGATGGCGCCCCGACCTCCTTCCGCCTGGGCAGCAGTTCGGATTACACCCATATCAAGATGGTTCGCCTGATCGTCAGGTGAGCTTCGGGTGCGCTTCGGTGAGTTATGAACCCGCAGCCGCGAGGAAAACCGCGGTTGCCCTGACGAGGGCAGGGGAATGATCGAAACTAGAGGCTTGACCAAATATTACGGTGGGCTCGCAGCCCTGGTGGACCTGAACCTGGAGATCCAGGAAGGGGACATCTTCGGGTTCATCGGTCCCAACGGTGCCGGCAAGACCACGACAATGCGAATTCTGGCGACGCTTCTGGAGCCCACCAGCGGAAGCGCCACGATCAACGGGATCGACGTCCGGACGAACGGCAAGAAGATCCGCCGCATCGTCGGATACATGCCGGACTTCATGGGCGTCTACGATGACCTGAAGGTTTTCGAGTACCTGGAATTCTTCGCCGCGGCGTTCGGCCTGCCGCGGAAAAGCCGCAAGTCGATGATCAACGGCGTGCTGGAACTGACGGACCTGTCTGCCAAGGCGACGGCCAAAGTGGATTCCCTCTCCCGCGGCATGCAGCAGCGGTTGCAGCTGGCGCGGGTGCTGATTCACGACCCGAAGGTGCTGATTCTTGACGAACCCGCCTCCGGCCTCGATCCGCGGGCGCGTATTGAGATCCGCGAGCTGCTGCGAGAGCTCAAGACGATGGGCAAGACGATCATGATCTCCAGCCACATCCTCAGCGAACTGCAGGAGATGTGCGACCACATCGGGATTATCGAACGCGGGCAACTGGTATTCAGCGGGACCAAGGAGGACGTCCGCAAGCAGATGGGCGTGCACAGCAAATACCGCGTCCGCGTCAAGGGCGGCCCCGACGAGCAGAACCGCGCGGCAAAGATTCTCTCGGCACTCCCGCAGGTACTGGACGCGTTCTGCGAGAACACGCACATTGCCGTCCACCTCAAAGACGGCGAGGCCGACAACGACGCCAGCTTCATCGCCAAGGCGATCGTTCAGTCCGATCTCGGCCTGATCTCACTGGTCCCCGTAGAAGTGAAACTCGACGACGCCTTCCTGCAGCTGACCAAGGGGATTGTCCACTGACGGCTGGGCTTACAGCAGCTGGGTCATCATCAACATCGCAACCACAGCCACGATAAGCAGGATGACGACCAGCCCCGTAAGCCGGTCGGCGATTGGGAACCCTCGAAGCTTGGCGGTCGGGATTTCTGTCAGCCGGTACCGCCGCTTGAGTTCCTGATGGAACCAATTCTCAAATTCCCGGTTCTCTTCCCGTAGAGAGAAAGTTACCCATTTGCGCTCGCTTGTTCGCAAGCTGTTTCGTCGTTTGGTCCCTCATGCTGAGCTCTCCTTTTGAATCCCGGGGATCTCCCGGCAGCGACTTGCCTGATTAACCGCTGAGCGAAACTCAATACTCGAACATATCCCGGTAGCGGTCCCAGATGGTCTGGCGGTGTTTGTCCATGTACTGCTGACTGTAGCGTTTCTGCAGCGAGGCGTCGCCTTCGGTGGCGCTGCCCCACTGGCCTCGACGCAGGCACAGGTGCTCCAGGAGCACGCCGAGCAGCTGGAACCCTCGGGCCTGGTCCTCGGTCCAGCGGACCTCCCACGACGGCACGCCCGGTGCGGGAATCTGCTCCCGCTCGACCCCCAGCCGGTCCAGGAGCTCCTCGTGATCCATGATAAACCCCTCGTCCATCGTCAACCAGAGGTAGTTGTCCCACGCGCAGATCGCCACCGCGTGCGGCTTGTGCCAGCCGAACGTGCCCTCGCGATGCGGAGCAAAGATGATCTCTTCCAGCCCCTGCGAAAGGTCGTTGTACTGCGGCAGGAGGCTGAGGAAATCGATGACGTCGGTCTGCAGCAGCAGGTGCTTGTACCCGCGGCCGGGACGGAGCCGCTCGACGGCGGGCAGTTCGTCCGGCTGCTGAAAGTACCCGGGCAGTCGGGACGTTTTCCCGTGCTTTTTTGCGCGTCTGCTGGCTCGGTGCTGTGCGGGTTTCTTGCGTGGTTTTCTGGCCATGGTCGGCTCCGGGTATGGTCGCGGGGAGTCAGGCCCGCTTCAGGTGTCGGTCGAAAAAACGAATGATCGCGGCACGGACATCCGGCTCGGTATAGACAGCCTCGCTGCAATGGCCTACCCCGGGCAGGCGGATCAGCTCCGCCTCCACGCCGGCTTCTTGCAGGGCTCGCAACATCCGCTCGCTCTGCTCGATGGGCACGATCTTGTCCTGATCGCCGTGGATGAGCAGGTGCGGCGGCGTCCTGCTGCTGATGTAGGTCACGGGGCTGGCGTCGGTGGCGACGTCAGGCCGGTCGGCGGGCGTTCCGCCCAGCAGGCCGGTGACTTCACGAATGCTCTCGATTCCCTCCGGCCAGTCGGTCAAATCGACCGGCGGGTAGATGGGGCAGGCCGCCTGCAGCGCCTGGGACTGCTCCGGGTACGGGCCGTCCGGCTCGAAGGTTCTGTCATCGCCGGCCGTGGCTGCCAGGGCGGCGAGATGCCCGCCGGCGCTGTCGCCCCAGATGCCGATCCGCTCCGGGTCAATTTCGAACTCCTCGGCGTGGGCCCGCATCCAGCGGATCGCCGCTTGAACGTCCGCGATCTGGGCAGGATGAATCGCTTCGTCGGAGAGACGGTAATCGGCGGAGACGATCACATAGCCTCGGTCCAACATCCAGCAGGCGAGTTTCTCCGCACCGGCCCGGTTCATGCCGATCCATCCGCCACCGCATATCCACAGAATGGCCGGTAGCGGGCCGTTGGTACCGACAGGGCGGTACACGTTGACAAACAGATCCCGCTGCGGAGTCTTGCGGAACGGGATATCGCGTGTCGCATTCATTTTCGCAGAATACCTGTCTGGCTGGTGGCGGGAAAGCAAAAAGCCCGGGACCGTCGATCCCGGGCTTTCTCGCGTGGGTTTGCGTGGGGTCAGTCGATCTTCTGGGGCTCGACGCCCTCGCGGCCTGCCTGGCCTTCGAACCCGTCCTGCTTGAGGTCCTGCACGTTGTGGGTCTCCAGGGCGTGCGACCAATATTCCTGCTGGTTCTCGCCCCAGGTCACCTGCACGTTGCGCAGCGTCAGCCCGTCGATGTGCTCTCCGAACACGCCGACCGTGTCATGCCCGACGATGCCCTTGTCGAACTCCGGATCGATCCCGAAGCTGGTGTCGTTGACCATGCAAGGGCGCCTGTCGTGCTGCCTGCCCGGCCACTTGGACCACTTGTCCACCTCGATGCGGACGTTGTCCAGGACGATGTCCTCCAGCATGCTGTCCTCGCTGCCGGCAAGGAATACGCCGTTTTCGCATCGACACAGGCAGTTGCTGAACCGCACGTTGCGGACCTTGCCGAGCTTCGTGCCCGGGGCGCGATGGATGGCCGTGACGTAGATCGGTTCCGACCGGCCCCACCACTTCGGGTTGAAGTACCGCGTCTCGATGATGCAATTGCTGAACAGGATGTTCTCGACGTTTCCGTAATCACGGAGCTGAATGCTCAGCCCGCGGTTGGAACTCTTGATCACGCAGTTCTGGAACGTGATGTTGCGGAAGTCGTCGATGCTTTCCGTGCCGATCTTCACCGCCGTCGACGTGCTGCACAGCACGCAGTTGGTCACGGTGATGTTCTCGCTCGGGCCGCCTTCGGGGTGCTCCTCGCGGTTTTTGATGACGATACAATCGTCGCCTGACTGGATGTAGCAGTCGCTGATGCGGACGTTGCGACAGTGGTCCGGATCAATCCCGTCGCAGTTCGGCAGCGCCAGGTCGTTCATGATCCGGATGCCGGTGATCAGCACGTCCTCGCAGCCGCTGAGATTGATGCACCAGTTGGCGGAGTCGACCAGCTCGATCTCGCGGAACGTCACATTGTTGCAGTCGGAGAAGGTGAACAGCTGCGGGCGCTGCTTCTTGCCCTTGTAGATGTAGCGGTCCAGTTCCTCCATGAACTTCTTGCCGTTGCCGTTGATCTTCCCACCGCCGGTGATGGCGATGCTGTTGGCTTTGGTGGCAGTGATCAGCGCCCAGCCGCGACGTTCGGGGTCTTTGGCGTAGGGGAACGCGTGGCCGGTGTATTTCTCGATATCGTCGGTACCGAGAAGCTCGCCACCGCGCTCGACGTGAAGCTCGACGTTCTCCTTCAGCTCAATCGAACCGATCAGGAACGTCTTACCGGCAGGAACGAACACCGTTCCACCGCCGTCGCCGGTGCAGGTGTCAATCGCCCTCTGAACCGCCTCGGTGTCCAGCGTCTTGCCGTCGCCGACGGCTCCGTATTCCGTGATGTCGTATAAAGCCATATCTGATTTTCGATCTTCGATTGGGGGATTGTTGATTTCGATTTGCGGTTTGCGGCTTCCGGCGGTTCTACCAGTTCTTGCAGGCGAAGATCACATCGTCCAGCGTCCCGGTCGCCACGCACTGGACCGTGTCGGCCCCGCCGTAGTACAGCTTCAGCGTGCCGTCGGGTTCGACGATCTTCCCGCACGGGAAGCAGACGTGCTCGACCAGCCCGGTCATCTCGTACTCGGCCTCGGGGGCGAGAATCGGATGCTCCGTCACGTGCTTGACGATGTACGGCTTGTCCAGGTCCAGCAGGGCCGCCCCGACGCTGTATTCGCGGGTCGTGCAGTTGTTCATAATCGCGTGGAAGACGATCAGCCAGCCCTCGTCGGTCTTGTAGGGCACCGTCGACGGGCCGAGACCGCTGATGGCGTAGTTCCACACGTCGCTGGTCCGCAGCACGCGCTGGGAATCGCCCCAGTGGATCAGGTCCGGGCTGTAGCTCAGCCAGATGTCGCCCTTGCCTCCGGCAGAGGACAGGTTCGGCCGCTCCAGACGCATGTATCGCCCGTCAGCGCTTTTCTCCGGGAAGATCACCATGTTCCGGTTGTCCGGAGCGTTGACGAAATTGACGAACTCCAGCGTCTTGAGGTCTTGGCTGGTGAACAGGGCCACGCGACACTCGCTGGTCGACTGGCACGCCAGCAGCACCTTGTACTCGCCGTCGATCCACGTGACGCGCGGGTCGTAGTAGACGGTGCTGGCCGCTTCCTGCCACCAGTCCTCGTTCTCGGGCATCTCGAACGGTTCCGGACGGAGCGTCCAGTTGAGCCCGTCTTCACTGTCGGCACCCCACAGGAGCGTCCTGTGGTTCAGCTGGTTGGTGCGACACAGCATGACGTACTTGCCGTCCTGCATCTTGACGGCAGTGGAGTTGTACACCGCCCGCATCTTGAAGCCGAGCTGCTCGTAGAAATCTTCCGGCTTGAGAACCGGGTTGCCTTCGTACCGCGTCAGAATGTCGCGGTCAATCTTGATGTAGTCCATCAGTCTCTCCGGGATTGGGTTCACGGTACAACGAATATCAAGAGCGGCGATTATACCGCACCCGACCGCAGGGGCAACAGGCAAGAAAGGCCTCGCGCCCAGGCGAGCCCGGCCATGGCCATGACAAGAATGATGGTGGTCGGGCCCGCGACGTACTTCTACGCCGCTGTCGAGCAAGGGCAGAAAGATGTGGCCCAACTGCTGTTTGATCTCCGATATGCCGGTGGTGCCAACGCCCCGGCCAACCACCGCGCGCAGGCCATACCCGGGCGGAGATCCGCTTGACATGCCGATCTGGTGAGTATACCTGCCGGTCAGTAGCCCAGAGCGGCATGATTGCCCGAAAACGTATGGAAAATCTGCGTTGTGTGCCCTACGCTAACACGACCACTTAACGGATGCAGAAAGGACGAAGCACCCCATGAGCTTACTGGTCACCGGAAGTATCGGTATCGATACCGTCGAATCGCCCGCGGGCAGAATTGTCGACGCGCTGGGTGGGTCCAGCGTGTATTTCTCTTACGCGGCGGCGTTTTTCTCGCCGGTGCGGTTTGTCGGCGTCGTTGGTGAAGACTGCCCGACGAACTTCCTCAAACCGCTGCACGACAAACCGGAAATCGACATGGCCGGGCTCGAAGTCCGCGAAGGCAGCAAGACCTTCCGCTGGCATGGCAGATACCATGACGACGTCAACGAGCGGGATACCATCGAAGTCGATCTGAACGTGCTGGGCGAGGAAGGGCCAAGAATTCCCGACTCCTTCAAGGACAGCAAATACGTCTTCCTGGCCAACACGCACCCTGCCCTGCAGATGCAACTGCTGGACAGCCTGAGCGACTCGGCGTTGGTCGTGGCCGACACCATGGACCTGTGGATCAAGACCGAGCATCCGCTGCTGCTGGAACTGATCAAACGCATCGACGGGCTGGTGCTGAACGATTCCGAAGCGAAGCTGCTGACCGGCAAGTACAACGTGGTCGAGGCGGGGCTGGAGATCTCGGCGATGTTGAAAAAGTTCTGCGTGATCAAGAAGGGCGAGCACGGCAGCCTGCTGTTCATGGGCGAGAAGGTCAGCGCCCTGCCGAGCTACCCGACACTGAAAGTCGTGGACCCGACCGGCGCGGGCGACAGCTTCGCCGGGGCCATGATGGGGCACATCGCCGCCGAAGACAGCATCGATCGGGCGGTGATATGCAAGGCGATTGCTTACGGTACCGTCACAGCCTCGCTGGGCATCGAAGGGTTCTCGCTGAACCGCTTCCAGCAGGTGCGACGCGAGGACATCGAAGAGCGGATGGATCTGTTCCGGGATATCGTGGAGTTCTGAGCAGAGACAGGAGCCGAACATGCCGATGCGGACTTTTCTTGCCGTCGATCTGGACGAGCCGACGCGGGCCTCGCTGGCTGAGCTGGCGGGGAAGGTCAGTCCGACGCTGGGGAAGATGAAGTTCGTGGCCCCGGAGAACCTGCACGTGACGATGAAGTTCCTGGGCGATGTGCCGGACGAGGTTGTTCGGGATGTATGCGAGGCGGCTGAGCGTGCTGCAACGCGGCTGAGCCCGTTCGACGTGTCGGTCAGCGGCTTGAGTTTCGTCCCGCCTAAGGGGCGACGGCTGCGGATGATCTGGGCGAACGTGCGGGATGAATCGGGCGGCTTGCGGCGCCTCTTCGATGAACTGGAGCTGGAACTCGGGGAGCTCGGGTACCCGCCGGAACCGCGGGAATTTGCTCCGCACGTGACCCTGGCGAGGGTGAAAGTCGCCCGCGATGCAGGGGCCGTCCGGGCGGCGCTGTCGGACGTGGAGCAGCGGGATTTCGGCCTGGTGTCGGTCGGAAACCTGACGGTCTACCGTTCGGAACTGACGCGTCGCGGACCGGTCTATACACCGATGGCCCGTCCTGGGTTCGGCACCGGCGGGGGCGGCTGAGCATATTTTGTAAGAAAAATGTTAGGTAAGGGGTTGCGTGCCCCTAACACGTCCCTTACTGTATATCTGTTGGGCGGGAGGCGTCTGATCTTCATGCCCGCAAATCATTATTGGAATAGAACCTAGCGGATCAAAGCCCCGTAGCGGGCGTCACGCCAAGGAGAGCGAATCATGGCCAGGTCCACACGGAAGAAGAGCAAGGCCAAACCGTCCAAGCAGATCGCGGAAGTCCCCGCCAACGATGAGAAACGTACAAAGGCGCTGGACGCGGCGATGAAGCAGATCGAGAAAGATTTCGGCACCGGCAGCATCATGCGGATGTCGGAAGACCGGGTGCAGAAAGTTGCAGGCATTCCCACCGGAGCCCTGAGTCTGGATGTGGCGCTCGGCGGGCAGGGCATGCCCCGCGGACGCGTCTGTGAGCTGTACGGCCCGGAATCGTCCGGTAAGACCACGCTGGCGCTGACGATCGTCGGTCAGGCGCAGAAACAGGGCGGCGTGGCAGCATTCATCGATGCCGAGCATGCCCTGGATCCGACTTGGGCGAGCAAACTGGGCGTCAATCTCGAACAGCTGCTGGTATCCCAGCCGGAATCGGGCGAACAGGCGCTGGAGATCTGCGAAATGCTCGTCCGGTCCAATGCGGTCGACGTGATCGTGGTCGACTCCGTGGCGGCACTGATTCCCCGGGCGGAGATCGAAGGGGAGATGGGCGATCACCAGGTCGGCACGCAGGCCCGCCTGATGAGCAAAGCCATGCGGAAGCTCGTCGGCGTGATCAGCAAGACGCGAACCAGCGTGATCTTCATCAACCAGATCCGCATGAAGATCGGCGTGATGTTCGGCAACCCGGAGACGACCCCCGGCGGACAGGCGCTGAAGTTCTACAGTTCCGTCCGTATCGACGTCCGCCGCGTCAGCACCATCAAGGACGGCGACAATGCCATCGGCAACCGTGTGCGGGCACGCGTGGTGAAGAACAAGGTGGCCCCGCCGTTCCGGAAGACTGAGTTCGACATCATGTTCGAGGATGGTATCAGCTACGAAGGCGACCTGCTGGACCTCGCCGTCGAGCAGAACATCGTAGAAAAATCCGGCGCCTGGTTCAGCTACGGCGACGTCCGACTCGGGCAGGGCAGGGAAACTGCCAAAATTTTCATCAAGGACAATCCGGACCTGGCCAAGGAAATCCAGGACAAGGTGATGGAGGAGGTCATGCCCCAACCCGTCGCCGACAAGAAAGCCGAAGATCCCGAACAGGCCAAAGAGGAAGAATAGGAAAAGGCGCTGATCGACGGCGGAGGGGTGTCTGTCGCTCGCCGTGTGCAGCTCGCACCAGCCGGATACTGGGCCGGGGGAACCCGCCAGACCGGGTGCGGGCTGCTTTGCTGCGCGCTTGACTTGACCGGCTTCGGACGCGATGCTCTGAGGAAGGCAAAAAGGAGACCGCGCCCATGGACCTGACCGTTTCCGCATCCAGCACGTTGCGTGGGAACGTTCGCATCCCCGCCAACAAGAGCCATTCATTCCGCGCCCTCATCATGGCCGGCCTGGCCGAGGGCACCAGCCACATTATTTCCCCCGCCGTCAGCAGCGACTGGTATCGCGGAGTGGAAGCGCTAAAGATGTTTGGAGCCAAGGTGCATCAGGACGACGACAGCTGGATCGTGCAAGGCGTAGCCGGTCAGCCGCGAACGCCGGATGACGTGATCGATTGCGGTAACAGCGGTATCATTCTCCGATTCTTCATGGGACTGGCGGCCTGTTGCGACGGGTACACCGTTCTCTCCGGCGACCATTCCATTCGTCACATCCGGCTGTGCCAGTCGCTCGTGGATGCACTGAACAATGTGGGTGCCTGGGCGGTTTCGACCAAGAACGACGGGCACGCACCGGTCGTGGTTCGCGGGAAGATGACCGGCGGGAAAACGGTGATCGACGGTCTGTCCAGCCAGCCGGTTTCGGCACTGCTGATCGCCGCGTCGCTGATCGACAACCCGACCGAACTGCTGGTCGAGCGGGCCGGCGAGAAACCATGGGTCGGTTTAACGCTGGACTGGCTTGCCCGATGCGGCGTAGAAGTCGAGAATGACAATTTCGATCGCTATCGCGTGCCCGGCGGGGCTCGTTGGGACGGGTTCGAATCGCGGATCCCGCTGGACTGGTCGGCTGCGTTGTACCCGATCGTCGCCGGCGTGCTAACGCCCGGAAGCGAGGTCCGCATCCCCGGAATGGACATCCGCGACTCCCAGGGCGACAAGGCCGTCATCGAGGTCCTGCGCAACATGGGCGCCGACATCACCGTCGACGGCGATACGATCGTCGCTCGCCACAGCGATCTGACCGGCTGCGAGATCGATTGCAACGATTTCATCGACCAGTTCATGCTCCTTGCCGTGGTCGGCACCGCCGCGGAAGGTCAGACTGTCCTGACGAACGCCGAGGTATGTCGCCACAAGGAATGCGACCGCATCAGCGAGATGCGCAAGGCCCTCCAGGCGATGGGCGCGGACGTCGAGGAGCGGGAAGACGGACTGGTCATCCGGCAGTCGCGACTGCACGGGGCCGATCTCGACAGCCGGGCCGACCATCGCATGGTGATGACGCTGTCGGTCGCGGCCATGCTGGCCGATTCCCCAAGCACGATCAGCGACATTGAATGTGTCGCAAAGACGTTCCCGGATTTCGTGCAGCAGATGAAGGCGCTCGGAGCCGAAATGGACGCACGCGAGTAGATTTCTTCTTCAGCAAACGGGTGGGCGATGAACAGCGAACCCCCAACAACGCCCGGGCCGGAGGAACCGGAAGGCCGCGAGTATAGACTGGCGGAGGTGGCTCCGGATGACCCGAACCTGCCCCGACCGTACCAGGAAATGCTCGCACAGGAACCAACCGACCTGCCCGAGGACGAGGTGCTGTACGTCCCGGTCACCCCGGGGTGGTTCTATCGGCTGATCCCTCACGCGCTTGTCTACCCGGTAACCAGCCACGGCAAATGGATCATCGGCATCCTCGTGGCGGTCGCTGTGTTCTGCTCCCTGCTGGCAGCTCTGTCGGTGTGGGTGGGAACCCTCCTGCTGGTGATCCAGTTTGCCTTCGCACCGCTGGTCCTGACCGGGCAGTTCATGCGGATTATCGAGTCCAGCGCGGAAGGCGATCACGAAATGCCCGACTGGTTCGAACTCGACCATTCGCAGATCACGCTGTTCGGGCGATGGCTGCTGACCACCGCGATGTACACCTGTCCGTTCCTGCTGCTGAGTTGCTTCGGCCTGTCCGAGCCTGCCGTCCTTTCATTGCTGGTCAGTTGTCTGCTGCTGCCGATGGCGTGGCTGGTGGTCTCCGTTCGAGACGGCTGGGGCGGGCTGAATCCACTGACGGTATTCAAATGGTGGGGGCTGTCTCTCCCGGCTTACCTGGTGATCCTGGTGATCATGCTGCTGTTCGCGGTGTGGCTGTGGATGGACCTGCTGGCGGCAGGAGGTTTCGGCGGCGTGGCTGCGGTCGCCATCGTGAACCTGTTCATCCCGATGGGGGCGTACCTGATGTTCGTCATCGCCCGCCTTCTGGGCGTGCTCTACTGGACCCATGCCCGGCGCTTGGAAGGGCCGGACCCGGCAGGGTACTGATTCGCCTGCTGTAAAACATCCCAAAGGACGCAACCTTCGGCTCGCAAAGCCCGCGGGGCGTTAGTATACTTCGCAGTCCGTTTTTCTAACAGGAAGGGCAGGACCATGAAATTAGCCGTGGGATGCGACCACGCCGGCTTCGAGTACAAAGAACGCATCAAGCAGCACCTGGTCGACAACGGCCATGAGGTCGAAGATTTTGGCACCGATTCGTCGGAATCGGTCGATTATCCGGACTTCATCAGGCCGACCGCCGAGGCGGTTGCATCGGGCCGGTGCGAGCGCGGGTTCGTATTCGGAGGCTCGGGCAACGGAGAGGCCATCGTCTCCAACCGCGTCCCGGGCATTCGCTGCGCCATCGCCTGGGACCTGCGGTCTGCCAGACTGAGTCGACGGCACAACGATGCCAATATGCTCTCAATGGGGCAACGGATGCTCGCCATCGAGGAAGCGCTGGAGATCGTCGACCTCTGGATGCAGACGGAGTTCGAAGGCGGCAGGCACCAGCGCCGCATCGACAAGATTGACCAAGAGTAGGCGACACATGCGTGGTCGAGTCATAGCCATTGTTTTGGTGGCGGGAATCCTCGTTGCGGTGACGTCGTATTGGGCGCTGAACCGGCCGACCGGCGGCGAGACTGCAGACAACTCCGGTAACGCTACGTCCGGTCCAAGTCAACCGGGCCCGGCCGAACTGCAGGTGCGGGAATCCGGGGCTATCCGCAATGTCTTTTTCCGCCGGGGCGATGGTGAGTGGAGGAATCTGACGCAATTCACTCGCCCTTGTCATGTGCACGACTCGGCGGTTTCGCCTTCGGGTCGGTACGCGTATGTATGGCACAGTGACCGCCCGCCGCGGCAGTTGGCGGTGTACGATCTCATGGGGCAAGGGGATCTTGTTGCCGATTTCGTCCCCGGGTACGGCGGTTCGCTCCAATGGACGGTGGCGGATACGATTCTGCACCGCTGGGGGGCGGGAACGGGTGCACGGAATTATGTAGTTTACGACCGCCAGGGCAAGGAACTGCTTTCCGGCGGGACCAGCGGAGACGAAGTGTCACCGGATGGGAGCTACCTTCTGACATTCCCAACTCTTATGGCTTCAGACGAGCCGCTGCAGGTGATCGCGTTACGCACGCTTACAATCCGACCGCTGATGACTGACATCCGGACGGTCACCGACTTGCAGTGGCTGGATGGTTCGACCTTGCGCATGGACTACAGGGATGATGCGCAAGAGGAACGAACGATGATCATTTCCGGACTCAAGAGCGGCTCGGAACCGGTTACCATCTGGCCGGCTGACTAATTCGCCCCCGTCTCGAACACCGGTCTTCCGCCGAGTTTCCGCGGCCTGCGCAGCTTCAGTAGAGCAATAAGTCTACCCGCCTCATCGACCGCTGCGAGATCCCCCGGGGTCTGCTCGTCAGCCAACGGATTGTCAATAAACTGCCCGCGCCGTAAGCGATCTTCCTGCCATGGAGACACCACAACTCTCTCGAAGCCCGTTAGCGCCAGCAGGGGAGTTACCAGGTGTTGCTCGGGATCAGCCTCGTGCAGCGGTACGGCAGCATCCAGCGTGAAGGCGCCCACGGCTGTGCGAGTGAGCGTGCGGCAATACCCGCCGACGCCCAAGCGCGCGCCGATGTCGCGGGCAATCGAGCGAATGTACGTGCCGCTGCCGCATCGCACCTGGATATCCAGCGTCGGCCATTCGTATCGAAGAACCTCGATACCGTGAATAGTCACCTTCCGGGGCGGGATATCGAACTGCTCGCCCGCACGGGCCAAATCGTATGCCCGCCTGCCCATGATGTGCACAGCCGAGTGCGCCGGGGGAATCTGATCGACCGAGCCGACGAACTCTGCCGCTGCAGCGACGACGTCCCCGATCGGTGGTTCGGCATCGCTTTGGCAGGTAATCTCGCCTTCGCGATCGTCGGTGGTGCTGGTGGCGCCCAGGGTGATCTGCGTGCGATAGGTTTTGGGCGCCCGCTGCACGTAGTCGGCCAGTCGCGTCGCCGGTCCGACGCAGACAATCAGCACGCCATCGGCAAGCGGGTCGAGCGTGCCGGCGTGGCCGACCTTCGTCTTTCGCGGCAGCTGTCGCCGCACCTGGTACACGGCGTCGTGGCTGGTGGGGCCGACCGGTTTGTTAACGTTGAGAAAGCCAAACATCCCGCAAAGCATACCGATTCATCGCGGCCGGGCAAGTGTCAGGATCCGTCACGCTGCGGAAGCTCTAGCCGATATCGCCCGTAGCGATAGTATTTCGGAAGATCCTTCTGCTGGACTTCCGCCCAGAGTCCTCGTCCTTCCCGCATCGCCTGACGCTGCAGTTTGAGGAACTGCTTCTTCCGCGGATGATCGAACCGTCCGCCTCCCGGGCTGGCATACGCGTAGCCCTGTTCGACGAGTTGTGGATTGAGCATCGATCCGTCGGGCAAGTATACATACGCCAACAGCCTGCCGTAATCGCCCCGCGTTCGCGTCGGCACCAGCTCCAGGCGCACCGTCCGTCCCTCCGTCCACGTTTTGGTTTGTTTGCTGGCCTCCGGCCCGAAATGCTCCACCGGATGGTTCTCCCGGACCGTCTCCGGAGTGTCCACGCCCCAGAGCCTCACGCGGGTCTCCGCCGAGCCGGCGTCCGGTACGTCCAGGATCAGCGTGTCGCCGTCTACCGCCCGCTTCACAGTGAACGTCTTTCCGTCATACCTGGCCATGTCATCGGTGGGCGCAGGCGTTGGAAGACATCGATCCAGCGAGACGGCCGTGATCGTCATCACCACCGCCAGCACAGCCCCGAAGCCCAAGCGGATCGCGCGCTGTGTGTTGCGCTGACGATGTGTCATCTTCGGTCTGTCAGCCATGGGTCTCCATCGGGGCTCTACACGCCGGCCGATTGCTTGCGGATCATCTGTTCCAACGCGTCCCAGCCGGCAAGTTGCTGCTCGGTCATGGTCGCTTCCCGCCCGGTGGCCAGGTGGTGTCGGAGGCTGAGTTCTTGCAGATCGCGATTGCCTGCCGGGGGCGCCTCTTGTTCAGTTCCGGCAACCGGGTGTGCGGCGTAAGGGTTGGTACTGTCGTCAAAGTTGCCGGCAAACAACCGCTTGAGAAAGTCTACGATTCCCACAGGCCCACTCCTGAAAAATGAAACGGGCGTGGCGCGATCGCCGCCATGACCGAAGACTGTCCTGCTCCTTGTGCGACAAGGGCAACCTCATCTGAAGCATGCTTGTTCGTCCAGGTTGACGAAACATCAACCCGCGCTCCTGCATTTGGTACGTCGCCAAGACAGTATCTGCAATTGTAGATGCACCGCACCCGGGGTCAAGTGCCTGCGCCGGAGAATTCCGCGGTATCCGGGAGTCTCAGAAAGAGTTGCCGTTCCCGTCCTTCTTCTCGGCGTCTCTTTTCTTGTCAGCCTGAAGCTTGTCGCGGTAGGTGTTGTTGAGTCGTTCGATGACCTCGCGGGTGATGTCGAGGCTCTCGTGAAAGTAAAGCACGCGAGGCTGGCGGACCTTCTCAACCAGTTCTTCGGGTGTATCCGCCTTTATCCGGGACGTGTCCGGCAGGACGAGCTTGAGCCCGCGATCTTCGGCGGTTTCTTCGATCGCTTTTCTGATATTCTTGTAGATGACGACCGTGGTGTCTCCCCACTGTTGTTGCAGGTCGACCATAGATGACTTCTGCCAAGCCTGCAAAGCAATTATACCGTCGCGGATGGTTTTCCGCAGATCGCTGTGTTCGTCGCTCCCTGCCTCCAGCGTGCTCAGTTTTGCCTGCATGTCTTTGATCTTGTTTTCCCTGGAGCGGTTCTCTTCCTCCAGTTTCTTCTTCTTCGCCATCAGGCGTTTGCTTGTGTCGGACGCCTGCTGGGAGTGGTTGAAAACGTCCTCAATGTTGACGATGCCGACCTGAACCCCGGATGGCGGAACGGGGCGGGTAGTCGGCTCCTGGGCCGACAGCAGCAGCCCGGCGGACAGGGACAATGCGAGTACGGCGGCAGTCAACTGGTGATGGTTCATGTGCTTCCCTCTTTCTGATCATCAGACGATGTGTACCGATGGGGATGGACCCGCCAATCCCCGACGGGTTAGCGGGCATATTTCAGCGAGGAGGACAGCTGAGGGCAAAGCTGTTGACGCCATGCAATGCTGCCTAAGCTACCGACGGCGCGGTTTTTCCCTTGTCCACGCGCGGCGGGCCTGAAACAATGCCTCGTCAAACGA
>JBKHHU010000149.1:0-8763 GCA_046539045.1 Phycisphaerae bacterium
TACGTCCCGCAGTCGGAAATGCTCCAGGAGTGCTACCAACTCGGCCAGGCAATCTCCCAGCGGCTGCAAGAAGCGACAGTCGCTGCGGGGGAGTAATAATCGTTCTCTTTAGACCGCGTGGTGGGTCTCCGGACCCACCACGTTAGGGGACGATCAAGGTGGGCGGAGCCTATCGAACATCCCCGTCCCGTTGGCGGGTCAGGAGACCCGCCAACCGTGAAGCCTTTCCCCGCGTGGTAGGTCTCCGGACCCACCACGTTGCTTTATGCCCATTGCAGGCGGAAGCCCCGCAAATCGAAGCGCGGGTTGGCCCGGTCGCCCAGGGTTACCGGCCTACCGATCCGATCTCAACTCATTCCACCCTCGCCGGTTGCCTATAATTCCTCCGAACGCCGCTTCAACCGAGAGGACGAACCGCAATGGACCCCACCAAGTATGACCAGGCCGTCATGGACGCCTGCAGCGATCTGGACGTCGACTGGGACCACAGCCGTCACGTCGCCGATCTGTGCGATCAGTTTTATGACCAGGCCAAACACCTGCACGGGCTCACCAAAACCCACGCCCCCCTTCTGCGGGCCGCGGCCATGCTGCACGACATCTGCGCCGCCGAGGACAAGGAGAGGCATCATCTGGAAGCTGCCGATGCCGTCAAGCGACTCGACGTGCCCGGGCTCAGTGACTACCAGCGGAACGTGCTGGCCGAGGCGATCAAGCTGCACCCCGGGCGGGTGGATGTCAGCAGCTTCGTCCACCGGGCCGACGACGACACCGCCCTGGAACACGAGATCGCCGGACGGATCGCCGCGGTGTTGAGAATCGCCGACGGGCTGGACCGTTCCCGCAGCCACGAATCGAAGCTGATGGGCCTGATGGAAACCGGCAGCGAAATCGAGGCCATCGTTAGCGGAGGCAACGGGCTGGCTGAGGATATCAAGGCGGCCGGGGACAAAGCCGACCTGTGGAACGGCGTGATGTACCGGCCGATCCGGCTGGTCAAGGCGCTGACTGCGGACCAGGTCATCCCGCCGCTGATCCAACCGGGCGACACGCTGGCCGGGGCGGCCGCCAAAATCATGCTCCGGCAGTTCGAGAAGTTCCGATGCCGCCTGTACGGGCTTCCGTACGATCACGACGTGGAATTCGTCCACGAGACGCGCGTCGCCACTCGCCGCATGCGGACCGCCTTGCGGATGGTCCGGAAGAAGATGGGCAACCAGGGACAGCAGTGGAACGACGAACTGAAATGGGTCGCCAACGCCTTGGGGCGCGTGCGGGACGACGACGTGCTGCTGATCTGGCTGGAACAGTACGTTGGGGCCTTGGACGAGGAACCCCCGGCCGTGCGGGAACTGATCGGGAGCATCCGCACCGAACGCCAGACGCATTTCCGCAGCATGCTGGCGGAGCTGGATTCCGAACGGTTCGAGCAGTTTCTGGAGCATTTCGACAAGGCCCTGACGACCCCGCCCGGAAACGAAGGCGGCATGCAGTTCGAGAAATCCGGGCCGCTGGAGCCGCTGTGGCAGCAGGGGCCGAAGATCCTGCACAAGCGGCTGGACAAGGTGATGAAACGCTCCGGGAAGCTCAAGAAGATGAGCGGGAAGGAACTGCACAAGCTGCGAATTGCCTGCAAGCGAACCCGCTATACCGGCGAGTTCCTGCGGGAGCTGTACCCGTCTGAGCTGGAGGACCTGACCGATGCCATGGAAAACATGCAGGACGATCTGGGCGAGGTGCACGACGTGGACGTCTGGACCGACAGGATCGAAGGCCACCTGGCGAACCTTCCCTCGGCACCGTCGCCGGAGGAGCCCGGAATCGCCGACCTGCTGCAGAAGCTGCAGGACCGCCGGGAGGAGTACCTCACCAGCGCCTGCAAGACCTGGGACAAGTTCACCGACAAGCAACTGGACGACGCCCGCGACCTGATCGACACGCCAAACCGCCCGTAGTCCGCCGAGGCGCGGTTCTGCGACTTGCCGCCGGACGCCGATCGCGGTATCGTGACGGCTGACCTATAGAACAAGGACGTGACCATGGCCGCTACGAAGAAGAAGCTGTACGTTGGAGTGGACGTCGGAGGGACGAAGATCCTCGCTGCATTGACCACCGCCGCGGGGACGGTGCTGGCCCGCCGACGCGTGCGAACGCCCCACGAGGCGACACCCGAGGACACCGTGGATGCGATCGCCACGACCATCGAAAAGCTGCTGGAGAAGGCAGATGCCGACCCCGCGAACCTCGCCGCCATCGGCGTGGCGATTCCCGGGGTGGTCGATCCGGACACCGGAACGGTGGTCATCACGCCCAACATGAACCTCACCGGCGTGCCGATCGTCGAGCAGATCCGCAAGCGAATCGACGTTCCGGTTGCCTTGGGCAATGACGCCAACCTCGGCACGCTCGGCGAGAAGTGGCTGGGTTCTGCCCGCACGGCAGAGGATGTCGTCGGCGTGTTCATCGGCACCGGAATCGGCGGAGGGATCCTCATCGGTGGCAAGCCGGTCCGGGGGAACCGCGAGGTGGCCGGAGAAATCGGGCACATGGTCATGAAGGTCGGAGGCCCCAAGTGCGGCTGCGGGGCCAAGGGCTGCCTGGAGGCCATCGCCAGTCGGACCGCCATCGACCGCGACATCCGCAAGGCGATCAGCGGCGGGAAGAAATCGATCATCTCCGACCTGGTCGACCTGAAGAAAGACCGCATCCGCAGCGGGGCTCTGCAGAGCGCCCTGGAAGCCAACGACAAGGTCGTCACCAGGGTCATCACCAAGGCAGCGGAAACCATCGGCTATGCCCTGCTGTCGATCCGTCACCTTCTGGACCCGGAGCTGTTTGTGCTGGGCGGCGGCGTGGTGGAGGCCAGCGGGCAGTTCATCCAGCCGATCGTGCAGGAGATTCTGGACAGCGACCCGCTGACCGGCGCCCGTCCGGGCGGGAAGATCGTGCAGTCGGCCCTGGAGGACGACGCGGTGGCCCTCGGAGCGGCAGCCCTGGCACTGCAGTCGATCGGGAAGAACCCCTTCAAGCGCACCGCCGCGGACCTGCCGCACTACCCGGAAATCAAAGACGTTTCGGAGCGGGCATTTCTCGTCGGCGGGACCGACTACGAGAAAGGTTTTCTGGTCCGCGTCTCGGGCAACACGAAGAAGGTCAAGAAGAAGCAGCGCAAGGGGGCGATCGGCGAGAAGCTCATCCGCAAGACCATCAAGGGCGGTCCGGACGTGGTGTTTATCGGCGCAGGGCCCGACGGGAGCATCGAACTCGATTCGGCCGCTGAGGGCCTGCTGCAGAACCGGGCGATCGATTACGAAGTGCTGACGGTGGAGGAAGCGGTCAACAAGTTCCGCAAGACCAGGAAACGCAAGGCCCTGCTGATCCGCGTGTAGGCGAACCGCGGCGAAGCAAGAGCGGCCGGCAGGTTTCCGGTATCCCGAAGCCCTGCCGGCCGTTTCCTTGCGCCTGTTGTCAACCGGCAGGTCCGCCGGTCACTTCTGGGGCCGGGTCAGCGGTTTGAATCGGGTGGGAGCCTTGCCCTGCTTCTCCGCCGCGGACACCGCCTTGCGGTAAAGCTTCTCCTGTGCACGCACCGGCTTGCCCTCCTGCGGCACGGGTTCGTACGAGCCGTCGGGCAGCATCCGCCGGGCCTTGACGTTGTCGGCGAGGTAGGTCTCCAGCATATCGACCGTTCGCTTCCGCAGCCGCTTGTCGGTGACCGGGAAGAGGATCTCCAGACGCTTGTCCAGGTTCCGCGTCATCCAGTCGGCGCTGGAGAGGTAGACTTCCTCGTGCCCGCCGTTGGCGAAGTAGTAAATGCGGGCGTGTTCCAGGAACCGGTCGACGATCGACGTGACCTCGATGTTCTCGCTGACGCCCTTCAGCCCCGGCCGGAGGCAGCAGATGCCCCGCACGTTCAGCCGGATCTGCACCCCCGCCAAGCCCGCGCGATAGAGTGCCTTAATCACACCGGGATCCTGCAGCGAGTTGCACTTGGCCATGATCAGCCCCGGCCGCTCTTTCGTCGACGTCTTGATCTCCCGCTCGATCAACTCTTCGAACCGGTTCCGCAGCCCGCCCGGCGCGATCGACAGCTTCGACCAACCGACCGCGTCGGAATAACCGGTCAGCATGTTGAAGAAGGCAGCCACGTCGGCGGCGACCTGATCGTCGGCGGTCATGATCCCGATATCGGAGTAGAGCTTGGCGGTTTTGTCGTTGTAGTTACCGGTGGCCAGGTGGACGTACCGGCGGATCCGCGAAGCCTCCCGTCGCACGATCATCAGCGCCTTGGAATGTGTTTTGTACCCGGCGATCCCGTAGATCACAAATGCGCCGACCTGCTCGAGCCGGCGGGCCCATTGCACGTTCTGCTCTTCGTCGAAGCGTGCCTTGAGTTCCACCAGCACCACGATCTGTTTGCCGTTGCGGGCCGCCCGCTCCAACGCCGCTATGATCGGCGAATTGCCGCTGGTTCGGTAGAGCGTCTGCTTGATCGCCAGAACGTCCGGATCGTCGGCAGCCTGCTCCACCAGCCGGACGACCGGCTCGAACGACTCGTACGGATGCACGAGCATCACGTCCTTCTCGCGAACCGTCTCCCAGAGCCCGTCGGTGCCGATGAGATCCGCCGCAGGCTGCGGCGGCCAGTCGCCGGCGCGCAGGTGGTCCAGTCCCGGCCGGAGTGCGACCTCCATCAGCGCCCCGGCGTCCAGCGGACCATCGATCTCGTAGACCTCAGCTGGTTTCAGGTCGGCCAGCTTCCGGAGCCAGGCTTTCGTTTTGCGATCCGCAGAGGCGGCCACTTCCAGCCGCACCACCGCCCGCACGCGTCGGGACAGGATCGTCCGCTCCACGCTTTTCAGCAGGTCGTCGGCAGCGTCGTCACGGATGTCCACATCACCGTCGCGGGTGAACCGGAACGGCGCCGTGGCCAGAACCTTGTCTCGCGGGAGCATCCATTGCGCATTAATGGCCACGACATCTTCCAGCCGCACCAGGCTCAGCCCTTCCGCTGCCGGGACGGCGATGAACCGCGGCAGGCTTGAGGGGATCGGAACGACCGCGAAACGCTGCTGCTCCTGACCTTCCCGCGACTGCAGCCGCAGCGCCAGCATCAACTGCAGGCCGGGCAGTGCCGGGCGTTCCTCCATCTCGTCGACGGCCAGCAGCGTCAGAAGCGGATGCACTTCGTTCTCGAAATACGCTTTCAGGAACACACGCTGCTCGCCGTCCAACTCCCCGGCCTGGAGCAAGCGCACGTCGTTGGCAGCCAGCAGATCGACGACCTCGGCGATTCCCTCCGACTGCTCAGCCACCATCTCTTTCGTCCGCCGGGTGATGGCGTTGAGCTGCTGGGTCGGGGTCATGCCCGACGGGTCCTTCTTGCGAACCCGCGCCTCTTTCTGCTGCCGCAGCCCCGCCACGCGAACCATAAAGAACTCATCCAGATTGGAACTGACGATCGCCAGAAACTTCAGCCGCTCGCACAGCGGGAGGTCCCGATCCAGGCCCAGCCGGAGGACCCGGTCATTGAACTCCAGCCAGCTCAGTTCGCGATTGACCAACAGATCCGGCGAGCTCAGATCGGGCGTTCCCTTGGACTTACTGCTCTTTCCCTTTTTCGATTTCGACACGTGAATTCTTCTCCATGCGGCTGCGGTGAGAGGCTATTTGTTCTTTCCGGACGCGGCGTGGCTCCCTCGAAGCGGCGCTTCCTCCAGTCGCACCTGCATCCCGTAGATGTCTTCGAACAGGTCGCTCTTGACCAAAGCCCGACGCTCCAGCGCCAGATCCGTCGCGCCCCGCACGTAGATGACCAGCTCGTCGGGCGGACGCTTCTCGATGTCGATCCGGCCGACCTGCTGGGCGTGCCCGCGGTCCAGCGCGTCGGCCACACGCAGGATGGCCGCGAGCTTGCAGACCACCATGCGCACGTCGCGAGGCTTGGTCACGTATTCGGTGTGCGAGGGCTTCGGCACGCTGCGGCGATGGTATCGCGCGATCAGGGCGATAATTTCCAGTTCATCCGCAGTGAGCCCGAACAGCTCGGCGTTGCTCAGCAGGTAGTAGCTGTGTTTGTGGTGGGCCCGGGAACTGACGAACCCACCGACCTCGTGCACGATGCCCGCCACCTGGAGCAGCAGACGCTCCCGATCGCTCAGGCCGTGCTCTTCGCGTAGCGCGTCGAAGATCTTGAGGCACGTCTCGGAGACCTGACAGGCGTGATCGAGGTCCACGCGGTATTTTTCAGCGATGGTCTCGGCTGCGTGAAGGATCCCGCTCCTGAGGCTCTCTTCCTTCACGCCGCGGACCCGCCGGGTCAGGTCCAGCAGCAGACCGTCACGCATCGTGGCTTCGGAGACGATGATGCGTCCGGCCTTGGTCATTTCCAGCAGTTCCTGGTTGACCAGCAGCGCCGGCACGAGCGTCTCGGCCGCGGCGTAGGACTGGTCATACTCGCGCACCAGCTCTTCCACCCCCAGGTGCGTGAACCGCTCGACCAGTTGGTCGAAGTGGTTTTTCTTGATCGAGTGCAGGCCGTCGGCCTTCATGCTCTTGCCGACCTGCGAGGCGGCGAACCGGGCATCCCCACCGGTGGCGATGAACGTCTTGACCCGCTCCAGCGGCATGGTGGCCGCCACCGCGGAAATGATGCCCGCGATCTCGTGGCGGATCAGCTCGGCCATGCGCTCGGGGGCTTCCCTTGTCAGATCCATCGCCTCCTGCAGGCGGATCGCGCCGAGGCGATAACTTTCTGAGGCGATGATCTCGCCGTCGTGCAGCACCGTCAGCAGGGCGCTGCCCCCACCGACGTCCGCGATCAGCGCGTCTTTGGTGCTGATCTTCGGAGCCTCTTCCAGCGTGCGGCGAACGGCAGAGTAGGACAGCCGACTCTCTTCGGTCGGCTCGATCACCTCCACGTCGAACCCGGTGGACATGTACACGCGGTCGACGAAGGCGTCGGCATTGGATGCCTCCCTCACCGCGCTGGTGGCCACGGCCCGCAGGTTCTCCACGCGGTACGTTTCCAGGATCCGCCGGTAATCCTTGAGGATGTTGATCGCCGCGGTGATCGTCTCGCGCGCGAGCCTGCCGTGGGCAAACGTGTCCTGCCCGAGCCGGACCGCGCGGGCCGTCCGCTCGAAAGGCTCTACGGTCCCGTCCGGAAGGACCTCCGCGATCGCCATGCGGATGGAGTTGGAACCGATATCAATCGCCGCGATGGGGACGGCTGCTTCCACTTGTTGCACTTCCTTGGATTGTGTAGAACGCTCAACCATAAGGGATGGACCGTATCCTACCTGTCGATCATGAAGATGGCGCAAGGATTCGGTGAAGGCGCGGGGGAGTTCTTCGCAACCCCGTTACAGCGAGAGCACTTCGGTCAGGTTCCGCCCGCGCCGGATCATCTCCGCAAACGGCTCGGGCAGATTCCGGGACCGAATCCCTTCAACAGCTTCCTGCACATTGTACTCAATCCGGCGCTCCATGGCACGCATCGCTGCGGGGCGATATTCCAGCAGCGTGTAACACGCCCGCGGATCGCCCTGCTCAGGCCGGCCGATGCTTCCGGTATTGATGAACAACGTGCCCCCTTCCCGAATGTGAAACTGCCTGTGCGTGTGTCCGAAAACCACCACCTCCGCCGAAGTCTTCCCGGCGAGTTGGCCGAAGACCTTCCTCGGCGTCTCGGGCGTCAGCCCGTCGCTGTTGGAGCCGGGCCTGCCGTGACAAAGCAGGATCGGTACGCCCTGGAAACCGATCTCCCGCTCTTTCGGCAGCGACTGGAGATAACGCCGGTTGGACGGCGAGAGCTGCTCCCACGCCCAGCGGAAGGCGAGGAACTTCAGCGGGTGCTTCGATTTACGCCACTTGTCCCTCTTCCGGGGGAACTTCAGCACCTTCCGGTCGTAGTTGCCGATGATCGCCTCCGGAGCCACCTCCCGCAAACACCGCACCACTTCATTGGGGAACGCGTTGTAACCGAGGTAATCGCCAATGTAGACAAAGCGCGTCGCCCCCTGTTGGCGGGCATCGGCCAGTACCGCCTCCAGCGCGGGCAGGTTGGCGTGAGCATCTCCCAGTAGCGCCAGCTTCAACAGATCAACCCTTTCCTGAATCCGCGGCCCCGAAGAGATGCCGCGACGAAACCCAGCCTCAGATGCCGGCCATCAGGATGCCCCCAGCCGCCAGCACCAGGCCGACCGCGGCAATCCATCTCCCGCGGTTCTTGATCGCCTCGATCTCGTGTGCTTCCGGCGCTTCTCGCTGCGGTTCGGGCGGATCAAACCGGCGACACGTCCGCATGGACCAGAAGAACCCCGGGCACATCATGGCCGCTGCTCCAAGCAGGAACAGCAGAAGCCCTGAATATCCGAACAGCGGAGCCATAGTTCTCCGTTCAGCTTCGAACGCCGGCGGTTCCGGAAAAGGATAAGCCGTTTGCCGCGGTGCCGCACTGGATTCTACGCGATCGATCCGGGAATGCCCCACCCGCTTTGGCGATCCCGCGACGGCCTATCAGGACTCGTCGACTTCGTAGAACGTCGCCTCAAGGTCCTCCAGACGCTCGGCCATGAACGCGCGGGCGTCCTGGATGGCCTGGTTGTAGACCCCGGGGCCAAGCCTGCGGGCGAAGAAAGCGACGATCTTCTCCGCCCGGAACTCGCTCAGCTCCTCGTCGAATTCATCCAGCCAGTATTCCTGGGCCGAGCGAACGATCGCCGCCTTCCGCTCCTCGGTCAGCCGTATTCGCATGGGGTG
>JBKHHU010000150.1:0-8753 GCA_046539045.1 Phycisphaerae bacterium
CTCCGGGAAGCGTAAGTGATTGTAGTCCTTGTAACAAAAAACGGTCTCTGACGTGGCCCTGGGGTCACGTTTCAAGGCGTCCATCACGATGTCGGGGCGGGCCTTTCCGGACTGTTGAGTATCCGCCAGCAGTCGCATTGCTGCCGGGGCCAGCGCTGCGCAGGCTCCGGCCATCCCGGCTAAGCGAAGGAAGTCTCTGCGGTTGAGACGAGATTTCACGCTTGTCTTCCTGATTTCCTTAAGTTCGTGAGCAATCTGGCCCTGCCTTACAAGGAGCAGACCAAAGGCCTCACGATCAACATTGCCGGCAAATACGCGATCCTGCCGCTGAAGTGCACGGGCGTTAACTTCTCTGGTCGCACGCGGGAAGACAACTGGGCACTGATGCGGTTTGCGGTCATCGACGTATCCGACCCGGCCAAACCGAAAGTGATCTCACGTAACAACCTCCTGGGCGGCCCGGAGATGCCGAAAGCATTGAGTTTTGAGCGGCATCTGTCTGGTTTTGGGCTGCCTAAGGAGAATCTCCTCGGCGCGTACCGCACCATACTCGCCCATTTTGGCGCGGTCAACTGTGGCGAGATCCCTCACGGCGACATGCTGTTCATCCAGTCCACAACCCATCTGTACGGGATCGGCAAGTAGCAAGGGAGTGTCTTTCTACTCATGAACCATCCGAACATCCTCTTCATTACCTCGGATCAGCACCGTGGCGACAGCCTTGGGGGGCGCTGGTCAACTGACCCGCCACGTTATCTGTGAAATGAACGGTCAGTCCATCGACTGGGCGAAGTGGGGAACCAAAGCACCGGTCACGCTGCTGTGGCCGATGTCAATCGAGCAGGATTTTCCCGTTCTTGAAGCGAACCGTTCGCTTGCCGATTCTGACGCGTGCTGTCAGGCCGACTCCCTCGACCGTTGCGGCCGGAGCGTCGGCCTTCTGAATCGTCATCACCAGCAGGAACTCGCCCTCGCCGGCGACCTGCACCATGCTGGTTTCCTGGCCCATTCTCACCGTGACTTTGGCCCCGGTGGGTGCTGCGACCGTTGCACGCAACGTGGCCCCGCCCGCTCCCTTGATCAGGAATCCGCCGTCTACAATATTCGGAATCCCGCCGGTGTGCATGGTCCATATCTTGTCCCGGGGACCACCCGTGAGTCGATCGGCCACAGCCACCAGCATCGGTGCGCCGCAGAGGCCAGAGTAGTCGACGGCAAAACTCCGCAGGGCCTTCAGGTCACCCGGCTTCGCATCGGAGAGGCTTGTTCCGGCCGAATATGCTCCGGACAAGTCGGTCGTAACGATCATGCCGCCGTCGTTCTGGATCGCAGCGTCAACGAGCTTCCCACCAGGCCAGGGATTACTGCCCGGCACCTGCACGACGTTTTCCGCCCGGCGGTCGAGCCATGGACCGTCCGATCGTCTCCACGCGCGATCGGTGCGCGACGCCTGGTCGGCGAAACGGGTCGCGAAGGCCAGGATGCGGAAGCTGCCGGCGTCCTGGAACGAGTAGCTTGCCCGGCGCGGTAGGAGGTTCAGATGGATGGCCGCGATGCAGTCGTCAGCACCGCGATAGCCGTTGCGGGCGACGTAGAGCCCCAGTCGCTTGTCGGCCAAGGTGAGCCCGACCGCCTTGGCCGGGCAAGCCGCCTTCACGTCGGCCGCTTGGGTCAGGGCTGCTAACGCCCAGACCGCGTCAACCGGCTTGTAGATGTCCCACGTTCCGTCACCATCCGGGCCGCAGCATGCCTTGTAAGTCCATTTGACAGCCGGCTTGAGCCTGTTGTCGGCGAGGGCAAGCAGCATCGGCAGGTCGCCGCTGCGCCAGCGCGTGCGCTCGTACTGCATGCTCGCACTGCTAACCTTCCGACCGAACCAGCCGTAAGCCATGCCGAAGAAAGGAACGCTTGGATATTCCGGACCGGGCACCAGCAATGTCGCATAGAGGCTCGGGAATCTTGCGGCCGGGGTGTCTGCAAACGCTGGCTCGCCCTTCGCCCGGGACAGGGCGTGGATGAACGGGTAACCGCTTGTGGTCATGGGGTAGCGCAGGTAATTGAACCCCTCACAGCACCATCCGGATGGCCCGTAAGCGCTTTTCAGGAAGGCGGCGAAGTCCTTCTCGGCCCGAACCAGCGTTCCTGGCATGGCGACGGTAGCCCCCTCGTCGCCCACGACGGCCAACGCCAGGAATCCCGCCGCTGCCTTGGTGTTTCCCACCCAGTTGCTATATGGAGTTCGGTTGAGCCCCTTGCCGCCACCCTTGAGGAACTGGCGGGCCATCTTGTCCAACTCGCCGGCCACCTTGCGGCGGAACTCGCCGTCCCAGGCTTGATAACACAGGTCGTAGGCGATGGCCACGTCCACGGCCGCCTTCGTCCGGTAGATCATCTTGAAATCCGCCGCATTCCATAGCGGGGGACTGTCGAAGATCCGAACTCCGGCCATCGTTCTTTCGACGACCTTTCGGGCCTCGTCCGCGTAAGCCTTCTCGGCGCTGACCGTATACTTCAGCGCATGGCCGGCGCTGAACGATCCGATTGAGATCCCGTCGGGCTCGACCTCCATGGCCGTTTCAAGCCTCTCCAGGACGGCCTTACCTTCCTGCGTAGCGGCAAACTGCCTGAGGGCCTCAACGTCGTCCTTGCCGAAGATCAACCGGGGATGCTCCTGGGGTTTCATCTGCGTTCCTTCCTTGGGACGGGTTTGCCATCGCTGGGCACGGCACGCGGCGCGTTGGAGTTTCCAATAGGCAGCCGATTGTTGGCTGTGGTCGAGGGCGGACAACGCCATCATGGACTCGGCGTTGTCGGCGTCCCATCGCATGCCCGGACCCTTGACCCGGGCGGTCAACGTCCCGCACTGGCTTTCCGTCGGGCCGACCCGCAGTCGTAGCCATGGCGGAAGCGCGGAAAATCCGTCTTCGAGATACGCGGCGCCGCGTAACCCCGCAGCGACTGAAGCGACTCGCGACAATCGTCCCTGTGGACACGCTCATACGGCCCCAGTCGGTGCAGCATCGCCAGCGAGCCCTGATCCCGAGCCGCCTTCGGCAATCACCGTCTTGCTACGGTGGCCCTTGTGACGCATGGGACGCCCGCAATGCGGACAACCCGGCCGGGCCGAATCGTCCTTCGCCTCCTCGCACCAGGCCTGTAGCACCTCGGCCTTGCAACGGTTGAGCTCGTCACGTCTTCCATCGAGCCGAGCTCCTGAAGGGACGGTGAAGCCTCCGCGACGATCCGCCCGCGCACCTGATCCAAAATCCCACGCAACTTCTGATCCAGCTTCTCTCGATCCATGTCGGCACTCCTTCGCCAAGTGAACGTACCCGTCCATGGATCACAGCTTACTTCCAAAAATACCTTGGCGCCACCCTATTCCGACCGCACCCTTGTTATGCGCAGGCCCCGAAAATGCTGGCCAGACCCAACGCGGTGTGTAGGCTGGAGGCACGAAGATTCCCGGCCGCCGAGGGGCAAGGGTCCGCAATGCCCGGTGCGCCGACCTCCCGACCCCGGAGACCCGATATGCAATCCGACTTCCAGGTTACGCAACTGTCCACCGACGCAGGCCCCGCCTCCCACCGCTACTACGACGTCCCCGTCGAGTCGCCCTCAGCCGAGCGGATCACCTACTTCCAGTGGGACGGACCCCAGCCCGGCCCCGGATGGGTCGTCGTCGCCGAGGCCGACGGCGCCAACCCGACCCGCGTCGCCCGCACCGAAGGGCCCGCCATCGGACACGTCGGCGGACTGCCCACCTGGCTGGACGACAAAACCCTCGCCTACGCGCCCGACGGCGCCGACCGCGAACGCTACGCCATTATCTCCCTCGACGACCCCGCGGACCCGCGCCCCCTCGACGCCGGCCTGCGTTCCTACTGCGAATCCACCGGCCAGGCCGCCGCCTTCCGCGACCGCATGCCCGGCACCGACACGCCCGAGCCCGGCTACGCCCGCCCCATCCTGGGCCTGGCCGACGTGCAGACCGGCCAGTTCACGCCCCTGCTGACCATCACGCAGGCCTGCCGCCTCCACCCCGACGGCGGCCGGCTCGACCCGGCCCGGCTGAACTTCATGAACGTCAAGTTCGCCCCGGACGGCCAATCCACCTTTGTGGTCTTCACCGACGAAGTCTCCGCGCGGCAGGCGGGTCGGCCTCGCACGGTCAAATCGCTGATCCTCACCGACCTGAAGACCGGCCAGTCGCGGTGGCTCGGCGAGTTCACCCACCACCCCATGTGGACGCCCGACGGCGCCGGCGTGATCGCCCACCTGGACAACCCCCAGCGCAGCCAGGACCTCGTCCGCTACGCGCTGGACGCGCCCCAGCCGGAAGTCCTCCTGCCCGACTTCGCCGGGGTGCATACCTCGCTGAACACCGCCGCCACCCACGCCATTACCGACACCCACAACGACCCCGAAGGAACCGGCGGCGTCTGGCTGACCAACCTGGCCACCGGCCAGCGCGTCGAACTGGCCCGCGGCACCCACGACCGCCACGACCACGAAGGCGGCACGCACATCCACCCGCAATTCAGCCGAGACGAATCCCGCATCTTCTTCGCCATGCGAGACACCGGCCAGGCCCAACTCTACGCCCTCCAACTGCCCCAGCCCTGGCCCGTGTAGAGGAAACCACAGGGTGATGTCGCCAGACGTATGGCTGCATGCCAAATCGCATTCTGGGGTCCAGCAGAATTCGGCATGCATGCGCTACCGGAGCAGCGTCAGCGATCGGGTAGGCCGGGGTGATTGCTCATCCTGGCCTACCACACCATCGTACCAACGGGTCCGTATACGGCGGTTCACAATGGGCACCTATCCCCAGCGGATCGCTCGGTTCCGCAGCGGTTTGACGCGCCAAGCTCGTATCCTCGGCGATTCTGTCGCCTACCTTCCGAGGTGGCCCAAGCATCTCAGCCCTTGTACCTGCGTCTGCGCGCGCTCTCGATCGTGACGGCTGGTTCGGTCCATTGTGTTCGGCCCTTCCCGCCCTGGGTGGCGTTGCCAATCGGACGGTACTATGGCCTCGGCTGACTTCTACCGACCCATCCCACGATGTCGCCACCGTGGTAGCACAAGGCAGGCCGACAGACCTCCCAGCGTAAGACACGTGACCTTCGCTCCACGCCTGCCGCGTCTACGTCATGCCGATCCGGATCGCACCGGGCTTCGAGTCTTGCGGCCCTCCCACCCTCGACACGCCGCCTCGTACGCGGTTGCTGTCCGTCAGGTCGGAGCTTTGCCTACAGCTTCCTTCCCACGACGCCTCGCGACGCCGCAGTTGCTGTTCCGCTAGGAGTTCCCGCGATCAGGGCCTCCAGAGGACTTACACCTCCAACTCATCGTGCCATGCCTGGCACACCGCAGAACGATGGCCCGCCGGGGTGCCGGCGGGGCCGGAACAGGCCTGGAGAGTAGAAAGTAGAGCGCCCGACGCAATGCGTCGGGATCAGGAGACCGCAGGAGAGCATGCAGTGGCTGTTACGCGCCGGCAGCCGTTACAAGGCGTCAGCCTTTTTTCTACTTTCTCCTGGCTACTCTCTCCTGCTCTGTGCGGCGAAGCCGCACTGGAGGTTGTTCTCCTTGAAACGAAAACGTCTCGGTTCTCGATCTGTCAGTCACTGACAGGAAACGCGGGCATCCCGCTCGTAGACGCGCCGGGTGGGACGCCCGAACAGGGCGAGCATCAGACGACCAGCGCCCGGTCGGTGTATGCGGCACGCCTGGGAGGCGTTCAGGGCAATGCCGCAGGACGCCTCGGCCTCGCCGTTCAGCATGTCCCGCAGGTCCATATCGCCCGGCCAGCGGTAGGGCCCCGCCCAGAAGCTCTTGCGAGCTCAGCCACTTGCAGAACGTCCGTGGGGACGTAGAATCTTATCGTTATCAGGCGTCTGATACCAGATAGAGCACGGGGAGAATGAGATGATAACGAACAAAGCGGTAGTGGCCATAGCGGCAGCGGCGATCTCAGCAATCGCCATGGTGTGGGGATCAGGCTGCGATGGCCGAGGTTCAGCAGACGATTCCGATACCCAAGAGCAGCGTCGGGAGGAGACCCCGATGGCAAACACACCAACCAGCCAGCCCACGACTCAGACAGCATCCGGCGAGGCTCCTCGCGTGCCGCTCGGAGTGATCGATGTTCCGGAGGGCACGCCGCAGGGAGAATGGCTGGAAATCGGCGGCCACACGCCCTTCCTTTGGTGCTACCGAAAGGGGGATCGGCTGGCCTTCAGTCAGAACGGCCCCCGGGTGTATCTGTCGGTGGACGGCGATCCGTACGTGCTGGCGGGTATCATCGTCAGGTCGAAAGAAGAGGCTCTTCTGCTTGGGGAAGAGGCGGCCAAGTCGCCGCAGCCGCTTACCGCATGGGTTTACAGCGCCAAGTTACCATGGTTGAAACAGGTGCGGACTGCCGACAAGGTGAACTCGATCCAGGTCTGGGAGTTTGATTACTCGCTGCTTGAGAATCTGGAGCCGCTAACGATGTTCTCCTCGCTGGAGTCTCTCAGCCTCAGGGGATGCAAGGCCGTTGCAAACCTCCAGCCACTAGGCAGCCTCACATCGCTCACTTCGCTCGACCTGACTGACTGCATTTCTGTCAAGTCGGGTACTGCCCTGTCGGCCCTCACGCGGCTGCAGTGGCTTCGCACACGCGGTGTTCCCATAGATGATCATAGCTTTCTGTCTACCTCTACGAGTCTTATATTCCTGAATCTTGGACGTCACTATGTTGCTGGCCCCGGTTTTCTCCAGAAATTGAGAAACCTGGAAAGACTTGAGATTAGCGGGTATGAAGCTCCCGACCAACTGTCAGACGTGTTGAGCACTGTGCCACAGTTGAAGCACTTGAAGCTGTGGTCAGGCTCCAAGGTCATCCTGCCGGACATGCCAAACCTCCACATTCTTGAGCTTAATGAAGTCGGAAAGGACTTCAGCCGCATCACGCATTTGAGATCACTGACGAGCTTGACTTACGACAATCTCGAAGGCCCTGGAATTGACATGGCGTCTCTGGCCAGCCTGACAAATCTGCAGCAACTTCATCTCGTGATCTCGTATCCACAAAATGGATTCAGCCTCGCGCCTCTGGCCAAGCTGAACAACCTCAAACGGCTGCACCTCAAGATATCTCGTGTTACAGCATCCAGCACGCAGAAGCCCCCATTGCAGGTGGACCTTTCGCCACTGGAATCCCTGCCGCTCGAATCCCTTACGATCGAGGCCGATCACGGCGTGCGCCTGTCGCTGGGGCCACTTGCTGCCGTGCCCTCACTGGTTGAGTTGAACGTGGATGCATGGACCCTTGGCTCACTGGCGGCGTTGCGCGAACTGAAATCGCTCCAGAAGCTCGATCTCGTGCTAATTGACAGGAAGCCTTCCGACCTGGACCCTCTGGCCCATCTCGCGGGCTTGCGTAGCCTCACTCTGAGAATCAGCACCCTAGATACAGAACTTCCGTCCATCAAGACGCTGCCGTCAATGAAGAAGCTTACCAGACTGACAACGCTTGATGTCCGCGGCGACATTGAGGATGTCTCATCCGTTGCGGACCTTGCCGCTCTTGAAGATCTGGCGATTGTGTTGAACAGAGGGGAGGATCTCCGGGAGCAATGGACGGCGGATTTCCGGCCCCTGGAGCGGCTGCCGAAGCTCAAGCGCATCGAACTTGGCCGGGCATGTACCCCCGAGCAGTTGAGCCTGATTCTGGCACACCAGCCGGACTTGGAGAAGTTGAAAGCCTATTCCCTTCAAGAGATAGTGGCTATCGAAGAATTCAAGGATGCTTTCGATCCGGAAACGGGCACATTCAAACGCCAGGCGTGGGACTCGAAGAGGGATTATAGTCAGGTTCTGGGGACATTGAAGAACCTGCACTCGCTGGAGATGAGCCACCTGAATCCTGCCGAGGTCGCTCCGCTTGAGAACCTCGTCTACTTCAGCAGCAGACACGCGGATGCCAAGTCTTTTGATTTCGTTAAGCGGCTCCGCCACCTTCGCTACTTTAACTGTTCAAGGAATCCTTATGTCATTCTGAAGACAGAGGGACAGCACTTGGCTGAACTCCTGGCTCCTTTGGAGCGACTCGATGCCCTGCTCACATTGAGGGGCATACGAATCACTTATCCGGAAGACCTGCACAGGCAGATTGATCGCGGTACGTATGGCATCTACACAGGCGACGGCAATTACGCCGATGCCGAGAAGCTTCGAAAGGCTTTATTCGTGCATGATCTGTCACAAAGCCAGAAGTGATGCCTGCTTTCAGCCCGGATGCCGAACCCATTGCGGGAAGCATGGAGCCCCGGGCCGACAGCCCGGGGCTCCATCCATGCTGGTCATCAATATATGGATGGCGTGCAGAAGAACTTCGAGACAGACTTGGATACGCCGCCACTGCTATCCGCGCCCATCGCGAGGTGGTCCATGTCGAAGTTGGTAGGGCCCGCAACTTGCTTGCGGGCGGAACAACTGGGCGGGCTGAAATGACACCCGATTTCTCCTTGTCGGCCGACCGATCGCGCGGGAGAATGGCGGCCGTCAATGAAGGGGTTTGCCGATGGTGGCAGCCAAGACATCTCCAAAGCCGCAGCCCATGGCAGAGAGTTCTGCGCCGTCCGATTCCAAGGCTGAGAATTCCGCGCCGTCCGATTCCATGGCTGAGAGTTCCGCGCAACCCATTCCTCGCGGGTGCCACGGCCGTGTCGGCCGTGCGAAGCGTGAACTCCCCCGTGCGGGGTGCC
>JBKHHU010000151.1:0-8580 GCA_046539045.1 Phycisphaerae bacterium
CAGGCTGCCGACGAGTTGGCCGGGGAGGTCGGAGCGGGAACGACCGCGGGCGTCGCCATCAACGTCACCGACGCCGAGTCCATCGGCGAATGCCTGCACCAGGTGATCCGCCTGTATGGCGGGGTGGACCTGTTCGTCGCCAACGCCGGCGTCCTGAAGGCAGGGAGCGTGAAGGAACTGCCCGAGAAGGACTTCGACTTCGTCACGTCGGTCAACTACAAGGGCTACTTCCTGTCGGTCCAGAACGTCTCGCCGATTCTGGCGATCCAGCACCAGGCGTGCCCGGAATACATGAGCGACATCATCCAGATCAACAGCAAGTCCGGGCTGGAAGGGTCGAACAAGAACGGCGCCTACGCCGGTGGGAAGTTCGGCGGGATCGGCCTGACCCAGAGCTTCGCCCTGGAGCTGATCACCGACGGCGTGAAGGTCAACAGTGTCTGTCCCGGAAACTTCTTCGAGGGGCCCCTCTGGTCGGACCCCGACCGCGGCCTGTTCGTACAATACCTGAACACCGGGAAGGTCCCCGGAGCCAGGACCATCGAGGACGTCAAGAAGTTCTATGAAGCCAAGGTCCCGATGAATCGCGGCTGTCGCACCGCCGACGTGATGAAGGCGATCTACTATTGCATGGAACAGCGATACGAAACCGGCCAGGCCGTCCCCGTCACCGGCGGACAGGTCATGCTGAATTAGTTCAATACAACGCTCGCACAGCGAACCCCGAGGAACACCAATGAACGACAACGCCATCCCCCAGACCCAGCACGCCGTGCAGCTCGTCGGCCCGGACAAGCTGGAATTGAATACCGAAAAATCCGTCCCCACGCCCGGCCCGCACCAGATCCTCGCCAGAGTCGAAGCCGTCGGACTCTGCTTCAGCGACCTGAAGCTGCTCAAGCAGTTCTCCGACCACCCGCGAAAAAGCGAGATCGTCCGCGGGATCGACTTTGCTGCCCTGAGCGAACTGCCGAGCTACGTACCGGGCGAAGAGCCCACCGTCCCCGGCCACGAAGTCGTATGCGATATCCTGCAGGTCGGCGAGGAGGTAACTCATTACAGCGCCGGCGAGCGGGTGCTCGTCCAGGCCGACTGGCGGTTCCTCAAGACAGCCGGGAGCAACGGCGCGTTCGGCTACAACTTCGAGGGCGGCCTGCAGGAATACGTGCTGTTCGACGAGCGCGTGGTGGTCGACCCGGAAACCGACGAGCGGTTCCTGGTCTCGGTGGAGAAGGGCCTCAGCAGCTCGGCGGTCTGCCTGGTCGAGCCGTGGGCATGCGTGGAAGATTCCTACGTCACGAACGAGCGTCAGACCGTCAAGGCCGGTGGGAAGCTGCTGGTCGTCCGACAGGATGACGTCTGCTGCGTCGACAGCGTCTCGGGGGCTTTCAGCCCCGACGGCAAGCCGGCGGAGATGACCGTCATGGACGCCGACCTGGAAAAGATCGCCGAACTGGATGACCAGGCCTACGACGACATCATCTACTTCGGGACCGAAAAGGAAACCATCGACGCGCTGAACGACAAGCTGGCGATCCAGGGCATCTTCAACATTGTGCTGTGCAACGGCGAGATCGGCGAGAAGGTATCGGTCGGCGTCGGGAGGGTGCATTACGGGATGACGCGTTGGATCGGCACCCCCGGCTGCGACGCCGCCGAATCGTACAAGGCGATTCCCGAGACCGGCGAGATCGCCGACGGCGACCGGGTGATGATCGTCGGTGCCGGCGGGCCGATGGGCCAGATGCACACGATCCGCACCCTCGCCTGCGGGAAGAAGGACCTGAAGGTGGTCGCGACCGATCTGGACGATTCCCGCCTGGAGAGCCTCGAGACCAAGACCCGCCCCGTTGCCGACGCCAATGGCGTGGAGTACCGGCTGGTCAACACGAAGACCAACCCGCTGGACGAGAAATTCACCTACTTCGAGCTGATGGCGCCGATCGGGGCGCTGGTCGAGCAGGCGATCGATCGGTCCATGCCCGGCACGCGGATCAACATCTTCGCCGGAATTCCCGCCCCGACGCGTCACGACTTGGACATGGACCGCTACATCCGCAACGGCTGCTTCATGTTCGGCACGAGCGGGTCGACCATCGAGGACATGAAGATCGTCCTGCGGAAGGTCACCGACGGGCAACTGGAGACGAACCTTTCGGTCGACGCGGTGTCCGGCATGGCCGGGGCGGTCGACGGGATCAAGGCCGTCGAGCAGCGGACCATGGCCGGGAAGATCATCGTCTATCCGGAACTGCACGAGCTGCCGCTGACCCCGCTGGATGAACTGGGCGAGAAGTACCCGTCCGTGGCCGAGAAGTTCGACGAACACGGCAACTGGACGCGGGATGCGGAGGAAGAACTGCTCCGCGTGGCCAAGTAAGCGGGATTGGTTGATGAGTCAGACCAAGAAGAAGTTCGTTGGCTTCGGGTTCGGCCCGATCCAGAGCGGCCTGTTCCTGTTTGAGGCGTACCGCAGCGGGAATTTCGACCGCTTCACGGTCGCGGAGGTCGATCAGTCGCTGGTCGATGCGCTGCGCCTTGCCGGCGGGAAGTACACCGTCAACGTGGCCAGGCCGGACGTGATCGACAAATTCGAGCTGTCGGGCATCGAGATGCTCAACCCGGCCGACCCTGCAGGCAATGCCGACCTCTGCCGCGCCATCGCCGAGGCCGACGAGATCGCCGTCTGCCTGCCGAGTGTGGAGTTTTACGACCGCGGCGGGGTCAACTCGGTCGCCCGGACCATCGCCCGCGGGCTGCAACTGCGGGACCAGGCCCGGCCGACGCTCATCTACGCTGCGGAGAACAACAATCACGCTGCGGAGATCCTTACCGAAACACTGGGCAAATACGCCCCGGCTGAGATCATGCAGCAGACGCAGGTGCTCAACACCGTCATCGGCAAGATGTCCGGCGTGATTGCCGACGAGCCGACGATCGGCCGGATGAATCTGACGACGATCACCGACACGATCCCGCGGGCGATTCTGGTCGAAGAGTTCAACCGCATCCTCGTCTCCGAGGTGACGCTGCCCGGCACGGCCAAGGGCATCGACGTGTTCGCCGAGAAGCCCGATCTGCTCCCGTTCGAGGAAGCCAAACTCTACGGCCACAACGCCATCCACGCGCTGATGGGCTACCTTGCCGATCGCAAGGGTCTGGACGTGATGGCCGAGGTGGGCGACGACGAGGAGATCCTCGCTCTCGGGAGGAAAGCGTTTCTCGATGAATCCGGTGCGGCGTTGATTCGTAAGCACGCGGACCTCGGCGACCCGCTTTTCACGCCGGAAGGCTATCGCGAGTATGCCGAGGACCTGCTGGAGCGGATGGTCTGTCCGAATCTGAACGATCTGGTCGCTCGCGTGACGCGTGACCACGTCCGCAAGCTCGGCTGGGACGATCGCCTGTTCGGGACGATGCGTGTGGCGCTGGTACAGGGTGTCGAACCGAAAACGATGGCGATCGGGGCGGCAGCCGGTGTGACATCGATGATCCGCCGACGGGATGAACTGAATCAGCCGCTCCCTGCCCTGCCGGAGAACGAGTCGGAACTGACGCGGGAAAACCTGGCTGCGACGCTTGAAACCATCTGGGGCGACCAGGCGGATGGGGATACCGCCCGCAAGCTGATCGACATGACGTTTGAGGCGCTGGACCGGCTTCGATAAGCCAACCGCAAGCGTCAGCGGCTCGGACCTTCGAAGATATCCTCCGCATGGTAGCTGCTGCGGACGAACGGGCCGGAAGCCACCGCCCGGAAGCCCATCTCCAGCCCTTCGGTGCGGAACTGCTCGAATTCCTCCGGCGTGACGAACCGATGGATCGGGTGGTGCTCGTCGGAGGGGGCCAGGTACTGGCCGATGGTCAGGATGTCCACCCCGCTTTCCCGCAGATCGCGCATCACCTGCAGCACCTCGTCGGGCGTCTCGCCCAGACCAACCATCAAACCGCTCTTGGTGAATGTTTGCCCGCGGGTGTTCTCGGCGAGGCGTTTTGCCGCCGCCAGCACATCCAGGCTCTGGCGGTAGTCCGCCTGCGGCCTGACGGCCGAGTACAACCGCGGAACCGTCTCCACGTTGTGGTTGAACAAATCAGGCCGGGCGCGGATGACCGTCGACAGCGCCTCGATATTCCCGCGGAAATCGGGCGTCAGCACCTCGACGCGGGCGCCGGGCAGTTCCTCGCGAATCGCCTTGATCGTCCGGGCAAAGTGCTCGGCCCCGCCGTCGGGCAGGTCGTCCCGCGTGACGGAGGTCACCACCACGTACTGCAGCCCCATCCGCCGGGCCGCCTGGGCCACCGCCTGCGGTTCACCCGTCCGCGGAGGGCCCGGCCGTCGGGTCGTGTCAATCGCACAGAACCGGCAATTCCGCGTGCAGACGTCGCCCAGGATCATGAACGTAGCCGTTCCGCAGGCGAAGCACTCGCCCTGGTTCGGGCAATGGGCACCGGTGCAGACGGTGTTGAGCTGCAGTTCCTCCAGCACGTCGCGAACGGCGTCGGCTTCGGCACTGACGCGGTAGCGGCGCTTCATCCATGGAGGGAATTTGCTCGATCGACGGGGCATAGGTCTGCGGTCGGTCATCAGGTTCACACTGCTGGGGCATCGAAACCAAGAACATCCGTCAGCGATTGTACCAGCGCGGACTTGACCTGCGAAACCGAAACGTCCCGCCCGAGCAGCTGCTGCATGCTGGTGACCGGTTTGTCCGAAATGCCGCAGGGCACGATCAGCTTGAAGTGATCGAGGTCCGTGCAGACATTCAGGGCCAGTCCGTGATAGCTGACCCACCGCCGGGCGGCCACGCCGATGGCACAGACCTTCCGCCCGTCCACCCACACGCCGGTCAGCCCGCGGATGCGACTGCCCGTGAGGCCGAACTGCCCCAGCACGCGGATCACCGCCTCTTCCAGATTGCGGATGTACTGGTGGATGTCCTTGCCGTGCAGGTCCAGGCGGATAATCGGGTACGCGACCAGCTGCCCCGGCCCGTGGTAGGTGATATCACCGCCCCGGCCGGTCTCGCGGACCTCGATGCCTCTCTCGGCAAGAAAATCCGGTGCCGCCAGCAGGTTGGCGTTCTCGGCCCGGCGGCCGAGCGTGATCACGGGCGGGTCATGCTCAACGAGAAAAAGCTCCGCCCGTTCGGGATCGGAGCTTTTCACCCGCTCCAGCGCTTCGGTCTGGAGAGCCAGTGTGCTGTCGTACGACGCCCTGCCGAGATCAACCACCTGCAGTGAGGCCAATCACTTCTCCTCTTCCGCCTCGGGTTCGGGTTCGGGTTTCGGCGTGGGCTCGTATTTGCAGACGCAGTCCATGATCTCCCCGCCGAGCCACTCGGCGACCATCGGGCTCTTGACCAGCCCGATCTTGACGGCATCGACGGCGAAATCAGCGGACCAGTTGGACTCGATCGCCCTGCCCATCCCCTGGAGGATCACCAGGTCGGCGTCCTCGGTGGCGGCATTGAGTTCCTTGCTGACGTCGGACAGGTCGATCAGCGGCACTCTGCTACCGGTGGAGACGACTTCCAGCATCTGCCCGCGGATCAGGGCGGCCAGGTCCGGGTCGATCACCGCCAGCCGCTGGATGACCTCCACCGCTTCTTCGGCGGTGATGTCGTTGAGCGACGGGTCTTCGTTTGCCGCGATGACGGTAATGACGCCCTCGTTGGCCAGTTCGCGGGCCAGGGGCATCACGCCCAGCACGAAATCGATACCCGCGTTGTCGGCAAAGATGACCGCCTTTTTCCAGCGGGACATCGGATCGTCGGCAAGGTCGTTGATAAGCGGATCGAAATCGTCCACCAACCAAGGCCGGGGTTTGGTCTTTGCGCACAGGTCGAAGAAATCGACGGTTTCGTCGGCCAGGTGCATGGTGGACACCGAGCCGAGATCGTACATGTTCCCGGCGAAGATCCCGCTGACCACCGCATCCCAGCGGTCGGCCTGCGTTTCCATCATGTGCAGATCGCGGATGACCTCCTTGTACTGGTCGATGGCCTCGTCATTGGTGCGGTCCTTGACCTTCTTGTAAGGATCGGGAAGGCCGTGCTTGCGAAGAATCTCATCGCGCACGTGGTCCAGATCGAGGATGGTCAGGCTTCCGTTGCCCAGAGCGCGAGGGTCGGCCTGAAGAGAATCCAGCACGCCGTAAAACTCCTCCTTGGCGTCCTTGATCCGTTTGCCGGCATGACGGCCGTATTCGTCCAAACCGTGTCGCGCTGTTTCCTCAAACTGCTGCCGGAAGTGATCCAGCCAGTAATTACGACCCTTCTCGTCCTTGAGCAGATCCCAATCCGTAGCCCGATACTTTTTCGGGTCTTTCAGCAGGCAGAAATGGCTCATTGAAGAATACGTCCGTGAAAATCTCTGTCAGGCGTTCAGTTAAGGAAAGACGGAACCCGCAACGCCCTTGGCGGGACCCGTCCAGCATGGTCAGAGTATTATAAAGGCTTCCGGGGTCGGAATGTCAAGCATGACGGCAAGATGGCCGGTCGAGAAGAGCCGCTTTTGCAGAAAATCTGTTCCTCCGCGGCCCCCGTCCCATTAGAATATAGCCTTCGCCCGATAAGCCGTTCTTATTGCCACATCGACGGGCGAGCAGCTGATCTTCACGGGACAGGAACATTTTTACAGGAAAGGGAGGTACGATGAATCTCGAAAGCTCACGCTACTCCAACTATGCGCTGGTCCGGGAAATGATGGACACGGTGGACGTGGTCCGGTCCTTCAAGCCGGAACAGACGCAAGGACTGGCAGAGAAGGTCAAAAAGGCCGGTCGTCTGCATCTGACGGGGGAAGGCTCCAGCCGCATCTTCCCGGCCAAGAACGCCATCCGCAAGGGCATGACGTGGGGGCTGGACGTGTGCATCAGCACGGACGGCTCGCGGCAGTCGGCAGAGTATGACCTGTCCGATTTCGCGGTTTTTCTGGCGTCCAATTCCGGGCGGACCAAGGAAGTCGTCCTGCTGGCCAAGATGCTCAAGGAACAGGGAAATCCCAACCGTTTCGGCCTGACGGCCAATCCCGACACGCTCTTGGAGGCAGAATGTTCGGACACTCTGGTTTTGACCTGCGGCTGGGAACAGGCGGTCGCGGCGACCAAGAGCGTGGTGGAGCAGGCGCTGGTCTACCAGTCGCTGCTGAGCCAGGTCGGCGGGCGCTCGCTGGATCTGGCCGGGCTGGACAGCAAGATCCGGCAGGCGCTGACGATGGAGATCCCCGCCGAGTTCGTCCGGAAGGCGACCGAGGCCAACACCATCTACTTCGCCGGGTACAATGACGGAGTGGCCGAGGAACTGACCCTCAAGACCAACGAGATCACCCGCCGCAAGAGCGACTTCCTTGAGGGGACCTACGCGGTGCATGGGATCGAGGAGGTCATGGACCCGCAGGATATCGTGTTCGTGGTGGATCCGATCGAGGAAGAGGTCGCCAAGTTCCAGGAAGTGCTGGTCGACGGCGTCGGCCTGACGGTGGTCGCCATTGCCGATCGCCAGACCCCCCTGCCGACCATCCAGGTTCCGCAGACCGGGGAGATGGCCCCGTATGTCTACCTGGCCGCCGGCTGGAATATCCTGGTCGAGATCGGCATTGCCCTGGGGATCGATCTGGACAAACCCGAGCGGGCCCGAAAGGTCGGGAACGAATTTATCGCCGAATAACCCCCGCGACACAGGGACCCGAAGCAAAAGCGGGCGAAGCCGCCATGGCTCCGCCCGCTTTTCTCGTGGAATGGATCGCTTCGGGTTCGCTATGCCCGCTTCTTCATTCTGCCGCACCGCTTTTTGAAGTCCGCGGTCTCCTGCTTGACCTGGTTGACGAAGCTGTTGTCCTCGGGCTTGCCGACGACCGCTTCCATTTCCTCGGGGTTGCGGAAGGTGGTCTTGCGGAAGTGGTTCTGGTAGTCCTTCTTCCGGCTGAGGTAGACCTGGTCGCAGACGTACTGCTGAATGCGGATCGCCTCGTCCAGGGCCTCCTGCCACTGCTCCTTGCCGATGCGATCGGTGCCCATGGCGAATCTCAATGCCGCCATCGCGTGTTTCTGTTTCTGGCGAGGGTACCGGTCCCAGAGTTTGTCGTACTGCTTGTGGACGTCGTTCCACGTCTTGAGCTTCCCGGCTGTGATGTCCTTCTGCAGTTGCATCACGTCGGCCTCGGGCACCAGTTGCCCGCCAAGGTTGATCCAGTCGGTAACCCGGGAGCCACCGAGCGAGCGTTTCATCGACATCAGCGATGCCTTCCCGTTCTCTTCCAGGTAGTCCATCAGCACCCGCACCGCGTAGTAGTGGATCATCTCCCGGTAGGCGTGGTAGCTCTCACCGGGCTTGAGGATGACCGCGCGACGACTCGACCGCTCCATATTTTCGCCGAGAACCACCAGCCCCTTCATCTTGTCGGCAGGACCTTCAAGCAGTTGCTTGCCGATCTCCGCCAGCCGGTCATCGGGCTTGTCGGTGGACTCTTCATTCCGGCGGAGGTGGGCCTTGGCGGTCCAGATCTCCAGCAACCGCATGGCGCGGATCATCTCCTCCACGGTGTCCGGGGCCAGAGAATCGAACTCGATGTGCTGATTTT
>JBKHHU010000152.1:0-8533 GCA_046539045.1 Phycisphaerae bacterium
ACACCCGAGCCTTTGCTTTGTCCAATTAACCAGTCGACCAGTCAACCGATCAACCGGTTGCCGTCTTCGGCAATAGGCGCGGGGGCTTGTCGGGCATGCTGACCAGTGGCGATTCTTAGCCGCGAACTGCGCGAACTACACGAACTTCTCCCTGAGATACTACAAGCCGCACACCCGAGCCTTTGCTTTGTCCAATTAACCAGTCGACCAGTCAACCGATCAACCAGTCAACCAATCCCCCTCACTTCTTCTTCGTGATTCCCGACACGGCTCGGATATCAATCATGCGCTGCAGGGCGATCCGGGCGTCGGCGGCGATATCTTCCGGAACGCGAATGGGGTTTCGCGGCTGATCTTGCACGAGTCCGTCGAGCACCCACAGCAGGTGGGGCAGGTCGATGCGGGCCATCTGGATGCACGCAGCCGGGCGGTCGGACAGCAGATGAATTTCCTTGTTGTCGTACTGGTTCGCCAGCCGGTTGACCAGGTGCATTTCGGTGCCGATGGCGATCCTGCTACCGGGCTCGGCCTCTTCGACGGCAGCGATAATCTGCGACGTGCTGCCCGCAGCGTCGGCCAGCTGGACCACCTCGTGCGGGGCCTCCGGGTGGACGATGACGTACACGCCGGGCACCTCGTCGCGGATGCGTTTCACATCGTCCGGGAGGAACAGCTGGTGGACGTAGCAGTGCCCTTTCCAGAGGATGAACTTCGCCTCGCGGATCTGCTCGCGCGTAAGCCCGCCGTCGGGAAGCGTGGGGTCATAGACCACGCAGTCGTCCAGCGAGTAACCCATGGCTACCGCAGTATTTCTGCCAAGGTGTTGGTCGGGGATGCAGAAAACCTTGTCGGCCCCCGCCCCGCCGTCGTCAGTGTCGGCCAGTGCCCACTCGAAGACATTCCGCACGTTGCTGGACGTGCAGCACGCCCCGCCGTGGCGCGCGGTGACGGATTTGATCGCCGCGGTGGAGTTAACGTAGCTGATGGGAACGATTTTCCTATCGATCTGCCCGGCCACTTCCTCCAGCGCGGACTCCACAGCCAGGTTGTCGGCCATGTCCGCCATCGCGCAGCCGGCTCGCATGTTCGGCAGGCACACTGTCTGGTTGTCGGCGGAGAGGATATCCGCGGACTCTGCCATGAAATGCACGCCGCAGAAGACAATGTACTCGGCGTCCTCTTGCCCGCCGGCCAGTTGGGAGAGTTTCAGGCTGTCGCCCCGGAAATCGGCGAACCGGATGACCTCGTCGGTCTGGTAATGGTGGCCGAGGATGCAGAGGCGGCTGCCGAGCTGCTTCTTGCGATCGGCGATTTGCTCAGCCAGTTCGTTCGGGCCCAGCGAGGCGTATTGGCGTATCAGTTCCTGGTCGGTCGGCATGGTTGTAGCTCCCTTGCGGAGAGACAGTCAGGCAGATTCCTCGGCATTCTCAGCCGGTTCGGGCGCCGGCGGGTCCGGCTTGCGTTTCCTCAGCGAACCGATCAATTCGCGCAATTCCGGCCCGCGGAGAATGATAGAAGTCAGAACGAACACACCCGCGCCGGAAATCACGCCCGATCCGACCCGGATCATAAGCGATACCGTCCCGGTCCCGATAGCGTTTTTAACGGCCGGGAAAAGCCATGCTTCCAGCGCGATGATCGCAGCGCCCATGGCGATCGTGGCCAGGCCCGTCCGCAGCAGACTTACGGCGATGCGCCGGAAACCGATGCGGCCCCACCGCCGCCGCAGCACCCAGATCAGCAGCAGCACATTCGTGGCGGCAGTCAGTGCCGTTGCCAGACCAATCGCAGCCGCCCCGAGCGGCGTGAACACCAGCGTCGCCACCAGCAGCATGTTCAGCCCCGCCAGGGCGCAGGAGATCCTCAGTGGGGTTTTCGTATCCTTTTGCGAGAAAAACGCCCGCAGGAGGATGTGGTTGCAGAAGTACGCCCACATGCCCAGGCAATACGCCTGCAGAATGGGTACGGTGCCCGCGACGCTTTCCCGGCTGAAATTTCCGCGGCGGGCGACCAGAGCGATGATTGGCCCGGCCAGGAGGATCAGCCCCACCCCCGACGGGATGCCCATGAACAGGCTCAGGCGCAGGGCACGGTTGGTCGCGTCCCGCAGGCCCTCGATGTTCCCCCGCCTGGCGTAGCGGCTGAATAGCGGAAACACTGCGGTCGCCAGCGAGATCGCCAGGATCCCCAGCGGAAACTGGTACAGGCGGTTGGCCGCGTAAAGCCACGTCACCACGCCCTCTTCCAGCGGTCTGCCAAGGTTCCAACCGAAAAACTCAATGCCTCCGGCCTGCTGGGAGATCACGAATGCGTAAAACCGATCGAAGAACGCACTGAACTGCAGGATCCCCAGCGGGACCATCATCGGGAGCGTTAGCAAGGCAACCTTCCGCACCTCGCCCAGCACCGGGCGGACGTTCGGCATGGCCGCCAGCTGGACCCGCCTCAGCAGCCAGACCACGCCGACCAACTGCACCGCACCCGCGATGAGCACCGCGGCGGAGAGCACGTACAGACTCGCCTCGGTCCGACCCGGTAGCCACCACCAGGCCACGATGGCTGCGGAAATCAGCGAGATGTTCAGCAGAATCGGTGCGAAGGCAGGATAGGCAAACCGCCCCTTGCACTGCAGCGCCGCCGAGCCGAGCGCCAGAAGGCACACCGTGAACATGAACGGCAGGACGAGCATCGTCAGGCGGATGCTGAGCGTCGCGTCGCCGCCGGGGGGGCCGAACAGCAACCAGGCGCCCAAGCCCAGCTCGCCCAGCACCGTCAGCCCCGCCAGCAGCGCCGCCAGAACCCCCGCAGCGTTGGCCAGCATCACCCGTGCCCGGTCCCAGCCGTCGGCCTCGGCCACCTCCGTGAACACCGGAATGAACGCCGCCGACAAGGCCCCTTCCCCGAAGAGCCTGCGGAACAGGTTCGGAATCGAAAACGCCATCCAGAACGCATCGGTCTTGCCCGTCGCGCCGAAGCGCCAGATGGTAATGTCCCGCACCAGCCCCAGCAGGCGCGAGAGGACTGTGAGCCCGGCCATGATCTTGGCCGCACCGAAAAAATGCTCCCGCTCGGAATGCTCATCCTGCCCGCGAGCCGGCGCAGCGTCCGCATTCGGGGAAGGTTGCCCGTCCTCCCGGGCAGTGGTGTTCTGTTCGATTCCGTCCTGACTCATGCTCCCGAGGATGAGAACCGAACCGCCCGTCGATGTCAACGAACCACTGGGCAACCACCACCGGTGCCAAACGCGGAGACTTGACGAACCGGCACCCGGCGGGGACCATGTCCGCATGAAGATCTGCCACGTAATCACCCGGCTGATTCTGGGCGGCGCCCAGGAGAATACGATTCTCACCTGCGAGGGCCTTCACGAAAAGGGGCACGACGTGACGCTGGTGACCGGCCCTGCTTTGGGGCCCGAGGGGGAGTTGATGACCCGCGCCCGGACCGGCGGGTATGAAGTAATTGAGCTGGGCGAAATGCGCCGGGAGATCCACCCGCTGCGCGACCAGAAGACCTACAAGCGGCTGACGGAAGTTCTCGTGACGCTCCGGCCTGACGTGATGCACTCGCATTCGTCCAAGGCGGGCATTCTCGCCCGGCGGGCCGCGATGAAGGTCGGCGGGATGAAGATCGTCCACACCATTCATGGCCTGCCGTTTCACCCGTACCAGAACTGGGTGAGCAACCGGCTCTACATCGCGTTGGAAAAGTACGCCGCCGCACACACCGACGCGATCCTCTCCGTCGCCGATGCGATGACGAGCAAGGCGCTGGCCGCCGGGATCGGGCGGCAGGACCTGTACCAGACCGTATACAGCGCCATGGAAGTCGATCTGTACACCGAACGAGCGGCCCCGGCCGATGTGTTCCGTCGGTCGCTCCAGTTGCCGGAAGACGCGGTGCTGGTTACGCAGGTCTCGCGTCTGGCCGAGCTGAAGGGACACGAGTACATCCTCGCCGCTGCCCGTCAGATCGACGATCCGCGGGTGCATTTCTGCTTCGTCGGCGACGGGGCGCTGCGGGAATTGATCGAGGCGGACATTCGCGACGCCGGCCTGGCCGACCGGTTCCACCTGACCGGCCTGCTCCCACCGGAGCAGATTCCCCAGGTCATGCACGGGACCGATATCCTCGTGCACTGCTCTTTGCGGGAAGGCCTGGCGCGGACGCTTCCGCAGGCGATGCTGGCGGGCAAGCCGGTTGTCAGCTTCGACATCGACGGAGCCGGCGAGGTGGTCACCCCCGACACGGGCATCCTGCTGGAACCGAAGGATATGGACGGTCTGGCCGAGGCAGTGCGCATACTGGCCGATTCAGCCGAACTGCGGGACAGGCTCGGCCGGGCGGGCAAAGCCCTCTGCGCCGAACGGTTCGATCACCGGAAGATGGTGGACCAGATCGAGTCGGTCTATCAGCGGATCCTGAACGACGGAGAGTAGTCAGCAGGACCCGCCTTGGCGTCTACCGCAACCGTCATTCCTCGCCGGAGGCCAGCTCCTTGACGTCTTCGAGCGTCACGTCGGTCAGACGGTGGACGATGCGGGCAGCCGCCTGCAGAGCATCCGGTGGATAGCTGGTTTCGACGGCCAGCACGTTCATGCCTGCAGAGCGGGCGGACTGAATCCCTGCCGGAGAGTCCTCCACCACGACGCAGCGTTGCGGCTCGAGCGGCTGGGCGTGGTACTTGCGGAGCCTCTCGAGGGTCAGCCGGTATCCTTCCGGATCGGGTTTCCCGGCGGTGACGTCCTCTGCCGGCGTGATCACCTGGAAGCACTCGAGCACGCCGATGCAATCGGAGGCGAGCCTTACTTCGTCGCCCAGCGCCCCGGAACAGATCGCCAAGGGAATCCCGGCATCATGGGCGGCCCGGATTAGTTCGACGCTGCCCGGAAGCGGCTTGATCGATTCCCGGATCATCTGCTGGACCAGCCGGGTCTTCTTCTCGGTCAGTTCGGCAATCTGTTTCTCGCCGAGCGGCCGGCCTTTGTCTTCCGAAGCGATCTTCAGGCAATCGTGGTCGTCGTACCCGAGATACTTCGTGTAGTACTCGTCGGCAGACATTTCGATTCCCACCGACTGCAGCACCTGTTGGAAGCCTGCAAGGTGCATCGGTTCGGAATCGACCACAACCCCGTCAAAATCAAAAATCAACGCGTCCACGGCAAGTCCTTTGCTTGCAGCCGCTTATGCAACTGCTTCTACTGCAAGAGGTTCGGTCTGTTGCCCCTGCGGCGTCTTCTTCTCGTGATTCCGCACCGACCGGAACGCTCTGGCGATCCAGCTCATTTCCAAACGGGCTGCCAGGGGAGGCACTCCGAAACTGTCCCGGACTTGTACCACGCCCGGGCGGGAGGGTTCAAGACTCTAGCCGGCCGCCATCTACCTCTTCAGCGGCCTTGCCCGTAGCCGGGACCGACAAGGCAACCACCGTGCCGTCGGAATCGGAGTCGATCCGAATGTCGCCGGCAACCGCCTGGGCACGCTGCTTCATCGAACTGAGCCCGATGCCGCTGCGTTTGTCGGAAGTGCTGAACCCCACGCCGTCATCATCAATCTCCAGATGCAGCCAGCCGTCGCTGTAGTACAGGTCGATGTGAATGTTGGAGGCCTTGCTGTGACGCAAGGCGTTGTTGAGGGCCTCCTGGGCGATGCGGAATACGGCGATCTGGACCTCGTGCGGGTAGCGACAGCGTTTGACTTCCTCGCAGGTGTCCAGGGAGACTTCCACCTCCCCGGAGTTGCAGTAGCTGACCAGATGATCCAGCGCCGCCGCCAGGCCCAGGGAGGACAGCGTTGGCGGGTACAGCCCGTGGCAGATCTGGCGGACTTCGCGGATCAGCTCAGCGGTCTGTTGAGAGATCCCGCTCAAGCGCCGGGTGCCTTCCGGCGCCACCTGCTCGTTGAATTCGGCAAGGGCCGCTTGGATGCCCAGCCGCAAGACCACCAGCGACTGGCCGATCGAGTCGTGCAGTTCGCTGGCCAGGAAGCGCCGCTCCTCTTCGCGTGCGTTCATCAGTTTCCGGTGCGCGTCGCGAAGGGCCAGCTCGGCGAGTTTCGTCTCGGTGACATCGCGATAGACCACGGCTACGGCATAGATCGTTCCGTCCTGGTCGCGCAGTGGGGACAGGTCCGACTCGCTCCAGATCATGCGATCACCAACGGGCAGGTTGTCCTCGACGTGCATGGGCTTACCGGTGTCGGTGACGCGCTGGATCCGATGGATCCACAGGTCGCGGAATTTCGGCAGGTGCCGGAGAGCATCCGACAGTGTCTTGTCGATCAGGTCGTCCACCTTCTGCTGGACATGATCGGCGTAGGCCTGATTGACATAGAGAAATCGCAGGTCGGTATCCAGCACGATGATCCCATTGTCGCTGGACTCGAAAACCGACCGGAACAACTGCTCGCGACGGCGGACTTCGTCCTGCACGGATCGCAATTCCGTAACATCCCGTGCGATGATCATCGCCGTCTCTGCCGGGCCTCCGGGTTTCCTGACCGGCTGGATCGACTGCCGGAACCAGCAGACTGTCCCGTCGAAGGGCAGGGACAATTCCATGGTCATCCGCCGGCCGGTGTCCAGCACCTCCCGGATATCCTGCAGTCTCTTTTCCATGATATCTTTCGGGAAAAACTGCAGGAGGTTCCTGCCGATAATGTCTTCGGGAGTTTTGTCAAAATAGCCGGCTCCGCAGGAGTTGATGAAATGACAGTACCCGTCGCGGTCCAGAACGAAGATCGCTTCGTCGGCGCTCTCCACCAGCAGACGGTAATTCTCCTCGCTCCGCCGAAGGGCCGTTTCCGCCTCTTTCAACTCAGTGATGTCGGCGATGCAGCTGCGCACCCCGGCGAACTCGGCCTCCCGGAAAATCAGCGAACTTTTGAGCAGGGCCGGAAGCGTTGAACCGTCCTTGCGGACCATCGTGTACTCAACGCCGCTTTCCTCGGCGACACCCCGGAACAGGAGTTCCAGCCTCCGGCGGGCTTTGTCGTGACCGTCCGGGTGCAATACGTCCCAGATGGTCACCCCCGCTTCAAGATCCGCTTCGGTATAGCCGAACGTCTCCAGTCCCATCTGGTTGACGTACGTGAACCTGAAATTCCGGTCGGTTTCACTGATGGCCATCGGCAGCAACTCCGCCATCTGGCGGAACCGCTTTTGCGACCGCACCAGGGCATCCTCGGCCAGCTTGCGCTCGGTGATGTCCTCGTGCATGACCACCACGCTGTCGACCTGTCCGAATTCGTCCTGGATCGGGAACAACGCCGACCGAAGGTAGAGCGGACTATCCGGGTATTCCTCCCCGTACTCTCCCACGTTGAGATCGCTTTCCCGGACGGAGACTTCTTTGCCTTGGAAGGCCCGGCGAAGGGCCCGCATCGCCTCGGTATCTGCAAAATGAGGATCCTGCAGGATGTTGTAATCTTCCGGTGGAGGCGACCCAAACAGCTTGACCAGGGCGGAATTGTAACGGATGCACTTGCCGTCACGGTTGAAAACGATGATCGCGTACGGGTTCAGATCGATCATGTTGTTCAACGCGGCCCGCTCACGTTCCAGCGTTTGCTCGGCACGGAGACGCTCCTGCCGGTTGTCCAGCAGAGAACGCACTTCCCGGATCAGCATCGCTGCCTGCTCCCGCACCGGGCGAGTCAGTTCCGTTAGCGTACCGGCTGCGAGCACCACCGCAGCCGATCCCCTGTAGTCACCGGCAGGCAGGGCCAGCAGGTGCATGTCCTCGGCCTCCTCCAGGCACGTCTTCCCGGTGCGGACCGCCTCGCCGGCCAGCTCCCGTCCCCGATCCCTGTATTTCCTGCACCGCGTTCCCTCGGCCAAGCAGGCTTCCGCCACGCATCTCACATCTTCATGCTGCGTCGGCCGCCAATAGCTCACGGCAGGGAGTTCATACTCTGAAGCCAACGTGCTGACCAACACGCCCCACAGTTCATCTTCGGCGATGGCCTCGCCCTGACCCCGGACGGCCGCAAGGGTCGCCTGGAAGGCGGCTTGATTCTGGATGGCTCGTTTGGCTTCCATACGAGCGGTGACGTCCCGTGCGATGCCCTGCACGCCCACCAGCTTCCCGCCCTCGTACAGTGGAGTCGTAGCGACCTCGACCGGCACCGGCTGGTTTTCCTTGCACTGCAGGTAGCCGGTAACCGGCTGGTCAAAACTCTCTCCCTGAACGCGAGCCCGCATTCGCTGTTTGGCAAGTTTCCGCATCGGTTTGGACATCAGATCGTACACCCGCATCTGCAGCAGTTCCTCGCGGGAGTAGCCCGAGACCGCTTCGCAGGCTGCATTGACATAGATGAACCTGCCCTCAAGGTCGACGGCGAATATGGCGTCCGAGGAATTCTGCAGCAGGCGCTCCATCTGGCGCTTTGCAGTACGCAGATCCGCCTCCGCCTGCCGGGCGCGAAATAATTCGCCGATGACATGGGCCGCCGACCGAAGAGCATCTATCTCCATTCCGCTCCAGGAGCGAACGCGTTCGCAGTCGTCGAATCCGATCAGGCCCCAAAGCTGCTC
>JBKHHU010000021.1:0-26076 GCA_046539045.1 Phycisphaerae bacterium
GTGGGTCTCCCGACCCACCACGTTGCATGACCACCGTTGCGGCCCGTTCTGTCGCTATCGCCGTGCGATGACCGCAGCGAACCGTCCTGCCGCGTCGCCCTCGCGACGGTGGCTTGGAAACGTGCCGTCACCGCAGATCGTGCAGACGCCCGCCCTATGGATGTTACCCGCCGGCAAGCCGGCAGTGCAAAGTTGATCCGTATTCGCCCGCCACAGATCCAGCATCCAGCGATCCTCCCGACCCGCGGCGAACCATTCTCCACTCGCCCTTCCGAGGCGATCGACAAACTCCTGCCGCACCTCCGGGCCTACCTCATAACAGCAAGGCCCTGCAGACGGGGCGATGCAGGCCACGAGCCCGACGGGGTCCACACCGCAGTTGGTCAGAAGTTCCACGGTCTTGCCGGCAAGCCGGCCCGCGGTGCTCCGCCAGGATGCGTGAACCGCTCCGATCCAGTTGCTTTGGGTGTCGGCAAGGAGAATCAGCGGGCAATCGGCACTGACGACCATCAGCCCCAGGCCCCGCCGGTTGGTCACCACCGCGTCGCCCTCGCCCAGATGCCCGCCCGACGTGGCGAGGTGGATAGAATCCTGGTGGACCTGCGTGCACCATGCAACGCCCGGCAGGTCCATCCCTGCTGCGATCTCGACCGCCGCGTGATCCCGCTGGTGACGAATGGCCTGCGGATCGATCGACCGGGCGGTGGTTACGAGGTGGTCTACTCCGGCGACGGACTGCAGCACCGCAAAGCGGCCGACGGTGCCGAGCCCGTGCCGCTCGGTCAGGGAGAATGCAGACGTGCTATCCGACATCGAGCAGCACCTTGATATGCTTACCGGAACGGGCGGCTGCGATCGCTTCGGGCGCTTCGGTCAACGGATACCGCCCGGTGACCAGCGCGTGCACGTCGACGGCGTTCTCGGCCAGAGCCCGCACCGCTTCCGGGAACGGCCCGCACCGCGAGCCGATGACGTTCACCTCGTCGATGACCAGCGGGGCGAGATTCAGCCCCTCCGAAGCGGCGAACGTGCTCTTGAGGACGATCGTCCCCCGCGGGCGGACCGCCTGCATGGCCGTGGTCATTCCACCGGCAGAGCCGGTCGCCTCCACGACCAGGTCGGTGCGTTTGTCCGGTTTGAACTGCTCGAGCATCCGCGTCTGGATTCCGACCTTCTCAGCCGCTTCGAGCTTCTCCGGGTGCTTGCCCACCAGCAGCGGGTCGGCCCCGGCTTGTTTCAGCACGCGGGCCACCAGCTGCCCCAGCCTGCCGTCGCCCAGAACGACAACATCGTCGCCGGGGTTGACGCGGACCTGCCGGATCACCTGGAACGCCGCTGCCAGCGGCTCGACGAAAACCGCCTGCTCATCGGAAACCGAATCGGGAATCTCATGCAGGTTCCGGACCGGAACGGCGATGTACTTGGCGAAGCATCCGTCCCTGCCGTCGATGCCGATCACGGTCCGGTCGAAGCAGTGGTTGCTCAGCCCGCGGCGGCACATCTCGCACCGGCCGCACACGCAGTTGATCTCCGCCACCGCCCTCTTGCCCTGCCACGCCGGCGGTCCGTCGGTCACCTCGCCGACGAATTCGTGCCCCATCACGCCCTCGAAGCCCATGTAGCCCTTGACCACTTCCAGATCGGTGCTGCAGATCCCCGCCAGGCGCACCTTCAGCAGTGCCTCGTCCGGTCCCGGAGCGGGCGCGGGCAAATCCCGGCGGATGCGAATCTCACTACCGTCAAATACAACTGCAATCATGGGCTCTCCTTCCGCGGCAAGCAACGCGTCTTTCCCCCATAAGCAAGCCCAGGGATCCGGAATCCCTGGGCCCTTCCTGTACCAATCGGTCGTCGCGATCTCTCCCTGCCGGCGTCCTGCGACCGCGGTCCGTGTCGCCTGTCGCCTTGAGCGTGCCGTCAGCCCGTCACGCCCAGCAGGTCCCACCACGGCTTGTCTTTCGACTCCGCCGTCGCCTCCCGCACGGGCAGGTTGTCCTGCCTGAGCCATGCCCGCCGGTTGTAGCCGTAGTCCCGGCCGGTGAGCATCTGCAGGGAACGCCTGGAATGGTACCGCACGGCGAAATCCTTGTCGCCCAGCGTGTCGATGAGCGCGCGGACGACCTCTTTCCGCGGGTAGTTTCGCAGGGCTTTGACCGCCCCAGCCCGGACATTGGCGCTCTCGTCTTCCAGGGCGACCTTCTGCAGCGGGTTGACCGCTTCGGGGCCTTGCACCATCTGCAGGGCGCGAACGGCATCCCAGCGGACCAGCTCGTTCTTGTCGCCCAGGGCGTGGATGATCGTGTCCAGGTGCTCGGGGTTGCGGCACTTGCCGAGGGCCAGCACGGCAGCGGCCCGCACGCTCGGGTCCGGATCGCTGTTGACCAGGTTCGCGTAGCCCTTCTGGTAGCTTTCCTTGCGTCCCCATTCATCCTGGCTCAGCAGGCGGACGCCCTTTCGCCGAACGTCGGGGTCGGGGCTGACGAACGCCATCTGCACGCGTTCGGGCCCGCTGGGCGGGAAGATATCTTCCATCTTCTCGCTGATCCCGTCGCTGATGTTCCTGGTATTGCATCCGCCCACTGTCAGCAGGCCAAGGCCCATCAAGACCGTCAGAAGTACCGTTCGTTTCATGTCACACCTTGCTCTTAACGCAGGCTTCGAGTTCTTCGGTTCGCACGTGCCGGACGTCTCCAAGTCGCCGGCCTCCGAACCGCTCGCCCAGGCGGGCGAACCGTTCGGCTTCGTCGGTGGTGTAGCAGGTCAATCGCCCGCCGTAGTTGCGGGATGACTGCAGGCTCTGCATCGCCAGTCGCCGCTGCACTTCGGACGCTGCCGCCGCGGCGGAGCTGACCAGGCGTACGTCCGGGCCCATCAGCTTGCCGATCGCCTCGCTCAGCAGCGGGTAATGCGTGCAGCCGAGAATCAGCGCCCCCACGCGGGCACGCTGCATCTCTCTGAGGTAATCGGTAAGAACCGCCAGCACGATCGGATCATTTTCGCTCCGCCCTTCCTCGACAATCGGCACCAGCAACGGACAGGCGGCGACATGGACTTCCCTGGCCGGGCTGAGTTTCTCGATTTCCCGCTGATAGGCTCCGGATCGGACCGTCGCCTCGGTACCGATCACGCCGATCGGGCCGTCGCTCGCCTCCAAAGCCGACGCGGCCCCGGGACGGATGACATCGATAACGTCCACGTCCGAACCGGCTTCAAGAAGCTCCACTGCAGCCGCAGAGGCGGTGTTGCAGGCGACGACCAGCATCTTGGGGGCAAACTGCTTGAGGAAGGCGGCGATTTCCCGCGAGAAGCGGCGGACGGTTTCGAGCGATTTCGTGCCGTACGGGACCCGGGCGGTGTCCCCGAGATAGATGATGTCCTCGCCGGGCAGCGTCCGCGTCAGCTCGCGCACGACCGTGAGCCCACCGAGGCCGGAATCGAAAACCGCGATGGGGGCAGAAGACGCTCTGTCCGTTTCTTCGCTCACGGAGGACAGCGTACTGATTGGGGGCAATCAAAGCAAGTCGGTTGGTGGATTGGTTGACCGGGCGACTGGTTGATCGGCAGATTGGTTGATTCGTTGATTGGTTGACTGGTTAATTGGTTGATTGGTTCCCGCGTGGTGGGTCTCCCGACCCACCTCGTTGCACGATGACCATTGCGAACACCTCTGCTCCGTTGGCGGGTCAGGCTTGCCTGCCGAAGGCAGGAGACCCCGCCAACCGGGCGCGAACCGGATCAGGCATTTCCGAGCAGAGCGAGTTTGCAGGCCTCCTGGGCGTACTGCAGGTTCCGCTGGAGCTGGTCGGCCTGTTTTGTGTAGATTCCGACCACGCAGGCATCCTGCGGTTTGATGTTCGTGTAGGCGTATTCGAAGGCGGCAGCGACGTCCTGCTGGGTGTCGCAATTCCTGCCGGCAGCGAGGATCTTGAAGCCAAGGCACGGTTTGTCGACGCGGCGGATTATCCCGCACATCTTCTCGCGGTCTTCGTCGAGATACTCCTCGCGATCGTAGCTGCACTGCCCGGTCACCAGAGACGAATGTCTCGGCCGCCTCGAGATGTTGTAGAAACACGCCATGTAGAAGTCGATGTCCCAGCCCTTCTCCTCGGCGTATTCGATGATCTCCGGCTGATGCGTCGCCAGCCCGACCGCTACACCGCAATCCCGCATGCATTTGAGGTAGTTTTCGGTCTCGTCGATCCGCCCTTCCCGCCAGAAGCGGTCGGTTTGCGAGCCGTGATGGTAAATGGCGGGGATGCCCGCTGCGGCCAGGACGCGAATGTTCTGGAAGACGTCGTGCATCTCGCTGGCGGTCTGGGAGATGACGTTCATGCCCCCGCCGGCGCGGCGGTACAGTTCCAGGAAATTCAGCATGCGGTAGTCACCGCGGATGAGGAACGTGCCCACCCCGGCCTGCTCGGCCTCGGAGTAGAGCTTCAGCACGTTCTCGGCGTGGTAGTGGGCCTTCATCTCCGCATCGACCTGCTTGCTCTGGTGCGAGCAACCCGCCGGTGGATTGTGCCCGATGATGAACCGGGAGACCCTGACTCCGTTACCAATGTCAACCAGCGACAGCGGACCGTTGGTTCTGTCTGACATGATATTCTCTTTCGGTACTTGTCTTGGCCGGTGGGCGCTCGGGCCTGGTCGGAGCGAGGTTCGCCTGGTTGCTCAGCCACGAACTGCACGAACGACGCGAACCGGTTTCCAGCCTTTGAATCTGTTTCGGATTGCGTGCTTCGGACTTCGCATTTGCAGGCGAAGCGAGTCTACCATGTCAGCATCTGGAACAGCTTGTCGCGTTTTCGTTTCAGCAGGTCGTCGTAGATCTGCTGGACATTCTCCGGGTCCAGAGTTTCGGTCAGCCCGTCGACATTGATCCTGCCGTCGGCGAGCCAATCCATGGCCGTTCGCATGTTGCCGAAAATGCTATACCCGCCGTCCCGTTGCGGGTAGCGCGGGATCTCCCACTCGCTGCCGCTACGGACGTCGACGAACTTCCGGAAAATCACGTGCAGCAGCTCCTGGGCGGAAATATTCGTCTTCCGTGCCATCGGCACACCGACCAGCACCACCTCGCCGCGTTTGCGGACGACCTGACAGCTGTCGATCACCGCCTGCTCGTGCCCGGAACATTCGACCACCATCGCCACCTTCCCGGCGATCTCCGGATCGTCGACCGGAACGGATTCCCGCAGGTCCACATCGCAGCCGCTTAGCAGGTCGCGCCGTTCTTCTATCGGATCGACCGCAACGACACGGTACCCGCAGGCGGCGAACATCTTCGCCCCGAGATGGCCGACCGGTCCGAGCCCGGTGATCAGGACTGTCTCTGCCGGCTGGGCGCGCGTCGTGCTGAGCGTGCTCATCGTGATGTTGATCAGTCGGCAGAACACGGCCAGTTCGGGCGCGAGCCCGTCGGGGATCCGGATGCATTCCTTCCGCGGTCGCCGCTTCCAACCGGCGTGCGGGCCCATGGTGAACACCAGGTCGCCGGGGGCGATGTCGTTCACGTCTTCGCCGACTTCGTCGGCAACGAAGGCCGAGGCGTAGCCCGGGTTGGCGGGGAAGACGCCCCAGTGGATGCCCGCATCATTGTAGAAACCCTGGTAGATGCTCAGTTCGGTGCCCGGGCTCAACAGTGAACAGACGGTTTTCCCACTGACCTCCTCGGGCCCCAACGGCGACCGGTCGGTCTGGACCTCGGCCAGCTCGACCTTGCCGACACCGGTCATGGTGACAATACGTTTGGTCTCGGGCATCACAGCGTCAGTCCTTCCGTGGATGCGATACTTCTCAAATGCTCTGCCGCCAGCCGGTATTCCTCGGCGCTGGGCAGGTGCTCCATGATGAACGGCAGTTCGGGATCGACCCGCTCGACCTCCCGCATGAACGTGGCGATATCCAGCCCGCCGGTGCCGGGCCTGCACTCGTCAATGTGAATGAGCTGGCTGGTGTGCAGGATGACATCCTTCACGTGACAGCTGACGATATGCGGCCCCAGCAGGCGGACCGTGCGGCGAATGAACCGGGCGTTGTCGAAGTAACGCCGCGGAGAGCTTATCATATTCACCGCGTCGAGGTGGACGGCAAAGGCGTCGCGATCGATGGCTTCCAGAAGCTCGAGATAGTTCTTCGGCGTGTCGGGGAAGATCCACGGCTTGGTCTCGAGCGTGTATTTCGTGCACGTCGGGTTGACCGCGTCGATGATCGTGCGGATCGACTCGACGATGAGGTCGAAGGTGTCGCGGGTGAAGTTGGTCTCGTGCGGACCGTTGAACTTCTCGCCGCGCGAGCCGGCGATATTCACGCAGCAGGTCGCGCCGATGCGCTCCGCCAGCCGGAGTTGCCGGATGCATTTGTCCAGCGCGTCTTTCCGCTGCTGCTCGTCGGTAGCGATGGGGTTGGACCAGGCGCCGACTTCGGCGATGACGATGTCCGCATCGGCAGCGGCTTGTGCATAGGCGGCGATGGTGTCATCATCGGCATCGGCCTGCACAGGGCAACCGGCAGCGCGGTACCCGTTGGCCCGCACTGCCGCCACCCACTGCTCGGGACTGTCGTAGTCGTCAAATACCTTCCCGCCCAATCGCATATACTGGTCCTTGGTGTTTAGGCCTCAGGCTACAGGCTACCGCGTGGTGGGTCTCCCGACCCACCACGGTGCATTTCGTCTATTCCGCATCCCCGAAGATAACCTTCTTCCCGTCGAACTCAATCGTCCGCTTGCCGACGGTGACCTTTGCGTCCAGGCCTTTGCCGGTCACTTTCACCTCCGGGGCCTTGTCCTTCTGGATGGTGATGATCGTGAAGTAGCTGTCGCCACCGGTGGCGAACAGCGCTTTGCTGCGGGTCCGGCTCACGCCGGATTTGTGGTGCAGGATGTACCGGTCACGCACGCCGAACTGCACGTCCACGTCCTTCGGCGTCACGAACGTCGCTTTCAGGTTCGCATCGCCTCGCGTCAGCTCGAACCCGTTGCCGTTGACCTTCACCGACGGATCGTCGTCCAGCCGCTTGAACGTCTCCTTCAGTATCGAGCCCGGCCGGTACGGCGCCTTGACGTCGCGCCACGTGACCATGCTCGTCTTCTTGTTCTTGTCGGCCTTCTCCACACCGACACGCTCGGTCTCCAGCTGCCAGGTCCAGACCTTCTTGTCCCCGCCGGAAACCCTGTCGACGATCACCATCAGCATCGGGGCCCCGCTCTTGCCGCTGTAGTCCACCGCGACCGACCGCATGCCGCTGACACCGGTCTTCTTGGCCCGGGCCCGATTGAGAATGTCGCCGTAACGGGAGTACGCATCGGAAATATCGCCGTTGCCGACCAGGCCGTAGACCTCGTCCAGGTTGATCGATACCACCCCGCTGCCGTCTTTGTCCAGGTCGCGGTAGGTCACATCCCCCCGGCCTTTCTTGTTGGTCTCGATCTTGTCCAGGCGAACGACGTTCTCCCCGAATCGCCATCCGTTTCCGCCGCACCATTCCTGACCCAGGCCCATCACGCGGAAGGTGCCCGCGTTCTCGCGTCCGCCGGCTCCGGTCTGGCGATCCTTGGCGAAAACCTGCACGAGGAAATCGTCCTTCCCGCTCCAGGCGTTGCGGAACGCGTACCAGCCGTACCCCGTCGCCGCCCAGGTCAGCGGCATGACCTTGCCCGGGTGCTTCGGTTCGGCCTCCAGCGGATAGTTGATGAACGCGTACACCGGCTGCATTTCATACGGACCGTACGGGTACGGACGGGCAGCCGGGTTGAGGATCTTCGTCACGTCCTCGCTGTCGGAGACGCTCATGCGGCGGTTCCAGTCCCACAGGGCAGCGGGTTTGTAGGCCTCCGGCACGAGCGGGTACATGACCGCGTAGAACTGCCCTGCCGTGTCGCGGGTTTCGTGATAGACATTCTCGATCATGAATCCGCTCGGCCCGTTGATCCGCATCGTCATGGCCTTTCTGTCGTCCGTGTACAGGTGCGAGAAGATCTTCCGCGGGATGTAGTGCGTCACGTCGGGGTAGGAGCTGGCGTCCACGCAGAACATGTTGCGGTGGGCCAATGCGTACTTGTTCGGGCCTTCCAAGGGCATCGGGTTGGTCGTCCCTGCCTGGAACCCGCCGTCGTTGACGTGCTCGCGGAAGACCTCCACCATCTTCCGGTCGGCCAGCTCGTAGAGCTTGATGAACCGCACATCCGCGCCGTCGCGCCGGGCCCACTGGGCCTTGTCGAACTCGTACTGCTCGACCTCCTGCTGATAGATCCACCGCAAGCGGGCGACTTCTTCCTTGGCCTGGGCTTCGGTCATCTCGACCAGTTGCGGTTTCATCAAGTGCTTGCCCCAGGGCGTGGTCTCGGTGATGTAGGCCTGGACCATCATCGGATACAGGCCCTTCTCGAGCTTGACGATGTCGCCGTCGGTCAGTTCCGTTTTGGCCAGGAACACGCGGGCCTGGTCGTAACCGGTTTCCACCCGAACCCACCGCGGCTTGTCGTTGCGGTAGACGGTGAAGAAGTAGCTGGTCGAGAAGAAGATGCGATTGACGTTGTTGGTGATGTCGATCTGTCCGCTGTAGAAGCTCTTCAGCGGGCGGAACTCGTCGGTTCTCTTGCCGTGTTTGACCTTCTGGCCGGGCTTTGGGTAGCTCTTGGACAGGCCGCAAACATCCGCCCGCCAGTCTTCCTTCTCGTCCGGCTTGAATCCACCGACGGTGATCCACTTCTTGGGCATCGAACGGGTGTACGGGACAACCGGCACGCCCTTGGGCGGGTCATACTCTTTGGCGGGTTCCACCGTCAGACCGTTGCCCGCGACGGTGAAGGAGGCGCGCGGTTTGTCGGGTGCAGGCCCCTTCTCGCCCAGCAGTGCCAGCCCGCTCAGCCCGGTTCCGTACATGATGGTCCCCGGATACGTACTGGCCATGTGCCATCCGATTTCCGCGTGGAACAGACCTTTCTGATGGAACAGACGCTCGGAACAGTAGACCAGGTGGTCGGCCAACTCGCGTTTGAACTGCTCGTCCCACGCGTCGTAGCACATGTCGTAGGCCAGGGCCATCTGTTCCATTCGCCAGCCCCACACGCGGGAGCGGATCATCTTGCTGCCGTTGTCCATCGTGGACATGTGCTCGCGGGTGAGCTTTTCTGCCTGCTGGGCATATTTCTTCTCACCGGTCAGCTGGTATTTCAGCGCCAGCCCGGCAGCGGTGTTCATCTTCTCCAGTGCCGCTTGGCCCAGCTTCGTCTTCGCTTTGGCTTTCAGGGCCGGCAGATCGCTCTTGCGGAACAGCAGCCGCGGGTGCTCGCCCGGTTTGGCAGGCACACAGCCGGGCTTTTTCAGCTTTTGATCCGGGCGGATCTTCCCCCGAGCCTTGCCCGCACTCCTGATGCCTCGCCACGTGCCCTCGTAGGTGCCCTCCAGCGTACCGTCGGCACCACGCGTGAGTGTCATATTCCAGAACCCCCAGCCGCCGGGCACCCACGCGTCGCCCTCGATGTAAATGGCGACCGTCAGGCTCACCGCCTCCGGACTCACCTGCCCCTTGACCACCCGCCCGACCGGATGGGAAACGTTGTAGCTTCGGGCAGTGCCCCAGACGCGCTGCCACTGCCCGCCTCGCTTGCGAACGCCGAGCAACAGCGGTTTGCTGTCGGCGCCCTGCACGTCGCCGCGGAACAGGCTGCCAAGCAACTGCACGTCCATGGAGATATCGCTATCGGCAGGCGCATCGGCCAGGGCGGACAGACAGCAGATCCCCAGAATCAGAGAGATCAGGAAATTGCGAAGGTTCAAGGTGCGTCCTTTCTTTCAGCTGTCAGGTGCGTTGTTCTGGTATTGAGCCACGAACAACGCGAACTTGTCTCATTGCAGGCTCGAAACACGGGTACTGAAATCCGAAACCAGCACGGGATACAAATGACCGGAATCCCACGCCGCTCATCCCGCTTCCCAAATCCCGCATCGTTCACTCCATCACCAGTTTCTCACCATCGAAGCGGATGGTCCGCTTGCCGACGGTGATCGTCGCGTCGGTGCCCTTTCCGGTGATTTTGATCTCCGGGGCCTTGTCGCGCTGGAGAGTCATGACGGTGAAGAACACGGCGGTGTCCGCATCGGTCGTGGCTGTCACACCACCGGCACCGGTGACCTCCAGGCCGTCAGTGGGCACGAATCTTCCGGTGAGGGTCGCGCCCCTCGTCTCCGGCTCGCCGGTGAGCGTGAAGGCGGTCCCGCTGATTCGGGACTTCGCCGGCGTGTGCATGCGCCAGGTCTTGGTGCCTTTGGCGTCCTTCACCACGTCCATCACCACCCACAGCCCCGGGCTGCCCGACAGACCGCTGTAGTCGACGGCGAAGTGTCGCTCCGCGGCTACGTCGAGTTTGCTGCGATGGTTGTGCACGTGCGACATATCCGCAGCCAGCACGCCGGAGCCGTCCTTCTCGAACTTCGCGTAGGTGACCTTTCCCAGCCCGCGTCCCTCGCTGCCCGGAACCAGCACGACGTTCTCCTGGGCATACTGCCAGTTGCGTTTGTCCCCGCCGGCACCGACGGCCCACGGCTGGCCCAGCCCCGAAATGCGGAAGCTGCCCGCCTGCTGGTGGAAATAGGCTGCGGCGGTCGGCTGCTCTGCCCGGAAGAACATCTGCGTGACGATGTCGTCCCGGTTGCCGTAATGGTCGCGGAAGACGTAGGCGCCCTTGCGGCGGTCGGCGATGACCTTGGGCATGATCTTCTCCGGGTGGACCGGTTCGAGGTCCATCGGGAAGTGGGCGAAGGCGAAGGCCAGTTGTTCGCACGTGAGTTCATCCAGTCTGTCCGGCAGGTAGCGGCGTCTGAACTCCCACACCAGCGCCGGCTGCAGTTCTTTCGGGGCGTACTTGGCCCCGAAGATGAGTTTGTTGCTGCTGAGCCCGGCCGAACCGGCGCTGTAGCCTCCCCCGCCGGAGCGGATCATTCCCAGCGGAGCGATCCAGTCGATTCCGGTATGGTATTCGGGCAGTTGGCCTGTGGCGGTGTGATAGCCAATGATGAACGGCATGATCTGCCCGATGGACATGTCGTGATAGCCCTCGGGTTCGGTCTTCCAGGCGTGGTCGCCGATGGCACATCGGATCCAGCGGCTGTTCATCCGCTCGGAGAACCTCAGGGCGATGTCGATCGATTGCAGTTGGCGGTTCTTTTCCCAGACGGCTTTCCGCTCGTTGTATTCTCGCAGGTCGCGGCGGTATTTCTCCCACAACGCCAGGTTCTGGGCCACCTCCACTTCCTGGAAGATCGGGCTGGCCTTCCCGCCGCGAACCTCGACCATCAGGCGGTGCTTTCCCGGCTGGAGGATGACGATGTCGTCGTGCTCGATCTGCGTGCCGTCGATCCAGACGTAACTGGGTCGGCGGATCACCGGGTGCTGGGCGTCGAGCTGCAGTGCGGTCTGCTCGTCGACCTTGATCAGGCAATAGAGGAAGGTCCGGCTGGCGCTGTCGGCCTTGGGAGCCTGAATCCACGGACGGACCTGCGGCACGGGGGCAGCGGCGACCCAACTCTTGTCGATGCTGCGGAATTCATAGGTATCGTTCTTCCAGGTAACCTTGGTGCCCTTTTCGGGCTTGGCGGCATCGGGGCCTCCGATGTCCTTGAGCGGGTGGGTCTGCGAGAGCCCGTTGAACGGCCCGGCCGCGATCCAGTCGGTGATGAGCTGTTTGTTCTTGATGGTATTGACCGGCACGCCGTCGGCGGAGAGCTTATCGTCCGGGAACAAGTCGTCGTGGACGCGGTCCACCTTTTCCGGGTGGCGGAGAGCAAACCTGCCGGTCTCCTTCCACAGCGCCAGGCAGCCGGTCCCGCCCCCGCCGAACGCGATGGCCGACCAGTTGCTGTTCGGGCTGAAGGAGTTGTTGGCCAGGCCCATCGTGCCCAGGGCGGCTGCCTGCGGGGCAATTTCGTCGATCAGTTCCTGGCGGGTCTTCGGGTCGATTCCATCGTAGGCGAGATCAAAGGCGATCCCGATGTCCTGCATCTGTCTCGCACCGTCGTGGGCGTGTCCACCGCCGCCGCGCTTGAGCTTCTGCCGGATCGGCTTGACTACCTGCCGGGCGTACTTCTTCTCACCGGTGATGGCGTAGAGAAAGCCGGAGCCGATGGCGGCATCCGGACTGCCCGCCCCACCGCCGACGCGCCGTTTGATTTCCTCCACCACCTGCTTGCCGAACCCGCTCTGTGCCCGCTTGCGCATCTCGGGGATCTGTTCCTTGCGGAAGACGATCCGCGGGTGCTCGCCGGGACTGACCTCCGGACCGGCGGCGATCTCCTCCGGCCAGCTCTGGGTGCGGACATCCACCTTGCCGGACACGTTGGTCCCGCTGAACAATCCCTTGTACGTGCCGGCCAGTACGCCATCGTCACCCGCTTTGAGCGTGATTTCGTACAGCGCGTATCCGCCCTTGACGCCGTAGATGTCGCCCTCGACCAGCAGTTCCACGCGGACCACAATCCCACCGTCGTCGGCGGGCTTGGACCCGAGCACCCTGGCCTTGTGCTCGCCCTGGTTGAAGTTCATCGCCTTGCCCCACCCCACCGGCTGAAACTCCCCCTTGTGGCGGGTAAGGTTCAGCTCGAGGTCGCGGCGCTGGTTGCCCTTGTCGCCGAAGCGGACCATTGCCCCGCGCACGTCCAGGCGGACCAAGCCGTTGTCGGGCAGTTCAGAGGGAGCATGGTCCCCGCCGCTCGGGATCGTCTTGGCTCCCAGCGGAACGGTCAACGCGGCGAGTGCGAGCAGGATCGGATACAGTCTGCGGATCATGGCGGAACTCCGGAGGATGTATGGCAAAAACGGGGCGCATCTGAACACCCCGACTTACGGTTCAACGCAAGGCAACACTACTCTTATAACCCCGCCGCCGGCTGCGGGTTCTGCCAAAGACACCGCGCAAAACAAACCCCGCCGCTACACCACCTCAAACGGTTCGGCATCGGCCAGGGAGTAGCGGATGTCCAGATCCGGCAGGAGGTCGACCAGGCGGTCGGTCAACCTGCGCATCCCCAACTGTTCACACCGGGCGTGCTCGAGGCAGACGCAGGTGATCCCCGCTTCGGCGGCATCGAGGGCGTCATGGTGGCCGAGCTCGCCGGTGACAAAGATCTGGGCCCCGGCTCGGGCGGCAGCGGAAAGCACCGACTTGCCCGACCCGGCAGCGACGGCCACCGTCCGGACATCCTGCTGCTGATGGCCCCGGGCGAAGGCGACCCGCACATGCTCTGCCTGGAACTTCTTCTTGATCGTGCGGATCACGCCGGCAGGGTCCGTCGCCCCGGGCAAAATGCCGATACGCCCGTGACCGAACCCCTCCGGATATTCGCCGATCGGGTACACGTCGATGGCCGGCGTCTGGTAACTGTGGGCGGTGCGAATGGCCGAGCACACACGCGGGGCGATCCCCAGCGGAGCGATCAGCTCCAGTCGCTGTTCCTGGACGCTCTCCACCCGGCCGACTTCGCCGATCGTAGGGTCAGAACCTTCCCCTCCGCGGAACGTGCCGGTGCCCGGCGAATGGAAACTGCAGCAGTCGTAGGTGCCGATCCGCCCTGCCCCTGCTTCGAAGGCCGCCCCGGCCACCGCGTCCACGTCGTCGGCGGGGGTGAACACGACAATCTTGCACTGCCCGTCCTGGCGGGTCGGCAGGAGCGAGTCGACGTTGCTGAGGCCCAAAGCCTCTGCCATCGCGTCATTGGTCCCGCCCGGGGCCGCGTCGAAATTCGTGTGCATCGCGTAGATCGCCACGCCCTTCTTGAGCGCCCGGTAGATCAGCGGGCACCGCTCGCTGGTCACTTGGGCAAGCGGCTTGAAGATCATCGGATGGTGGGCGACGATCAGGTCCACGCCCTGTTCGACGGCCTCGTCCAACACTGCCGCGGTCACGTCCACACAGAGCGAAATGTTCGCAACCTCGGCTCCCTCGTCTCCGACAAGCAGGCCGACGTTGTCCCAGCTCTCGGCCAGTCGCGGCGGAGCCAGGCGGTCCAGCGTGTCGATAGTCTCGCGAAGCTTCATTCGATCCTCCCGCATTCGGCGTCGATCATTTCGGCATAGCGTTGCATGATACGTCGTGTAACCGGTCCGGGCGTGCCGTGGCCGACCGAGCCCCTGCCGACCTTTACGACCGGGCGCACGCCGGCAGTGGAGCCGGTAAGGAAAGCTTCGTCGGCTTCGTTCAGGTCCATGGACGTCAGGTGGGTTTCGGTATCGACGGGAACGCCCAGCGCCTCGCAGACCTCCAGCACCGCGTTGCGACAGATGCCCTTGAGCACCGGCGTGTCCAGCGGCGGGGTCTGCACGGTTCCGTCGGAAACCAGGAAAACATTGGACATACAGCCCTCAGCCAGGTGCCCGTCGGCGGTGAACCAGAGTCGTTCCTGGAATCCGTGGCTGGCCGCATCGCGGTGGGCGAGCACGCGCGGCAGGTAGTTGCCGGTCTTGTGTCCGTAGGTCACGTCGCCGGCCAACTGGCGGTGCTTGCCGATATCGACGGCAATGCCGTCGCGGTACCACTCGCTCGGGTACTCCGGCAGCGGGTCGGCGGTGATGATTTCCGTCGCCCCCGAAGCGCGGGCCGGGCCGGGCGTGACGGTAAGACGCACGCGCGCTTCGACCAGCTCGTTGATCTCCAGCAGTTTCGGGATCGCGTTGCGGAAGTCCTCGCGGGTGCTCGTCAGCTGGATATGCAGCATCTCCGCCGTGTCGAACACGCGATCCAGATGCTGCTCGAGTCGGAAAACAGACCCGTTCCTGCCGTACATCGTGGAGAAGGTGGAGTACCCGATCAGCAGCCCGGCGTCATACACGCTGACCCGCCCCAGCTCTGCCGGCACGATCTTCCCGTTGAGATAAACGTTCTTTCCGGTCATGCTGTAATGATAGAGGATCGAACTACGATCCGCCATCGTCCTGAGCATCCGCCAGCCGGAAGACCGGAACCGTAAACGAAGGAAGTCCCAGACGGTTCAGGGCAGACTGCACGTACTCACGCCAGTAAGGCCAGGCATTGAAGACCCCGTTCAGCTGCGCAAAACTTACCAGATGCTCTTCAGAAATGGAACCAAAATCGCAGCAGTAGTAAGTCAGCCGCATCGTAAGGCCCAACTCAACAAGACAATCTTCTGATTGCTCGCCATCCACTGCAATAAAGCGGAAGTCTGTCAGTATGGAGAATTTGCCGTCGTCCTGCCGAGACTCGAACCGGCCGTTATGCTTCAGCTTCACTTTCAGTTCATTACCCGGAAGACAACTGTTCTGCCCGCGAAAGCTAACAGCAGCTACTTCGACAAGCTCTACTCGCTCAGAGACCTCGACAGCAAGATCAAGGCTGGACGGGCTCTGTTCCCGGGTTTCGCCCGGTGGATGCTGGTTCTGTGTGCTCATCTTACCCTGCCAACTGTTGCGACTTTGTCGCCGAACTACCGGATCGCCGAAGTCGACCGGGGCGGTCCTCGCACATTTCCTGTCGATAGGCTCGCCTGGTCTCCCGGGTATTCCACAACTCAACCCGAACCGGCTTGGTCCCTTCACGATCATTGCTTCGTGGTGCGCTGTTCACCTCGAGTCGGTGTCCCAGTTCGTAAAGCAGCTTCGCCATCGTGCGGATCGTCATATTTCGGCTGCCGTTGAGCAGTTGCGACACTGAGGACCTGGAAGTACCGAGTCTCTCAGCCAGCTCTTTCTGGCTGACTCCCTGTTCCTCCATTAGCCTGGTAACAACCAGACTGGCGTCCATAACAGCACCTTCTTCCTCATACAGGCGCTGCATTTCATCATCCCGCGCGATGTATTTGTCATAGAGGGTCATGCTTTACTCCGTCCATTCTGTGGTCACTTCAAAGAACGCTTGCGGCTCCGATCTTCTGCCATCATCGCCTCAGCTCGGCGGAAATCATCCTCACGCCATTTCTTCTTGCGTTTCTTGAAACCATCGAGCAGAACAATCGAGCGACCGTCGACATAACAGGAAATCCGATACTGGCTTTTCACATCCCGAAAGGCGTAGAGATCGCCACGTTCGTGTTTGAGCCATTGAAAGCCATAACACTCGGGCTTCGGAAAATCACAGACCGTGTTGAAAGCCCGAACGAATAGGGCGAAAACGCGCGGTTCCTCTTTCCGCAAGCGGTCCAAGAAACCGGCCACCGGACTCTTGCCACTACCAGTCTTCGCCAACACCACGTAGTGATACCGGCCGGTTGCCGCAATTATTCTACCATGCTTATCGACTTCGTCGAGCATTTTGTTAACTTATATATTAACACGATCTGAAGCGAGAGGAATGTTCGATGGCGATGTCATTTCCGACGCCTGCCCTAATTCATCCCTGTGTATAGGGTAATAGAACGACAGGCGAAAACAAGAGCGGCTCTGAAATCAATAGGTACGCGTACCGGTTTTTGCGCCTCCCCCAAGCCGGTTCACGAAGAAATACCGCAATGCATCGATGGCATGGTCCGGGCCGTCTTTGGCGGGGTTTTCGGTGGTGCTTCCGTCGCGGCGTTCTGCGGGGTAATGATAGCTGCCGAACGCGTCGATCAGCCCTTCGCACCGGGGCGAAATCACCAGTCGCGGTTGCCCGTCAGCCGGGGCCAGCGACTCCCGGATCAGTTCCAGGCCCGCATTGATCTGTGACTGTCGCCACGTGCACGGGATGCCCGCGGCGGCCAGCAGGTCGGTGCAGGCTACCCCGCTGGTCGCCTCCCGTTGCCTGCCGGCCGGGTCCACGTACGTCGCCCGAACCGGGCCCGGATCCTGACGCAGCATCTCCCTGGCGTGGTGCGAGATGGGCCGGTGCGACTGGATGTACTCGCCGATCACGTGCACGCTGCCCACCGGCGTGAGCTGGACCCACAGACACACCAGCGGGCTGCGGTAACCGAAGTCGATCGCCCGGTACAGCGGCCAGTCCGGAACGTAAGACACCTCCCGAACGTGCCTGCTCTGGTCGAACTCGCGGAACACCAGCCAGTCCCGCTTGGCGCCCCTGCACAGCATCTCCGTTTCCCAGGCGGCCCGGCTGCTCCTGCCGCGGATCGCGATCGCGTCATCGATGGAGAAGAACCCGTCGGCCCGCCTGGCCAGGCCGTTGCAGTCCGGCTGGAGCGGGCATTCCGCACATTCCCGGTCCGTGCATCGTTCGATGACATCCCAGAGGCACCACCGGAACAGGCGGTAACCGCTCTTGCCCGCGCGGGCCCGGCGGACCAGGTTGTCCATCAGGCCGCCGCTGCGGTGCAGCGTGCTGAGCACCTCAATGCTCCCGCGCATCGATTCGCTACTGCGGGTGGCAAACTGCACCGCCTGCCAGACGCCCGGGTCGAACAGGTCGACCTCATCGCAACGGATCTTCTGAACGTGCAGGCCGCGAACCGCGCGCTGCGATTGCGTGAGCATACGGATTTCGCTGCAGCCGATCAGTCGCACGCGGTCTCTGGTGGGGTCTTCGGCGGCCAGCTCGTCGCGCTGACGGAGGAAGTCCTTGATGTAGGCGCCCAGCTTGTCCGACTGCTCAAAGCTGCCGCCCAGCACGCGGATCTGGACCGGAGCGTGGTACAGCCCGTCCATCAGCGTCGCGATGGCGGCCATCATCGTTTTGCCCCCGCCGCGGTTGGCCCAGACGACCATGTCCGGCTGGTGGAAAAACGCCGCTTCGAGGTAGTCCATGGGCGAATCGTGATGCCCGCAAACGCTCCGCTCCGGTACGTCTATGTCGAACAGTTCCTTGACTGCGGCCCGCAGTTCCCGACGGTCGCGCGGGCAATCGGGCAATTCCGCCGCGGGCCCTGCCGCAGACACGTCGCTGCATAACCCTGCGATGGCACGCATCAACCTCTGTTCACTGAACAGATCCATCGGTCATCCTCCGTTGCTCCGCCGGTCGGTCAGGCGCTGTTCCGCACAAGCGACATCAACGCCCGGGCTCGCCCGAGTTTGCCTGCGGCGCCCTCTCGCAGGAGCTTGCCCAGAGTGCGAGCGTCCTCGGCCGGGAGGTGGAAGACAACCGGCTCCAGGTTCAGGAGCCGCCGGGGTTTCAACGCGGCAGGACGTTCCAGCGACTTGATCCACCCGCGGAGCGTTTGCTCACCGGTCGCCAGAGCCAGAGCCAGTTCGGTCAGATCCATTGTCTCGTTCAGACGGGCGACGAGCTTTGCCCGGGCCCTTCCGTCCGCCCTGCCCCGGATGCGATTCAGCGCCAAACGCACTAGCTCCGCCCGCTCGGGCGAAACATCCCACACATCGCACCGGGCTTCGGTGGCGCCCATCGCCTGCAGCGCTTCATACCGGGCGAGTCCGTCCAGAATCGTGAATCTGCCTCTGCTCTGCCCGGCAGTCACAGTAAGCGGCGGGTACTGACCCGTCTGCTCGATCGACCGCGTCAAGCAGGCCCGCTGGCGCGAGGTGAGGATGCTGCGGTAGGTTTCCGGCACGTCGAGGTTCGCCAGCTGGATCGTTCGAATTTCCGGCAAGGCGTTCGGGGTCGGATGCATGATTCACTCCTGTTTGTAGAGGTAGTAGATGTACTGCCTACCGCTACGGGCGCAGACTTCAGCCACGGGGTCAGCCGACCGGCCGAGGCGTTTGTCGTCCATCACGTGGCGGATACAGTTCTCGATTTCACAGCGAAGGAACTCCGCTTCAGGGCCGGACTGGCAGAGCATTCGCCGGACCGGTTCGACGGCGGACATCTGCTCGGCGGTCAGACCCACCGCCTCGGCGGCACTGAGCAGGCGGGCCATGTGCCGATTCGGCGGGACGCGGTGCGGTTTCATGCCCGCCCGGCCGAACAGTGGGTGGATGTCGCCCATGGCAGCCAGACACTCCACGTAAGGCGTCTGTGCCGTCCGTAACGCGTGTCGGATCAGCCTGTCGGCCAGCCCGCAGCCGCGATAGATGGGGTGTACGACGACGCGAGAGATGCACTCAATCTCCCGGTTCAGCCGCGCCAGCGCCTGTGAGCGGTCCGGGCCGGCGTAACGGTCGCCCAGGGCGAGGTTCCTGCCGCGGCAACCCGCTACCGGCGGGGAAACCACAAGCACAGCTGCGACGTCCGGCACGCCCGCCCTGCCGCGGTGTTCTCGCGGGGGCCTGATGATCCACACGCGGCGGTTGGCAGCGGGTGCCCCCGCAAGGTAGTGGAACCGGGACAACTTCATGTAATCGCTCAACCTCCCGCGTCGGACCGGCCAGGTCTTGCCGTCCCAGGGCGGACGGGCGTCGTGCGGCACCTCAACGGTTCCGGGAAGCCCCAGAGGCTTGCGGATCAGCACGTCCGGACGCAGCTGCCGGAGGATTTCCTCCCGCGGTGTGGCCAGCACCAGAGCGATCCCGCCGTCGCCGCAATCACCGCTATTGTATGAACTTGTAACCAGGGACCGCACCCGGCCGGCGAGTACCTGCGCCGTCGGGAGGTCCAGGTTCGAGGCGAACTCATCGGCCAGTACGATCTGCCTGCCCCCTCGCCGGTTCGCCCGATGCAACGCCCCGGCCAGAGCCAACCGGTACCGCTGCCCGCCCGAGAGATGCCCGGCTGGACACGTCAGCACCGCCGCCTCCGCCAGACCGCATCGGCTCAGCATGCTCAGCCGCTCGGAGAGCGAGCCGCCTTCCAGAACCGATACCGCCGGCTGGTCCGGCAAGGCCAAAGCGGATTCGTCCAGCCACTCTGCCGCCGGCACCAGCCGGGCTATCTCTTCCAAAAGCAGAGACTTGCCGGACCCGCTCGGACCCGTTACCGCCGTAATGCTGCCGGGCGACAGGGGCAACTGCAGACGATCGTACATGAGCTCGCGGCGAGTGCCGGTCAGCCCGAACCGACTGGCGATGGTCCGGGATTCATCGCTGCCGGCTGGCTCTCGGAACAATTCGATCGATACGCTGACCGCAGCAGAATTTGACTGCCCTCCGGACATGATTCCTCCCTTTCCGCCGAGTTGTTTACCCATTGGTAAACTCGCGGCAAATGGATGTGTGGCGCAACTCCAGTGCGGCTCAGCCGGCGAACCGTCGCGACCGTCTGCTGGACTGATCGGCCATGAAGGAGATCTTCGCGGCAATCTGGTGCAGATGCTTGCTGGTCGGGTGGTATCCCTTGCCAAGCCGTTCGCTGATTTCGCGAATGCTGCGCCCTTCGCAGAAGCGCCAGCGGGCGAGTCTGGCTTCGTCGTCGGGCAGGTATTGCAGGGCCCGGGCGGCATCCATAAATTCTTTACTGACCAGCTTTTTCGCCAGGCGATGCACGCGATTCCTGACCGTCCGCGGACAGACTTTCATCATGCGACTGACGGCCCGGCTGGAGGTGCCCCGGATGAGGACTGCCTCGATCAGGTCACGGTCCTCGGGAGCGAGAAAGCGGGCTCGCATCTCGATGATGTGCTCGCTTCGCGGAAGCGTCCGCGGAATGACAATATCTTCCCGTAATTGCAGCGGCATAAAACCCTCCCCAATCCGTAGATAACCCCCGCCCAAGCGGGAGCGCCTTGCGGCTTTTCCTCAGTTAACTCCACGGCCTATATGATAGCCAGTTAACAGATAAAAGCAAGTCGGCACGCCTGATTATTTACTATTTAACTAACTTTTTCACACTTTCACTTGCCGACTATCAATAACTACCCTAAGATGCTGTGCGGGATCGGATCGTGTTCCTGCAAACACCACCTTTCCCTGTGCCCCGGTGGCGACGCAACGCTGCCGGGGAGCCTGGAATCTGGGGACGCCTGAACTGCCGCCATACCGCCCTGCCATACTCCTCGGCCAAAGTACGGCCCGGCGATACGGGCCGGCATGAACTATGGGAAACGGAGATACAGATGAGCCTCGGTACGATCATCCGTCGGAAGCGGGAACAGCTTGGACTGACCCAGGACCAGGTAGCCGCCCGCGCAGGGATATCCAAGCCGTACCTTTCAAACATCGAAACCGGGAAGAGCAAAAACCCTCCCACCGACGGCGTGCTCCAGTCGCTCGAACGCACGCTTTCGTTCGGGAACCGGGAGTTGCTGCGACTGGCCAACATTCAGCGAACGCCGGCAGATGTCCGCGAGCAGCACGAGCTCCTGGAAGCGGAAGTCCAGAAGCTGCGGAGCGTCCTGAAGGAGTTGCTCAGTGAAAGCCCGCGCACGCCGGCAGGCGAAATTGATCTGGAGATCATGGCTTCGCAACTGGGTCTGGACGAGAATGTCAGCACCATCTCAACCGGGTCGCTGGTGCCGGTGATCAACAACGTCCCGGCCGGGTATCCGCAGGTTTTCACCGATCTGGACTACCCGCCGAGCGTGGCCGACGAGTATGTTCGAGTACCCGATGTCCATGACCCGCATGCGTTTGCAGCCCGCGTCGTGGGCGACTCGATGGCACCGAAGTACGCGGAAGGCGACATCGTGGTCTTCAGCCCGGAGACCCCGGCAGAGAGCGGGGACGACTGCTTCATCCGCTTTGCCGAAGACGAAGGCACCACGTTCAAGCGACTCTATGTCGATGGCGAACAGACCCTCCGCCTGCAACCCCTCAACGATCGCTACCCGGCCCGGACGGTCTCGAAAGAAACGGTCACCGGCGCCTGGCCGGCAGTGTTCCGGATGGAGCCGATCAAGCGAAGGTAGAATGAGACCGCCAGCGTTACGGCCTGCTTCCCTCGGCCCCGCGAGCCGCAGATACAGTCCGTCCGCCGGCCAGCCCTTCTCAGCAACCGAAGCTCTCCCGGTCCGGACGGTCGGCCGGCAGCAATGTAGAGAAAATCGGCCGATCCGCGACTTTATCGCATCCCGGCGCTAGGATTACACAACTCGATCCATGAGAGGAAATTGCATGCGTACCACCCTGATTCTACTGATCGTAGCTGCCGTGATGGGCTGTCTGCTTGCCGGCTGCAATGGCGGAACCGACCGGCCGGGAGACTCCACCACTCAACCTTCACGGACAGCGGATGTCAGCAAAGACCAACCTTCCGACCCCGAGCCGACACGCCCTTCCAATGTGCCCGATGATGCCGTCGCCTTTGGCGGGCACTGGTACAAGGTTTACGAGACCGGCGACGCGGACTGGAAAGCAGCGAAGAAAGCCTGCGAGAAACGCGGCGGATACCTCGCCTGCATCGAGAGCGAGAAGGAGCAGCAGTTCATCGCCGATCTAGCCGACGGCCGCTACCTGAGCCTTGGAGGCACCGACGAAGACGAGGAAGGCCGGTGGGTCTGGATCAACGGGAGCAAGTGGGACTACACCGCCTGGATGCCCGGCCAGCCGAACAACTACGGCGGGGATGAAAACTACCTCGCCACCTACGACAACGGCGACTGGGTCGACGTAGCCGACACCGGAGGAGGCTTCTGGATGCCCACCGGATACATCTGCGAATGGGAAAAGTGAGCGGATTGCGGAGTTTCGATTTCCGATTTCGATTGGGGATTGGGAAATGCGGGTGACGGATAATGGCCTATGGGCTGCCATGCGTCGTCCCGGGGGCAGGCACCTGCGTCGCGGAGCGACTCCGGGACCTGTCCCCTGTTCCGCTGAGTCGCGTCAGTCGAGTTTCTTGTCGCTGACGATTTCTCCCTTGCTGTTGTACTTTCGACGCTGGACGCCTTGCCGTCTTTGTAGAGGGTCTCGGTCATCAGGTAGTATTCGTCTTTGTCGATACCGGAGGTGTACCACGATTTGGCCCATCCGTGCGGCTTGCCGTTGCGGTATTCGCCCTCGTACGTCTTCCTGCCATCGGAAAGGTACACGACCTGCTTGCCGTGGCGTTTGCCGTCGAAGTGCTCCTGGCTCTTCCAGAGATACTTCCTGCCGGTCTTGATGTTTCCGCTATGCAGCGTCAGCGTGCCTGCCATTTCACCGTCCACATAGCGTCCGCTGTGGCGCACGTAGGTGTTTCCACGGGAATACAGCATTTCGTAGGGACCGTGCTTTGTGCCGTGGCGGCAGGTTGTCAGCATCACCCGCCTGCCGTCGGCAAGGTACGCGGTGCACTCTCCGTGACGCTCTCCCTCTTTATCGAAATGCTCGGTCTGCTTAGGCGAGCCGTCGGCATAGAACTGTTCAGTTTTGCGGCAGACGTTGTTTTCGAAGGCCTTTCGTTGTTTCAGTTCGCCGTCGTGCTTTCCGTCGCAGTAGTACTCCAGCCATTGTCCGTGCTTGGTGTAGGTGCCACGGAACACCTGGTAGCGGCGGGCGAGAAGTTTCTCTCCATTCCGGGTGAAGTGCTGTTCGATCCACACCAGGTCGGTGCCCGGCTCGACGGTCAGGCTGCACGTGTCGACGGCCAGCACGCGACGCGGCTGGGGGGCGATCATCTTGACCTTGAGCTTGGCCTGGCCTGCGGAGGGAAGCGTAAATTTACACTGCGGGTCGCTGGTCTCGATCGATTTGCTGTAGTTGACCTGCCACTGATAGATCGCGCCCTTGGGGGCATTGTCCACGCTGGCGGAGACAGAGAACTCCCGCCCGGCTGGGACGGTAATGCTTCTAGCTTCGAGGGTGATGCTCGGCTCATCGGCGGGGAGGACCTTCACGGGAAGTTTCGCGGTGGCGATCGGCTTTCCCTCGTCCAGCAGTTCGGCCAGCAGCGTGTAGTCGCCCTTGAAGAGCCACGCGTACTCGTATTCGGACTCGAAACCGGCCCCGCGCGTTTCGATTGGCGTGCTCTCTCGCATGCCGTGCACCGGCGTCCAGCGCACCTTCAGGCGGCTGGGAAGAATCGTCTTCGGCAGGGAGTCGGAGACGGCTTGGAACGTGATCTTCTGTCGCGGCTGGAGCGTATCGACCCCGGCCGGCTCGATGCGAAAATCCAGCCCGGCCGAGACGCGGACCTTCACGGCCGCCGGCTTGTATGCCGCATTGGTTGCCACGATGTAGAGGATGTCTTTCGCCCCGACGGCCACTTCCTCGCTGGGTTTCTTCCCCTTGAGCGTGCCGGCCGGCTTGAGGCCACCGGTCGGTCGCCGGTTTTCCTTCAACACGTACACGTCCACCCGCGTCAGGGGCGGCACCTCTCCGTCGACATATAAAACCCTCTACCGCACACAATCGAACATGTCCGAGCCGCGAACGGGCGCGGGTGCTTGACGGAGATAGAGGAGATGCAGCGGCTGAACAGCGGGTGAAGCGCAGACTGGAAGATATCCGAGCGGAGTCCGACCCATAGCGGCCGGAAACGGGGCCGGGATCGCGCCCGGATTACTTCTTCTTTTGCATGTGCTCGGGCTTGTTCTTCTCCTCCAGCGTCCAAAGGGCCTGATGCACCTGATCGAAGGTCTCGGCGGTGATGATTCGAGGCCCGGATTTGGTGACCGGGTCTCGGTGATGGTATCGAGCGCCAAACCGGCCGAACGACCAGCTCATCTGATCCGGTGCGGAGAAGTACTTGCCGCGGAATTCCCGGTGTCTGCCGATGACAAGGCTGTCCATCCCGAAAAGCATCAAGATGGCACCGTTCTTCCACCGGTCAACGATCCATTTCTCGCGGATCTCGTCCGGGTCGAGCTCTTCTTCCTTCTCGTTCTTCTTGGCATTCTTCCCGCGTAGGCGCGGCGGGCGAGCCGGTTCCGGCCAGATCCCGCCCGGAGCGACGATGATCGCGTCCTTGGCGAGCTTCAGGTTCCCGTTTTCATACGTCGCGTCGACGTTGACCACCGTACCGTTGAGCCCGGTCAGCTTGCCCGGCTTGTCGGCGATGACAACAGACGGCTTGCCCGCCAGCTGGAAGTGGGCCCGCAGTGCTGCGTAGACCCGGTCGTCAAAATTGTCGTGCATCGCGATAGCCACGGGGTACTGCCCTCCGGGCGGGCTGAACGTCTTGTCTGCCGCCGCCAGTGCCGCCAGTGGCTGGAGCTGGTTGACGACCTCGGCCACTTCGCTGCCCATCGTCTTGACCTGCGAGCCGACGATGGTGATCCCGTGCTTGCCGAGATTCTCGAAATCGGTAAACGGCTTGACGGCTACGGGCACGCCTTCTGTGCTTTTGATGAAGCCGCCCTGCACGCCGAGGGGGACCACCGGGTGGCCCATCATCCGCAGGCGGGCGGTGACGGCGGAGTAGGCTTTCGCATCGAACCGTCCGTCGGTCAACAGCAGACCGATGATGGGTGGCAGCTTCGGATTGCGAGGCCGCTTGCGCCGGCGATGCTCGGGCAGCGGGTTGTCCAGCGTCATCTTGATCGCGATGGGGCTGGCTTTGTGGAAGTCGGAAGGCACCTCGGTCAGCCCCTCCGGCAGCTTGGCCTTTTTCAGTGCCTCGGCGGCTTTGGGCGTGGCGATGACCGGTTTTTTGGCGATGCGGAAGCTGTCGATCAGTTCGCCAAAGCCCTCGATGGCCATCATCTTCTCCGGACCGCGCTGCCCATCGACAAAGAAGATGGACGAGTAGTTCTTGGGGGTCAGCCGTCCGGTCTTGATTTGCCCGGGCAGGTGCTTCTCGTCCAGAGCATGCACCCAGATGCCCAGCAGCCTTCCGATGGTCGTCAACGTCCGTGCGTCGTGAGGTTCCATCCCGCTGCCGACCAGCAGCATCTTGTGCCGTCCCTCGGTGGCTTCGCGTCCCTCGTCCCCGGCTGCCCTGTAGGCGAAGGTCTTGGCGAAGTGGTTGATTTCGCGCGGATGGCGACACGTGATCAGATTCCCGTCCCGGACGACCGGCTGTTCCAGGTACTTGCCGTACCTGCCCTGTTTCCAGGCTTCCGGATTCTGATTGGCCACGGCGAAGTAGCAGGCGATCACCCGGTTCTCCAGCAGCCCCGCCTGCATCAGCAGGCCGGGCGCTTCGGTGACCGCACCGACCGGTTTGCCGGACTGCATGAACGCTCGACAGATTCTCGTGGTTTCCGCATTGCCAATCAGGCTTTGCACGCTGGTTCCCCCGGGGATGACCAGCCCGGCATAGTTGTCCGGGTCGACGTCGGCCAGCGCGACGGTGGCCTGGGCATCGTAGACCTGCTCCCGACCTTTCTGGACATGCACCCGCCCCACCTTCGGAGCGGCTACTTCCGTCGGCACGCCCAGCGATTCCAGCGCCAGCCGGGGAGTCCACAGCTCCTCCCAGCGGAAGCCCTCGTCCACGAGGAA
>JBKHHU010000153.1:0-8460 GCA_046539045.1 Phycisphaerae bacterium
CGTGGGATTTTCGGTAGTTTGTTGGCGCATCGGCAGTGGCTGGGGTAGGATACGCACATGCCCACATCGGCCAAACGCGTGTTGATTCTGCTGAATCCCGAGAAGCCCAATGTGCATGAGCATATCGAGCGGTTGCGGCCGTTTATCGCCGAGCGGGCGGAGGTTCTGGCGGTCTCGGATGAGCGGACGGGCCTGCCCGCAAGTGCCGACGCGGCCGACCTTTGCATCGTTTTCGGCGGGGACGGCACGCTGCTTGGTGCCGCCCGGCTGCTGGCGGGGATGGGCGTGCCGCTGCTGGGGGTGAACATGGGCAAGCTCGGCTTCCTGGCCGAGTTCAACGTCCCGCACTTCAAGAAGCATCTGGATGAGATTCTCCACGGGCAGATCGAGCCCATCGAGCGGATCATGCTCGAGGTAACGATTGCCAATACAGGGACGGACGACAAGCCGCGATTCAGCAGCCCCGCGGCCAACGATGTAGCCATCTGCGCCGGCGAGCCGTTTCGGATGATCGACGTTCACGTCAACCAGGAAGACTACGAGGTTGCACGCTATCTCGGTGACGGCCTGGTGGTTGCGACGCCCAGCGGCTCGACCGGGTACAACATGTCCTGCGGCGGACCGATCCTCGAGCCGAGCCTGGACGCCTTGGCGATCACGCCGGTGGCGCCGCATTCGCTGTCGATGCGGCCGATCGTGGTCGGCAGCGGCAAGCCGATCCAGATCGAGGCCCATCGCATCAATCCGGGCACGCGGGTGCTGATCGACGGGCAGCTGTCCTGCTCGCTGTCGCCGGGGGAAACGGTGGAAGTCCGTCGGGCCCAACACGGTGCGCTCATCGTGCCGCACCCGGGCCGGCCGTTCTTCCGCACGCTCAGTACCAAGCTGCATTGGGGCCACTCCCCCCACCACCGCCACGACGGCGAGCCCAAGTAGCTCATAGAACCCCCGTCGCTCGCTTCGTGGTCGCCGATCGATACGAACCGGCCGCGGCCCTCCCATTGACCTGTGGTGGAACTGGCGAGGCTGGTCGACCCTCCGGCCCGACCGGAAGAGTAGGAATTACGAAGCGCGCGGCGCGTCCGGGACGGGGTCTTGCCGGGCAAGCGCCTCATAAGTGACTTCGGCACCAATATGTTACGTTCGGGACGCTTTTCTGCCGTCCACGCGTCCCCGTTTTTACGCAGTTTTCCGTAGGTTACGACAGGTCCAGACGGGGGTTTTTCGGGGCATTTTCCCCACCGGCGAGGCCCCGATTTCCGAATTTCGGCCGCTGCGCGGACGCTTAAAACTGCCCGGCGCCGGCCGAAAATTGATTGGGTCTGCGTAAGGCGTTTTCCTACAATGGCGGGTTATGAAAGTAGACCCACGATTTCTCACGGGCGACGGCCCGGAAATCTTTACTGGTAATGAGTTGTTGGTGAAAGGCGCGTTGGAGGCCGAGGGCGGCTGCCACCTGCTTGGCGGCTATCCGGGCTCGCCGATCGCCGGGTACTTCGACTGCATGGCCCAGATCAAGGACCTGCTGAGCGAGAAGGGAATCCGCGCGGTCATCAACAATAACGAAGCCCTCGCTGCGGCCATGCTGAACGGCACGCAGACGCTTCCCATGCGCGCGATGATCGGGATGAAATCCGTCGGCGTTCACGTCGCTGCCGACGCATTGGCACTGGGCAATCTGGCTGGGGCTCACCCCGAAGGTGGGGCCATCGTCCTCTACGGCGACGACCCGTGGAGCGACTCGACGCAGGTGCCCTCCGACAGCCGCTACATCTCCAAGCATCTGTATATCCCCACGGTCGAACCCAGCACGCCGCAAGAAGTTAAGGACCAGGTTGACCTGAGCTTCAAGCTCTCGCGCATGAGCGAGCTGTTCGTCGGGTACATCGTCACCACCAACCTCGCCGACGGCGGGGGCTCGGTGCAGTGCCGCCCCAACCAGTACCCCGAACACAACATCAACAACCCGTTCGACCTGGAAACCAAATCGATCCCGCTGGACAAGCGCGTCCTCCTGCCGCCGCGAACCTGGACGCAGGAAGAGAGCTTCACCGATCGGCACCAGCGGGCCATGGACGCCGCCCGGCAGCTCGGGCTCAACCGCATCGATTTCGCCGCCTCGGGCGAGAAGAAGCCCGTCGGGTTCATCACCAGCGGCCTGGCGTATGCGTACCTGCTGCAGGCGATGGACGAACTGGACCTGCGCGGGGAGCTTCCGGTCCTGAAGTTCGGCCTGAGCTACCCCGCCGACCCAGCCATGATCCGCGAGTTGGCGGGGATGTGCGAGCGCATCGTGGTCATTGAAGAGCGGCGCGGCTTCCTGGAAGACCATGTCCGCGACGTGGTCCTCGGCGACCGCCAGACCGACGGCCCCGCCGCCGGCGTGGAGCTATGGGGCAAGCAGTTCCCCAAGGGCCTCAAGGGCATCCCCTCCACGCGAGGGCTGCACCCGTCGATCCTGATCGAACGCCTTGCTCCCCTGCTGGAGCGGATCGCTTCGGAGAGTTCCACGGTCAGTCTGCCCGGGGTGGAATCGCTTGAGCGCGAGCTGGCCGTCGTCGACAGCACCGAGCGGCTGGACGTCGGCTCCGTCCCGCCGCGTCTGCCCGGTTTCTGCCCGGGCTGCCCGCACCGCGACAGCTCCGAGTTGTGCCTGGAGATCAAGAAGGCGTTCCGCAACCCGCTGTACATGCAGAAGAAGTACAGTGCCGAACCGATGGACCTGATGTTCCACGGCGACATCGGCTGTTATACGATGCTGATGTTCCCGCCCAACGACGAGCTGATGCACGACCTGTCGGGCATGGGCCTGGGCGGTGGGACGGGCGTCGGGAACGACAAGCTCATCCGCAACAAGGAAGTCGTCTTCATGGGCGACTCCACTTTCTTCCACAGCGGGCAGCTGGCGATCTCGCAGGCGATCAAGCTCGGCCAGGATATTACGTTCGTCATCCTGGACAACTCCACCACCGCGATGACCGGCCACCAGACCACGCCCGGGACCGATTACGACGTGCTGGGCAACCCGACTCCGCAGCAGGACATTGAGGACGTTGTCCGCGGGATCGCCGGGACCACCGAGTCGCTGATCACCCGCGCCGACCCGACCGAGAAGAAGGAATACCGCAAGCTGCTCGAGCACGCGTTCCTTGATGAAGGCGTGAAGGTCATCATCGCCACCAAGGAATGCGCCATCACGGAAGGCCGCCGTCGCCGCCGGGCAGAGCGGGCACTCCGCAAGCAGAAGGGCTACCTGCCCCGCAAGGAGTACGTCAACATCGACCCGGAGGTCTGCCGCTTCTGCCTCAGCTGCACCGAGATGACCGGCTGTCCTGCACTGATGCACGTGGAGACCGACTACGGCAAGAAGATGTCGACCAGCTTGACCAGTTGCGTCGCCGACGGTGCGTGCGAGCGTGTCGGCGCCTGCAGCGCGTTCGAGACCGTGACGGTCAAGCGGAAGAACCCGCCGCGAACGAAGGTGCCCGAGCTGCAGCTGGACGAGATCCCCGAACCGCCGAAGGTGCAGACCGACAAGACCTGGCGGGTCTGCCTGACCGGTGTCGGCGGGATGGGAATCGGTGTTGGGACGCAGATCCTCGTCCGGGCCGGACACAAGGAAGGCTACAACGTCATCTACCTGGACAAGAAGGGCCTGGCGATCCGCAACGGTGGAGTCGTCTCCCAGATTGTCTATTCCCAGACCAGCGAAGATGCCCCAACCGCGATCATCCCGTTCGGCAAGGCCAATCTGCTCATCGGTGTGGACATTCTCGAAGCGGCCCGCGCACTGGACCCGAAAGGCCGGTCGCGCATCGCCTCCAAGGACACCACCGCCGCGGTGATCAATACCGACAAGGTCCAGACCATCACCAACGTGATGGGCAAGCAGGAAGATTTCGACCCAGCCGAGCTGGAAGCGATGATCCGCCAGTCCACCCGCGAGGACGACTTCCTGGCCCGCAATCTCTCGCGGATCTGCGAACGCTACCTCGGAAGCAAGGTCTACGCCAACGTGATGATGCTCGGGTTCGCCTTCCAGAAGGGGCTGATCCCGGTTTCGTTCCATTCGATCGCCTGGGCGATCAAGGACACCATCCGGGCCGATTTCCGCAAGAATCTCTACGCGTTCAACATGGGCCGGAAGTTCGTGGTCAGCCCGGAGCTGTTTCAGGGCCCGCCACAACGGACCGGCTGGCGCGAAACCCTCGAGGACAAGTGCCGCTACACCATCCGCCGCTTCCGCAAGGGACAGATGCTCGCAGACCAGCTCCGCGAGCTGGCTGCCGAGACGATCGGCCACGCCGGCGGGCTGGATGAGAAACTCAAGCGGGATATCGTCGTCCGCCTCTACGATTGCCTTCGCTGGGGCGGGATCGACTACGCCCGCCGGTACGCCGAGGCGATCAGGACCGTCTACGACAAAGACGATGCCCTCATGGGCCATGCCGCCACGCGCGCCATCATCCACAACCTGGCCAAGGCGATGCTGATCAAGGACCCGGTGTTCGTGGCTGAGCTGCACACCAGCCCGGACAAACTCGCCCGCGACCGGGAGCGCTACAACGTCAACCCGCGCAACGGCGACAGCATCAGCTACAAGTTCCACATCCACGAGCGGATGCAACTGGGGCGGCTGAAGTTCAACCTGAACCTCACCGCCTGGCCGTGGATGCTGAAGCTTCTCAAGCGCATGAAGTTCCTCCGCAGGCTGCCCGGCTGGTTCCAGGACAAGGTCAACTTCCGCCGGCGGTACTTCGACCGCGTGCAGGAATTCGCCTGGGCAAGCAAGACCGAATACTGCACTGCCTCCCGCAGGCTCGGCTCGCCCAAGTGCATGGACTGCATGAACGCGGTCTGCTCCGAAAGCGGCTGCCCGCTGGGCAACGCGATTCCGACCTGGCTGGACCTGGCGTACGAGGGAAACTGGCGGGAGGCAGCCGAGTTGCTGCACCAGACGAACAACTTCCCCGAATTTACCGCGCGGGTCTGCCCGGCGTTCTGCCAGGATTCCTGCAAGCAGGGTTTCAGCGAATACCCGGTGCAGGTGCAGGACGTCGAGAAGCAGATCGTCGACCGGGCCTTCGAGCAGGGCTGGGTCAAGCCGCTCCCGGCAGAGAGGAAGACCGGGCGAAGCGTGGCGATCGTCGGTTCCGGGCCGGCGGGGCTGGCCGCAGCTCAGCAGCTGGCGCGCGAAGGGCACGACGTGACCGTCTTTGAAAGGGACGACGCTATCGGCGGGCTGCTGCGGTACGGGATCCCCGATCACCGTCTCGAGAAGTCGCTGATCGATCGGCGGCTCCGGCAGCTGGAGGCGGAAGGCGTGACGTTCCGGACCGGTGTCGAGATCGGCAGGGACATGCCCGCCAACCGACTTACCGACGAGTTCGACGCGGTGCTGCTGTGCGTGGGCGCCTCCCGAGGCCGCGACCTTGATCTGCCGGGCAGGGACCGCGACGGGGTGCATTTCGCCATGGACTTCCTCCGCCAGGCCAACCGCAAGGCGGCGGGCAAGGATGTCAACGGCGAGGAGATTTCCGTGCAGGACCAGGCCGTGGTGGTCGTCGGTGGTGGGTTGACCGGTGAGGACTGCGTGGAAACCGCCCTTGCCCAAGGCGCCCGCGAGGTCCATCAACTGGAGATTCTCCCGGAAGATCAGAGCCCCGCACTGAGTTCGCAGACGCTCCCGGAAGACCAGGCCAAGCGGATCAAACGCTGGTGGGCCGTCGCGGCGGAGCGGTTCGAGAACAATAACGGCTCGGCTGTCCTGAAGGCCTCTAAAGTTGAGTGGGTGCCGTCCCGCAAGGGACCGGTGATGAAGACGCTGCCCGAGACCGCCTTCGAGGTGCCTGCCGATAAGGTCCTCCTGGCGATGGGCTTCCGCTCCCAGATGCCCCAGGCGATCGCCGAGCAGCTCGGACTGGAACTGCCCGACCAGGCCGCAGCGGGCGTCAGCGAATTCCGCACCAACCACAAACGCGTCTTCGCTGCCGGTGACCTCATCAGCGGCCCGACATACGTCGCTACCGCCATCGATTCCGGCAGGAAAGCCGCCCGACGCGTAAGCGAATTCCTCGCCCGCGAACCAAGCCGTTCAGGAGCAGTACATGCCGAGGGAGCCCAAGAAGCGTAAGCGCGAGCGGGTACAGGCAGTTATCCCCCTCCTCAAGAGAACCTACCCCGAGGCAGAATGCGCGCTGAACCATGACAGCCCGTTGCAACTGCTGGTCGCTACCATTCTCTCCGCCCAGTGCACCGATGAGCGGGTTAACAAGGTCACCCCGGGGTTGTTCGAGAAGTATCGCACGGCTGGGGATTTCGCTGAAGCGGATCCGGAGGAGCTTCAGCAGGAGATCCGGTCGACGGGGTTCTTCCGCAACAAGACCAAGAGCCTCATCGAGTCCTGCAAGGCAATCGTCGAGCGCCACGATCGGAAGGTCCCCGACACGATGGCGGAGCTGACCGCCCTGCCCGGCGTGGCTCGGAAGACGGCCAGCGTTGTTCTGGGCGTTGCTTACGGGAAGGCGGAAGGCATCGTCGTCGATACCCATGTGGCGCGGCTGAGTATTCGCCTGAAACTGACCTCGGCCAAAAAGGCCAATACCGCCCGGATCGAGAAGGATCTGATGGAACTGGTCCCGGAGGAGGAGTGGATCGACTGGAGCCACCTGCTGATCTTCCACGGCAGGAATATCTGCACCGCCCGGAAACCCGATTGCGGGGCGTGCCCGATGGCCGAACACTGCCCGTCGGCCGGGAAGGTCTGATCGGTCTCCGGGTGCGAGGAGTTATCCACAGGACAGCTGGTCACATCGCACTTTTTCTCGGAAAACTCCGATTTCCCACCTGTCCGCCATGGAATAGTCACATCCTGCCAACTGTCCTGTTCCGCCGAGTAGTGTGAAGACTCTAGCGAGCGACCCGCTGCAGCAGCTTCGCGGCCTCGCTGGCCAGGACATCACCTACGTGCGGCGCGAACGACCGCAATCCGATATGTCGCGGCGCGTGAACCGCTTCGTAGCTCCCGCGATCGTACGCCTCCGCGGTGGGGAGGTAGCCCTCGCAGCCGTTGGCGAGGGTGACGATCATCAGCGGCCCGTCACTTTCGCGGCGGATCCTGATCGCAATTTCGCTGAACAACTCCCCGGGGACGGCGAGGACCCGCAGCGGCCCGATCCGAATCGCCTGAAGGGGGATATCCAGCGTTTCCGGCTGATCGTCGAGGAGGGCGTCCAGCGCTTCGCGCGCCCATTCCACGGCGGTTTTGTGTCCGGTCCATTTCCAGTTGGTCGGGCTCGGATCGGTGATTTTCGCCAGTTCCGGCTCGCGCCGGTCGATGATCTCCTGGAGATCTTCTTCCGCAGGCAACGGTTGGAGCGGCATCGGCGCATCTACGGACGCCGCTGATACTTGCGCCTCGCCTGATACCGGCTCGGGCTCTCCCGCCTGCAGGCACTCGGCGATGCGCCGGCCTGTGTGGGCGGCGTCCTCTTCCCGGGGTTTGCCGTCGAAGTTGGCCGGCAGGAGATCTCCCGACGCTCCCTGGAAGAACAGGACCGGGAACTCCCCGCCGCCGGCCTCCCGCAACTGCGCCTGGAGGTAATGCGGAAAATCCGGGGTAATCCGGCCGCTCTTGTGCAGGTTCACCGGATGGCAGGCCACGTTGACGACCCATGCCATCGTATGTTCTTCGGCATCCAGCACTTCCATCGCCGTCAGCATATCATCGGCCAGCTGCGGGTCATCAGAGCATCGGTTCGTGGTCAATCCCTCGCACCGCGTCGTGATCAGCCGCAGACGACACTCCGCCGCCCGATCGGCAGCCTGAGTGGCGGCGAGGACGATCCGTTTCTCCAGCCAGCGGAGATACTCGGCATCGGGGCTGCCCCAGTTCCGCAACCAGACGGTCGCGGGCGCGTTGTGTGTGTGTGTGCACGCCAAGAGGATCGCGGCGGCCGGCAGACCCGTCGCCATCGCCACCGCCTGGCGCATGCCGGTTGCGCATTCGGCGTCCATTCCCAGCAGGTCGCAGCCGATAAGCATCACCCGGGCGCCATCGCTCTGCAGCATCACGGCTTTGGCGAAGATCGGATGCATCACACCCGTTGACCGGCCGAACGCCCCGCCGCCAAGTTCCAGCGAGCGATCCGGTGTAATATCTATTTCGCACACCCCCGCCCGGAGGGTCGCACGTGGTTTGCCTGCCGACAGATTGTTCACTCGGACTCCTTTCGGTTATTCGTCGTGGTGCAGATCGGACAGCGTACTAAACCTTCTGCGGGTCACCGATGCAATATAGGTGGCCGAAGCTGCGGATGTAAATGCGATTTCGCCGGAACACCGCTCACGCGTTCCGCCAGAACGCTCCGCCAAGGCACGTCACAAGTAAGGATTTCTACTGTACTTTACGATTCTCGTGTTCATGCTCTCCATGTTCGGCCTGGGTGCGATCCTCGTCCT